>JBDHFY010000166.1:0-11526 GCA_039590195.1 Gemmatimonadota bacterium | reverse complement strand
CCCCTCGATGCGATATCTCCACAGCCGCTCACCACCACACCAATCATCAAAAGGGCTATCCAATGCCCGAATTGAACATGTTTCATTCTGCCTCCCGAAAAGATCCTGCCCGACGCCACCCAGCTGCTAACGGCAGGCCTGCCACACGACCACTCCGCCGGTTCGGATCTCCAATTTGCTGCTAGGATATCACAACGGCAACGCGGACGGGATCGGTCCGACGACCACCGCTCGAAGGTTGACGACCGGCCGAAGCGTACACCACAGCTGTTACTGCCGTGGCTGTATCCACGCCAGCAACTCTTCCTTTTCCTCGTTGTCCAACTGGCCCAACTGGCGGTCCAGGTAGGCCTCGATCTGGTCGACCTTTCTATCCGCGATCAGCCGGAGAATCTCCTGTTTGATGGCTTCCACTCCGTTTCATCTTTGCAGGACGCTCATTGCCCGCGCCTAGCAACCGTTTGCGCATCCGGCGTATGTGCTCAGGTCCGGTGCGGCAGCATCCCCCGATGAGATCGGCCCCCAGGTGTACCCACTCGCTTGACGCGTCGGCAAAATCCACCGCCGTGCCTGTGCCCAGCCACTGCTTGCGCTGGGCATCATACTTCTCCCCGGAGTTGGGATAGACGACGATCGGCTTGTCACAGCCGGCAGAAGCTTCGGCGATCAGATTCGAGATGAACTTGGGTGCCGTGCAGTTGACGCCCACCGCCACGACCTGTTCGACCTCGCCAATGTCTCTCACGGTGTCGGCCAGTCTGCTGCCATCGCTCAGATGCTGTCCATCCCGACAACTGAAGCTGAACCAAGCATGGGCCTTGGGTGCTTCGCGGAGAAGTGAGCGCAGCGCCCGCGCTTCGCCGCGTGATGGAATGGTCTCACAGGCTAAGAGGTCGGCATCGCTGGCGGAGAGGATCTGCCATCTCGGCCGGTGAAAGTGCACGAGACTTTCTTCAACCAGATCGTACCGACCGGTGTACTCGGAGCCGTCGGCGAGAAAAGCACCGTACGGACCGACGCTCGCTGCGACGATGGGTCGCAGCCGACCGAGGCGACTCTCGGGATCGCTCCAGAAGTCGTCACGGGCCTCCACCGCCAATCGCACCGAGAGCCGAATGAGTGCGGCCGCGTCGTCTTCGCTCAGGCCACGCTGTTCGAAGCGCGACAGACTGGCCTGGTAACTCGCCGTCACAATACAGTCTGCACCTGCCGACAGATAGTCGAGGTGCACCTGTCGAATAGCCTCCGGGGCGTCCATCAAGATCCTCGCCGACCACAGGTCGTCCCTGAGGTCATGTCCCCTTGCTTCGAGCTCGGTCGCGAGTCCTCCATCCAGGATCACGACACCCTGCTGCTCGAGGAAGGGGAGGATCGGGTTTCCGGTACTTGCAGTCACGTCACAAAGTCACAGATAAATGCGCGCGAAGCGCGGCACCTCAAAGTGCCACGTGTAGCCACAGACGATCGCAGATGAACGGCGCTGCTATTACCACTCCACTCCACTTGCGTGGTCGAAGTGCAAACGCCGCCTCACAGCACACGAGTACACACACATCATAACTCACCACAAAGACAATCTGCGCTGACCTACGACTATCTGTGGCTCTCCTTCCCCGGTCCGTACAGCACCCGTCCGGGTCGTGCTCCCGTGTGTCTCCCCTCGTCGATCGCCAATTCTCCATGAATCATGACATAGCGAACACCTACCGAGTACTGATGCGGCTCAACGAAAGTTGCCCGATCCGCGATCGTTTTCGGGTCGAGCACGACAATGTCAGCTATCATCCCCTCGCGAATGAGACCTCGACCGTTCAGCCCCAGTCGCTGAGCCGGGAACGAGGTCATTTTGCGCACAGCCGCCTCGAGAGACAAGATTCTTCGCTCGCGGACATAGCGTCCCAACACCCTCGGGTAGGTGCCGTACGCTCTAGGGTGCGGCGACCCCTCACCAACGGGCGTCAGGCTGCCATCCGAACCGATCATGCCATACTCCGACTGCAGCAGACGCTCCACATCAGGCTCCGCAAAAGAGTGGAAGATTGCGCCGCACCCTCCATTCTCCTGGAGCTCTATGACCTTTTCGGCCGCCGCCTCCGGCGTGAGAGGATCCCCCGCATCCTTCAACAGATCGGCGATGGTCTTGCCGGCAAGCGATTGATCGAACCTGCAACTCACGAGCTGTATCTTGGACGCGTCGTTGTTGAATCGGCCTTCGATGAACTCGAGGACGCTTTCCTTGATCCGCGCGCGCGCACTGGTATTACGCAGATTCTCCTGAATACGGCCGTCGGCATGAGCCCATCTGGGTATGAGAAAAGAGATGCCGGTTGAGGATGCCGTGTAGGGATACTGATCGAACGTGATGTCCACGCCTCGAGAGCGAGCCTCCGTCATGAGCTCGATGGACTGAGCGCTCTGCCCGAACTGCCGGTGCCCACCCACCTTGTGGTGGGTCATCTGCACGGGAATCGCCGCTTCTTTCCCTATGCGTATGGTTTCCCGGACTGATTCAAGGACGGTCTCCGCCTCGTTCCGCATGTGGGAGATGTAGATACCACCGTACGCTGCGGCCACACGGGCAAGCGCAATGATTTCTTCTGTCTCGGCGTAGTAGCCAGGCGCATAAGCAAGCCCCGTCGACAATCCCAACGCTCCCTCTTCCATCCCTCTCGCAACGAGTGGCTTCATCCGCTCCAGTTCGTCCGCAGTGGGCTTCCGGTCGGCCATGCCCATCACTGCCCGACGGATGGTTCCATGCCCAACGTACAACGCGAAGTTGGGCGAGATCCGATGCCTCGCGAGGCTGTCTAAGAACTCCCCGATGGGAAGCGGCGAGCCGCCGTCATTGCCGTCGATGACTGTTGTAATGCCTTGCAGGAGATAGCTCTCGGCCAGCGGCATTTCGAAGATCCGGCCCCGAGCATGGGTGTGCGGGTCGATGAAGCCCGGGGCCACTACCAGGCCCGTGGCATCGATTCGTCGCCCCGCTGCCGCGTTGCCAAGGCGCCCGATACGTGCAATTGTGCCGCCGCGAATCCCGACATCTGCCCTGAAGTACGGGTTACCCGTCCCGTCGACGATCATCCCTCCATCTATCACCACGTCGTACGATTCTACCTGCTCACCCGTGGCGAACTCCGCCCGGTAACCGGCAGAACTCAGCAAGTCCACGGAAGGCTGGGCTGAGAGTGATGCTGCGGCCAAGGGAACGAGCACCAAGCAGAGCACCAGTGCATGGCGGGCAGTCATTCTCCACGTATCCATGGCAGGACACCCTGAATGATGACGAGCGGCGCGGCGTTCGGAGCGCGTACGAAGATCGTACGCGAGGTTGATCTGCGAAGTGGACAAGGCTCCTCCCGGTGTTCGCTGTAGCATCCGAGGTCTTATTCTTGCTGCGTAAGGGACGCGGGCTTAAATCTGCGCCTGGCCACGTAGGCTGTCCAGCGACCGACGCGCCTTCGCCACCGGTTTGGCAAATCAGGTCGGCGGGCATGGTAGGCGGTCACGGGACCGCCGACCGGGGGGAGGGGGGGCTCTACGGAATCGGGCGTTGCAGAAGGTCGTCCAGGGTATACACCTCCCCGTTCTTGATCACGAGCTTCACCCGTCGCGCATCCCGGATGTCACGGAGCGGATCCCCTTCCACTACCACCATGTCGGCCAGCATGCCGGGCTCAAGCGATCCCAGTTCATCGCCCACCCCGAGCGCCTCGGCCGCCACGGACGTTGCGGTCTGAAGCGCCTCAAACGGCGTCAGGCCCGCATCGACAAAGTGCTGCAACTCGGTGTGGAGGCTCAATCCCTGCGGAATGATCGGTGAATCGGTTCCCGCAATCACCCGCCCGCCTGCGGAGACCACCCTGCGAACGGTTTCGCCGAAGGGCTTGAGCCGTGACTCTCGAACGCTCAGACTCGAGCGAACCGCCTCTGCCCGGGTACGGGTTCGCTCGACCACCGTCGCTGGAAAGAGCGTCTCGAAGCGCGGGTCGTTCACCATCGATGGATCCTTGGCAGCAAGAACAAAGAAGCCTCCCATGATGCCGATGGTCGGTGTGATCGTCATGCCGCTGTGCGCCAGCAGCTGGATGACGTCATCATAGGTGCGGTTGAGGTAACTCACCTTGGGGGAATACCCTCGGCGGCTCGTACCACGAATATGCTCCACGCCGTCGGCGCCGAGTGCCACTGCGGGGTACAGCTCGTGAGAGGACACCGGCATGCCATTTTCGTGCGCAAACGCGATCACCCGCTCTTGCAGGTTGTCCGGCAGCCGTACATATGTCTTGATCATGTCGTACCCGAGCATCTTTGCCCGCTCGAGCTCCAGTTCCACCTGCGTCCCCGCGTTCATCGCCGGTGTGCCCGCGTAGTACACTCGCGATCCGTCGAACGTACCTCCCGTAAAGAACTCCCTCGGACCCGTGCGAACGCCGGCCCCGATCGCTTCGCGACGCTCGAGCGCGCCGTAGGCGTCGGACGCCGGCTCGCGGACGGTAGTGATGCCATACGCCAACCAGATCCGACCCAAGACCTCGCCTGCCGCGGGGCTCTGATGAGTGTGCATCTCGATGAGGCCCGGCATAACCGTGTTCGACGTGGCGTCGATCACTCGCCCGCCATGCAGCTCTCGCCGGTGCGGCACGATTTCACGAATGCGGTTGCCCTCTACGATGATGTCCATATTCCGGTCGAGCGTTTCAGAGTCGCCCGCAAACACGCGGCCCGCATGCACGATGAGCTCACCGCTCGGTTGCCGAGGACGCCATGTGAGGTTGAGGGCAATCTCTTCGATGTTCCCGTCATCCAGTGACACTCGCTTCAAGCGATCGGTCGCCTGGTACACCAGACTGCGGGAATTCCCCGTCCAAGAAGGCGAGCCTGCCAACTCGTTTGCCACCACTGTGGCGGCCCCGATGGGCTCGCCCGTCGAATCGACCGGCACCGTCCACAGGACGCCTTCGGTCACAAACGCCATCTGGCGGCCGTCGGGGGACCACACGGGACCATCGATGCCTCGGGAGCCAATGGATCGGTGCGGTAGTGGATTGACAAGGCGATCTGCCTCACCGCCCAGCGACATGATGAGAATCTCGTTGCGACCTTCCCTGAAGCGGGATGAGTAGGGGCGGAGCACCGAGAGAGCGAGGCGGCGACCGTCGGCCGACCAGGACGGGCGACCGGGATTGAAGAGCGGCTCGTGCAATTTCGTGACTTCTCCCGAGCGCACGTCGACGGCGTGCACCTCGCCTCGTCCTGCGATAAACGCGACCCGTGCACCGTCAGGCGACCACGCCGGCGCGGTCTCGGTACCAGGAAGCCGCGTCAGTTGACGCTCCTCACCCGTCCGCATGTCCCGAAGCCACAAATCCATCGTACCCGCCCGATCTGATCCAAAGACGAGATGGCTGCCGTCGGGAGACCATGCGGGATCCATCTCGACAAACTCGTCGTCGCTCAAACGGACCGGACGGCCACCCGACATCACCCAGACGTCCCCCAGGGCGACGAATGCGATGTCATCTCCGGCGGGATTCACCGTCGGCGCCACCACGCCTCGCACCGGACGCGGATCGCCGGAGTCAAAATCTCTGCGTCGTCTCGTATAGGCCGAACGGACGAAGGAGACTGTGGCCTGAAACTCCACCACGGTTGAGCGCGGGGATTCCAGAGAACGTCGCTTGAGCTTTCCGTCTGCGGTGTACAGGAACTCGGTGTCGGAAAGCCACGACACGCGGAAAGGAAAAACATCCTCATCGGGAGCGGTGACCGACAGTGCGCTCGGCTGGGGCCGTGCGGACGACGCTTCCCGAGCGGGATCCGTCACGACGAGACGGCTGCGGCCGCCTTCGACGAGGTTATAGACGAGCACCGTCCCCTCGGGGCTCCACGACGGTCCTGCAGCCAGTCCTGCAACCGAAGCGACAAGCCGTGTCGACCCGCCTTCGACGGCGACCCAGATCCCCCTCGAGGACTGCTGCTCCGAAACGTAAGCGACTTCCCGATTGTCCGGGGACCACGCAGGCGCGAACTCGTTTCCGGTTGCCGAGGTGATACGACGCAGCGCGCCTGTCCCGATCTCGAGCGCCCAGACATCATAGCTGCCGGCTCGATCCGAGGAGAAGGCGATCCGAGTTCCATCGTGCGACCAGTCCGGCTCTCGGTCGTCGAACGGGCCGTGCGTCAGTTGCCGAAGCTGTCCTCCACCGACACCCACCGTCCATACGTGCCAATTGCCATCGCGGTATGACTGGAACGCGATCCGCCTTCCATCGGGCGACCACGCGGGCTGGCGGGTGTCTCCCAAGTCGTCGGTGACTCGTGTCGCGGTCCCGCCTTCCAGGGGAACCGTCCAGATGGCACCCAGAAGATCGAATGCGACGGTACGGCCGTCAGGCGAGAGTGCCGCGGCAATGGACGTCCCCTCCGTGATGGTCAGCTCGACCCGTTTCTCCTGAACCAGCGAGCCGTGGACGTCCGCCGGGATGCCGGCACACAATACCAGACAGAGACAACCCAGCCGGACGAACGGAGGAAGGAAGTCGATGGCGCGGTGGCTGCGTGAATGGTGCGGAATACGCATAGGGACTCCCATTTGCCCAATCAGCCGTGGTCTCATTGTGCCGGCTCCGCCAAACAGACAGACTCTCGGCACGCGCCACGGCGCCAGATGCCGAGAGATCGTCGAGAGCCGTGCATCGCCCGGCTATCACGCAGGGCTTCGCTCCGGCGTCAGGTCATGGATGGATACTGGGGGAGACCGGTGACGGCAGCTCGGACGCGAGCTGAGCCCCACCACCCTGGTACGTCAGCGTGAGATCTCCCCGTACACACCGCACACCAACGGACCCACCGTACATCTGACACCGCCGGTTGATCGAAGAGGTTCGACGCAACACCGTGAAGACGGAGAATCGCCGAAAACGGAAACGCCCGGCAGGGCCTACTCCATGTCGTACGAGCTGGAGTCTCTCAACGGCGGCCCGGGCGGCGGACGGAGATGCTTGTGCCGCATGAGTAATCTGGCACAGGTATTCCACCGCAGAATCGCATCGTCATTGCCGGGTGGACGAATCTTCTCGGCTTTCTCGTACCAATTCATCGCCTTGCGGAACTCATCATACGCCACTGGTCCGGCCCCGAGCGTTCCATGGGCGATCAGCGCCTTTCCCTGCCGCTCACAAATGATACCGGCATAGTACGCCCGGGCGTACTCTTCGTTGAGCCGCGGCAACAGCGAGCTCGCCTCGCCGAGCCACTCGCCCAATTCCTCACTGAAGCGGTCCGTGAGCGCCAAAATGAGCGTGATCAACGCTCGTTGATTCTCCGGATCGATGGCGATGACATCCCGGCATATGCTCTCCGCCTCCAATGCTTCGTTGAGCAGACGGTACCGTTCGGCCTGCTGCAGCGCCGCCGCAATACTCTCCTCCGGAAGAGGCTTGAGTTCGAACATTCCCTCATCCCCGAGCGGTTAAGGTCGGTCGCCCAAAAAGGCAACTCAACCGCAGTTTATGATCGTCGGAACGGAGCCTCGAAACGCTCCATTCGATGCTTCCTCCCCTTCGCCGTGGCGAGCAGGGGTCACAACAGTTCCTAGATGATAGTATGATGCACATTGAGTTGGGTAAACACAACGGAGACACGGAGAATCCCGCTACGCTGCACAGCCCCAATGATCATCCCCCATTCGTGTCATCGAACACCACCGCGTGGACGACTTTTGGGCCGTGAACCCCGAGAGCGAGGATCAACTCGATATCCGCCGATTTGCTCGGGCCGGTCACGAAGACAATCTGGGCACTGCGTTGGAGCAAATCTCTCAGGCGGTCCGCCTGGCGAAGAGAACGGAGCCAGTCTTCGACGGTCGGATAGATCCTACTCATGGGCACCAGTATCATGTGGCGAAGCGGCAACAGGCTTGCTGCTCTGCTCCTCCCGGGACCGGGCACAAGGGCAACAGATCCGGTGCTGGCGAACGCGGCGTTGACGGAAGTAAGGCCAATTACAGAGGCCGCCGCCCGGGCCCTCGATTGATCTTCGTGCAAATCGGCTGGAACAAAAAGACGAATGTCGCGTTCCCTCATCCGGTCTTCGAGTTCCGGAACGGGCAACTCACCAGGCGCCCAGCTCAACACATCGACGGTCGTCCCGTCCACCGTCGGTGCTTCCAGTTCAGCCGCCCACGCGACGATCCGTCGCACGACGACGTCTGCAACAGCTTCGCGAGACTCCACCAGCTCACAGCTACCGAGGGCTTGCTCGAGACTCGCGGCGAACTGATCGGCGAGGGACTGGCTATCGTCTCGTACATCTGCAACTGTCATCCGCGACTCCACGGCACTCGCGGCCGGTGGCTCTCCGCGGAACATAGGACCGCCTGCGCTCAGCACCCGCCTCAAACGCTGGAGAATCTCCTCCCGGGCCGCCAAACGATCGGTCATTCGGCATCTCCTTTGCCGGTACGGCGCTCTCGCTCGCTCCATCGCTTACGGAAGCTCTTGACAGCCAGGCTCGGCATTGCCCGGGTCCGCGTCCAGGCATTGAGCGGTGGCGGCAACGAGTTGAGATCTTTGCCCTTGCCTCCGGCGGCCAACCGGGAAAGAGCGCCGACGACCTTCGACACTCCTCGGTAGAGACGGGAGCCTCGTGAGATCTCCGCGTAGGCTTTGAGCGTTGCTCGTTCGAGCAGCGGCGCCATGCCGCTCTCGAACGCCGGCTGACCGCCCGCCTCGGCAAGCTCGCAGCGAAGATCGAGCAGGAGGCGCGGGAGGTCGATCTTGACCGGACAGACATCGCGACAAGCGCCACACAGAGAGCTGGCGTACGGTAACTCACGTGCCTTTGCCATGTCGTCGGCCAGTAGCGGCGTAATGACGGCGCCGATCGGACCGCTGTACGCCGTCGGACCATAGGCATGGCCGCCGATTTCGCGGTAGACCGGACACCCGTTCAAACATGCGCCGCAGCGAATGCAAAGCAGCACGTCGGCGTATCCCCGCTCCAAAATCCGCGACCGCCCATTATCCAGTAGCACGACATGCATCACTTCGGGGCCGTCCGCATGCCCCTCGCGCCGCGGACCACTGCTCATGGAGAAGTATACCGTCGCTTCTTGTCCCGTGGCGCTGCGCGTGGCTGCCTGCCACAACAAGACGGCGTCATCGACCGCCCTCACCACCTTCTCGATCCCGGCAACGGCGACGTACACCCTTGGCATACTCGTCACCAACCTGCCGTTACCTTCGTTTGTCACGATGCACATCGTGCCCGTTTCGGCGATGGCGAAGTTGCAGCCACTGATTCCCATATCCGCGTCCAGAAACTCCCCGCGTAACGCGGTGCGGGCTACCGCGCACATCTCAACGGCGTCGGTCGTGGGATGCATGCCCAGCTCACGTTGAAACAACTCGCTGATATCCTCCGCACGCTTGTGGACTACCGGAGCGGTAATGTGGCTCGGCGGCTCTTGAGCGAGCTGAATGATGTACTCGCCAAGGTCCGTCTCAACCACTCGGATTCCCCTTCGTTCGAGAGTATCGTTGAGGTGGATCTCCTCGGTGACCATGGACTTGGATTTGACGACGTGCTTGACCCCGTGGTGATCTGCGATCTTGGCGATCACCCGCCCCGCTTCGGCGGCATCTTTGGCCCAGTGCACCTGACACCCTCAACGGCATACTGCCGCACGCAGCAGGCCTCATCACGGAGCCTCTGGCTGTCCACCGCCGCCATCGCGGCGGCCCGCTGACCGCTCAGGCGCTCGGTGGCTCGATCCAGGGCTGTTCGCAGGCCGTCGTCGTTGAGCGCCTGCTCCACTCGGGTCTCGTACGGTGCACCGACATCAACGGGCATCAATCACTCCTCACCGGGCATTCGGGCGTTCGCCCCACCGTTCAACAACTCAGCAACATGTCTGGCTCGACAGGCATGGCCCTCACGTTTGAAAAGGCCGTTCAGCTGAGTCATACAACTCACGTCATTGACCGCGACGACGTTGGCTTGTGACGCCAAGATATTGTTGATCTTCCGGCGGCCCATCGCCGTGCTGATTGACGCGTTCTTCAGCGCGAACAACCCTCCGAATCCGCAACACTCCTCCGCGCCCCGGAGATCCACGACCTCCGCACCCTCCAGACCAGCTAACAATTGCCGGGGCTGCGCGTCCACCTCGAGCTCCCGCAGCAGATGGCAACACGGATGGTACGTCAGTTTGCCGGAAAACACGGCGCCTGTCGTGTCAACACCAAGCACATCTACCAGATATTGGGTCAGCTCGTGCGTCACCTCGGCCAGTTGCTGTGCCCGTGCTCGGTCACGCGCGTGTTCACGGCTCTCGAACAGCACCTCGTAGAAATGCGTCACCATCGCCACACAGCTCCCGCTCGGTGCTACAACGGCATCGACTTGTTGCGAATCGATGAGCGGCCAGAACACATCGAGGAAGTGACGAGCCATCTTCCGCGCATCTCTACGGTAGCCGGCATTGAACGCCGGCTGGCCACAACACGTCTGCCCATCGGGAAACATCACTTCGGCACCGTGCCGTTCGAGAAGCTCGGCGGCCGCCATGCCGACGTCAGGATAGAGCGTATCGACCATGCACGTGACAAAGAGTGCCACCCGGGGGCGGGACGTTGATGGAGTCACGAGACGGTCCTCATTAGTAGGTCGAGGTCGATGTTTCCCCCACTCACCACCACGGCCACTCGGTCTCCATATTGCCCGACCTTGCCCGCGAGCAACGCGGCGATGCCCACCACACCTCCGCCTTCCACAATCATACGGTGCTCCTTGACAAAGAACCCCATGGCTTCCTTCAAGTGACCTTCCTCCACTAGCACGTGCTCGTCAACGAAATCCCGAACCAACTGGAAGGTGTGGTGGTTGTCGAGGCCGATCCCACCACTCAGCGCGCTTGCAATCGTCTCCTCCTCCGGATATTCGATCGGATGGCCGACCTGGAGACTGGCGTACATGACACGCGCGTTCTCCGCTGACACACCCACTATGCCAATATTAGGCTGTTCTGCCCTCAAAGCGACGGCGATGCCGGCAATCAGACCACCGCCCGAGAGGGGGACGAGCACCGTGTCCAATGACGGGACCTGTTCCAATAGCTCGAGGCCGATGGTCCCTTGGCCCGCGATGACATGCGGGTCGTCGAACGGATGGACCAACGCGAGCCCCCGCTCGCTTCGGATCTCCTCCGACCGCGTCACCGCCTCGTCGTAGGTCTTGCCGTACACTACAGCCTCTGCCCCGTACCGTCGAATCGCCTCGAGCTTGACAGGATCGACCCACACCGGCACGCATACCGTCGCAGGGATGCCCAGCCGTCCAGCTACGTAGGCTACCGCCTTCCCGTGGTTCCCGCTCGAACAGGCGACAACGCCCTTGGCCCGCTGATCCTCGGTCAGGGAGAGGATCTTGTTGGCAGCGCCTCGCACCTTGAAGGAACCGGTGACCTGCAGATTCTCGAGCTTGAGGAAGATGCTCGGGGCTCCATTGACCCGCGCGGCCAGA
>JBDHFY010000165.1:0-9412 GCA_039590195.1 Gemmatimonadota bacterium | reverse complement strand
TCGGTCCGGTCGAGAATCTGGCCCGGGCCAGCGGTATCTTCCGCAGCGACTGCATCGAGGGTGGGCAGCAGGGTGTCGGGCCGGTAGAGGCCCGCGCCACGGTGACCTGTCTCGAAGAGCCCTGCGTGCAGGTGAAGTGCATCGTGCCCGAACCTCCGACCGGGGACGTCGGCGGCAGCCCGGTGAAGATCTCCGGCGAGGCCACCAACTGCTCCAATGGGCCTGAGGACATCGTCATTACCATCACTCCTGAGGGCGGCTCGACCTGCCGGCAGGAGTTCCTCGATGTGCCAGCCGGCCAGTCGGTGACGCTCAACTGCGACTACATCTGCACCGAGGCTGGAATCATTGAGTTCACGGTCACCGCAGTCGCCACCAACGACTGTGGCAGCACCGCGCCGGCGACCACCGTCTGCGAGATCACCTGCGAGGAAGAGGGCGAGAATTGCCCGCGCACACCTGGCTTCTGGACGCAGCAGTGCGCACAGAAGGGCAACGGCAGCACCAAGTTCACGCGTGACGAGGTCACCAAGATCGCATCCTGCGTGGATGACGCTTCCGTGTTCTTCGACTGGGCCGACGACTTTGCCGGCTTCTGCTCGAAGATCGATCCGGATCGCCCGATGAACCAGTACAAGCAGCTGCAGCGTCACTTTGCTGCTTTGCTGGCGAACTACTGCACGGGTGAACTCCAGCTGATCGCCAACAACGGCAACATCATCAACCTCGCTCTGTCGACCAAGATCGACTGCGAGGGAGTTGATGCCGAGACCATCGGCGAGTTGATCAAGGAGATCGACAAGGCGTTGCTCGACGGTGATTCGGAGAAGTACGGCGACCTGCTGTACTGCGCCGATGCGATCAACAACGGCGACAACATTCCTCTGGCTCCGGACTGTGGGGAGGACACTGACGATCCTCAGCCCAATCGCCAGGCCGCGTTGGATCGCGACTCGTTCCGGATGGGTTCGCCGTATCCCAATCCGTTCCGGCGCGACGTCGTGCTCACCTACTCGGTTCCCAACGACAACCAGCGGGTCGAGATCGGCGTCTACAACGTCGCCGGCCGTCTGGTACGCAACCTGGTGAGCAGCTCTCAGGGAAGCGGCCAGTACGAGATCAGCTGGGATGGTAGGGACAACAGTGGCAGCCGCGTCTCCCATGGCGTGTACTTCGTGCGTGGCCGGTTGAACGGCCAGCCCGCCGGCGCCCCGACTCGCGTGCTGTACCTGCCCTAAACGAAGATCCCTCCTCGATCGGCCTCCGGGCCTGATCGATGAGAAGACGGCGGCCCCGCTCCTCGTGAGTGGGGCCGCTTTTGTTGTCTATGTGGCGACGGCGCCAGAACCGGCGACGTCGACCCCGCCTCAACCGGCGGCACCACTCCCGACAGTGGTTGGCCGTACGACTGTGGTGAGTCGACCGATCGCTCCGAGAGCTGCTATGTCGCCTGCGGCAGCCGATCGGGCGGCTCCCGGATTCTCTACAGGCCGTAGGGCCGACAAGCAGCCCAAGGCCACATCAACAACGAAGCGGCCCCGCTCCTTGTGAGTGGGGCCGCTCGCTTACAACGACCATCCTGGAATTGTGTGCTGGGTTCAGAGCCCCCTAGGGGAGCCGGACGAACCTTTTTACCTCGTACTGATCGCCGACCTCCAGGCGTCCAATGTAGACACCGGGGGCGGCCATGACACCCGTGCGCGTCCGCCCATCCCAGATGATTTCTTGTGGTCCGGCAATCCTCGACCCTTGAACCATACCCACTTCGCGTCCGCGAACGTCGAAGATCCGCACCCTCACTCCGTTACCCGCCGCGTCGGCATCCTGCGGGGAGAGCGTGAAGCGGAAGCGGGCATCGCCCTGTGTCGGGTTGGGGAATACCGGGCTCATGGAGAAGCGGGCCGGGCCGTCACCGATGCCCGTGGAGACGAGCATGAGGTCGAGCTTGCCGTGACCCCAGCCGCCGTTCGGGACCGCCCCCGTGAATTGATCGGCCCTGGTCTTGCTGATGAGCTTGGCGCGGGCCGCCGAGGGCGTGAGATTCGGATCCTCTTCGAGGAAGAGCGCCAGGGCGCCGGCCACGTGTGCTGCGGCCACGCTCGTGCCCTCGCGGATCCGGTGCACACCGTCCTCGACGATCCAGACGTTGCTGGTTCCGCCCAGCACATCGGGGGAAAGCGCTGCCACCACACCGTAGCCGGGGGCAGCGACGTCGGGCCTCTGTACCCCATCGCGACGCGGGCCAAAGGATGAGAAATCGGCGATGTCCCACATGGTGGGATTGGAGACGTAAAAAGACGGCGTGCCGCTCACATTGACCCAGTTCTTCTTGGTCGTATAGGCGCCTGCCGAGATGATGTCATCGCCGGTGGCCGGGCTCGATACGGCACCAAAGGGATCGACGTAGCTGGTGAAGACCGGGGATTGGTTACCGCTGTTGAGCCGCCAGTCGGAGACGTAGCTGTCGATCCGGCCGCTCTGCGTCCCGCTCTCTCTCCTCACTTCCAGCCGCCAGCTGCCGGAAGCCACGTCGTTGCCGTCACCCACGTCAAAGGCAAACACGCGAATCCGCTTGGCGCCCTTCGAGTTGGTCACGGTCGCATTCTCGACACCGATCGTCCCGTCCGGGGTCGTCACCGAACCACTGGTGTTGCCCGAGTAGACCCAGCCGGTCGTGTGGCCGCCGGGGCTCGTGAGCCTGGCCCGGAACTCCGCACCGGATGAGTGCCAGTTCTCGAGCTCGACAAACTCGAAAACGCCCATGCTCGGGGTGTAATTCGGAACCTGGAAGTAGATGCTGGCGGTTTGATTGGTGCTCAGATTTGCGCTGGCGTGGATGTCCAGGTTGCCGAAGTTCCCGGCCGCAGCCGCGATGAGCTTGCCGGGACCGGTCAGCGCAGAGAGAGATTCGTCGAGGTTCGAGGTGCCGTCATGGCCGCCCAGATGATTGTTGAGCGCCATCAGCACCACGGCGTCCTTGCCCAGGCTCGCCGCTCTCAGAAATACGTACTCGACGGCATCGATGATGAAAGACTCCGAGGGGGAAACATTCACCACGATCAGGTCGGCCTCGGGAGCAATGCCCACATACTCATACTGTGGCTGTCCGTTGCCCGTGCCCCGTCCGTTGCCGGCGGCCACACCCGTCATGTGCGTGCCGTGGCCATTCTCGTCCTCTTGGACTGCTGCCTGACCGGCGTTGATCTCGCTCTCGGTCCACTCCACTCCATAGTTGAACTCCGGCGGACGATTCATGCCGCCGGTGTTCTGATCCCAGAGATACTTGAGGCGGGTTTTGTTGTTCGAGGTGCGGAAGTCCGCGTGATCGATGTCGATGCCGGTATCCACCACACCGATGACGACGTTGGTGCCGGTGAAGCCGTTGTAGAACGGCGGAGTGCCGCCCCACACGTCGGTCGCTTCGATCTCGGGGGCACTGACGTCGAGCTGGGGATGAAGCTGCCGGGAGGCCTCGATCTGCACCACGCCATCCAGGGCCAGCAGAGCCGGCAGAGCATCCAGCGGGGCGATCGCGGTGGTCACGAACCCGGCCCGCGTGCCCGGCACGGCGCCCGTGGAGGCAATCGCCGCCTTGCTCACATCCCCCCGGATCAGCACCGGAACGCCGTCGACTTCGGCGGGCGCTCGGAGCTCTTCGAGGTAGGCATGAACCTGATTGGTGGCGGAACGCGCATCGCGCGCCTGCCATCGCAGCATCATCTGGAGATGGGGATCGAGTCGGGTGTCCTCGGCTGCAACCTTGAGAGGTTGAGCTCCGCTGGAAGACGTAGCTGCGCTTACGCTGTGGCTCGGGAGAACGAGCAGCGAGAGCGCGAGGACACAATGGAGTACGACGCTAGCGGACCAGAGCGGCGGTCCGAAAAAACGCGATCGAGTCATGTTGTGATAGACCCCTCGCGCCGCCGACCAATTCCCGACCGAGAGCCAGCTACGGGGGCTGACCTTTTTTGTTCTTGCCGGCAGCGGTCTAGGTTCAACTAGTATGCCAGCCTTAACTTGTTGTTTCAAGCAAGCCTTCCTGTGCTTTGGGTGAAACAACCGCTTTTTTATAGGGCGTGCTGCAATGGGAGGCGTTGCGATTTACACGGAGTGAATTCCATTCCCTCCTGATAAACAAACCCGAGGAGCCGACCTTCGGCGGCCTGCCGATTGGGGGAGTCGGGCCTCGAGGTTCCGAAAGGCGTCCATGCCTTTTCGCATTGGTACCCAAAGCCCGGAGCGCGGTTCCCCGGGACCTTGGCCGCGAACCCCACACCCGCCATTCTTTGCATTCTGAGAGCTGAGTAAATCCTGCGATTCGCATTTAACATCTTTTATTACAATGGGATACGCCGATTCTGGATTTTCCCGCCCAAAATGGGGAGCCCCGGGAGCGTGAACTCCCGGGGCACCTACTGAGGACCGCGGCTAGAGTCTCCGATTGGGCGCCTCCCAACACCGGTCTCGGATTCGTTGCCTTGGTCCCCTTACCGATAGAGATCCTTCACCCCACCCCAGGAGACGGCTCGCTCCGCGGGCCCATCCGTCTGCTGGGGGGCGGTGGTGGAACCCACCGCGGCAGCACCATCTTCGTCGCAGTAGTAGTGGTAGCTGGCCTCGACCTCGGGAGCATTCGGGCCCAGTCGCCCGTTACCCCTTGTCCAGGGGCGCTGCGCGACGCAGACCAGGTGGTAGGGGCTGTAGACGCTCCTGGTCATCGAGGAGCTTCCCGTATTGACGTCCACATCGAGGAGCAGGCGTCGTTGCCAGCTTTTCACCTGCTGGACGGCCAGCGAGACGCCGAGCTGCATCTGGGGTCCGAGTGCCACGAGCAGGACCGCCTCCCGCTCCCAGGCCACGCCCTCCGGGGCCTGGGGAGCCGGCAGCACCATCAGGGCACCCTCGGCCGCCAGCTTCTGCATGGCCTCGTTCCACTGCTCCGCACTGGCTACGTAAAGAAGAACCGGCTTTGCCCATGGACCGTTCCGCCGCATCTCGAGGGTCCGCTGCTGGACCTCGCGGGCATGGCGCTTGGCCAACTCATTTCCGAGGTCCATTGCCTGAGCGACACCCAGGGGCAGGGCGCCCAGAACCAGCGCTGCCGCCAGGGCAACCCCGCTTGCTGGATTCCAGAGCCTCGAGTTCATCTGCCACCTCCCACCTTGATCCGGGTGTTCAAAATCAGTTTCCAGTGACCGTTTTGCGCAGTTGCGCCTTTCACGAATCTCACAGGGCAACCTCCATGCCGCAGCCAAAAACCTCCGGGGCGAGAGCTCTAAGTTATTTAGTTAATTGGATATGGCTGGCCGTTTCGGACGAAGTGAGGGCCGGCGTCGTGGATGGCGAATCCGGGAATTCCTCAGTTTCGGCTACCCGTTTTCGCTCCGAATTCCACAGGTCCGGGCTCCCTCAAGGCCAGCTCTGGCTTCGCCGATACCCGGCCTTGAAGGGTCCCACCCCGGACCCGGCACGGAGGCTTCGTGAGTCAGCCCTGGGCACCGATGAAGGAGCGGAAGGTCAAGCCAAGACGCAAGGCCCTGGAGGGGCTTCTGCTGCTCTCCATGCTCGTGCTGATGCTCCTCATCGTGGGCTCTTTTCTTCTTTTGAAGCACCCTGCCGCTAGTGTGCTCTACCCCCTCGAAGACGGGGTCGGAGTCGAAACCCGGTAGCGATCCCATTCCCAAACCCGATCATCACCCTGTAAGAATCCATCTCTCCCGCCGGCGATCCGGAAGTAGGATGGGCGCCTGGGCGTGCATTCAAGGGGAGGAAACTCGGACATGCGCAAGAAGAAGCTTCCGGCCCGCCGTCTGGGATTCGATCTCGACGGCAGGGTGGCACTGGTCACCGGGGGGTCGCGCGGCATCGGGGCTGCCTGCTCGGAGCTGCTGGCCCGCGCCGGAGCCAGCGTGGTGGTCAATTTTCGTACCCGCCAGAGCGATGCGACCCGGGTGGTGCGGCGCATCCTCAAGGCGAAGGGACAGGCCACCGCTGTGGGTGCGGACGTCGCCGACCCCCGCCAGGCCCAGGCGCTGATCGAGGAGACGGTGGACCTTTACGGCAGCCTCCACATCCTGGTGAATAACGCCGCCATCTGGAGCGAGGGCCCGCTGCTCAAGATGTCGGTCGCCGATTGGGCCCGGATGATGGCCACCAACCTGGACGGAGTCTTCTTCACCACACAGGCGGCCGCCCGCCACATGCGCCGCCAGCGCTCCGGCAGCATCATCAACATCTCCTCGACCGCGGGGCAGCGCGGAGAGGCGTTCCACAGCCACTATGCTGCCAGCAAGGGCGCGGTGATCGCCCTGACCAAGTCGTGGGCGGCGGAGCTGGCCCGCCATGGCGTGCGGGTGAACTGTGTCGCCCCCGGCTGGGTCGACACCGAAATGGCCGCACCCGGGCTGGTCGGATCGGCCAAGAAGGAGGTTCTGCGCAGTATTCCCATGGGGCGCGTGGGTCAGCCGGAGGAGATCGCCGCCGCGGTGCTCTTTCTCGCCGGAGAGGCCTGCGGGTTTGCCAATGGGGAGATTCTGAACGTCAACGGCGGGGCGGTGCTCTGCGGTTAGTGGCAAGCCCCTGTCAGAGAGATTACCTAACCGGAATGGCGTGCGGCGATTCGGTTGATCAATATGAGGTAGTAGTGGAGATCTTGCGCTTTGCCTGAATCCAAAAGCGGAACAATATGAGGATGGGAGAACTGAGCCGTGTCCTTTATCTCTCGTTGGAAGCGTTCCGGCCCAACAGAAGACGCCAGCTCGGGCTTCAAGACCTTAATGGCAACTTTGCAGTTTAGTTTTTGGTCGTGAGCGAGGAACACAGTTGCATGGCCACCGCTGCCGAGCTCGCGCTCGACGTCTTAGCGCTCTCCTATAGCAGTTTGAAGGCGTCGCAGAAGATCAGCCATAGCATTTCGCTCCGATCATCTGGACCAATCGCTAATCATAATGCGAATCGGCGACTTACGCCAAGTTTTCTGCCGCCAAGGAAAGCGGGCCTTTTTGCAGGAAAGACCGAAGCCGTCCAACTCAGTTGGGGAACGTCTAGAAGGGTGGACAAGGACGAAGCCGAATTCAACGCTCCTTGGTATTGCTACCAAATCCGCAGATTCATCTTGACTCATAAGGTTACGAGGTGTAGCGTATCTCCGCTTCGGGCTGCCGCCTTGGTTCAGTAACAGGAGGAGGTTATGCGCACGGATTGGCATGCGTTATTGGCTGCGAGCACGCGCGACGTCGATTCGTCCCGAGAATCGACTGGCCGAGATACGTTTCCACGCTTCTCGGTTTTTCCATAACCTCCTACCGAGTACCGCAACGGCTGCAACCGACAGCAAAGTGCGAGTTGCATTTTCTTCTCTCAACTCCTGCCACGGACGGCACCGGAGAATGGGTGATTATGCCGTCTGCAAACCGAAACACAACAACGGAGTGTAGGTTCAACCGCGTGCCCCAGATAGGGGTGTGATCGATCGGAGTCCTGCTGTGCGCCCGGTGCAAGCTGGGCGCGCAAGATTGGAAGGACCGCAAGATCCCAGGAAGGAGAGACCATGTCCCCGTTTCGACCTTTTGCTTTTTCAGGGAGGTCCAAGACAACAACGAGAACAGCCTTTATTGGCGTCGGTGTGGTCGGCCTTGTCTTGTTGCTTTCGTACCCGTCCATAGCGAACCAGGTCCAGGGGCGGCTTTCGGAAGGGGTAGGTCACAGCTATTACCATCCCTCGATGATCGAGGATGAAATACTGCTGGATCAGTCGCTCAAGGAGACGCTTTCCAGCACAGTGGCGGGCGCCAATCTGGCCCTGGGCGGATCTCGGGAGCCGACCATAGCGGTTGATCCGAACAATCCAAATCGGGTTGCCTATGCATCGCTCTTCCGGCTCCGGGTCTCGACAGACGGCGGGGCAACTTGGCAGCCATCCACGAGCGCCCAGGTGCCGGCGACCCACTGCCTCTGCGGTGATCCATCGGTGGCGTACGACAGCCAGGGACGGCTGTTCTGGACATATCTGGGCTGCATCCTCGACGCGAATTGTGGAAACCCCGCAGCCAACATTACGGGTATCGACATCTTCATTGCCCGGATCAATCCCACCACCGGGGCGATCATGGCGGGCTATCCCGTAAACGTGACGGCCTCGGCCGGCGTCAACCTTCCCGCCACGGGCGGCAACTTCCATGACAAGGAGTGGCTCGCCGCGGACTTTTGGCCGGGCAGCCCCTTTACCGACCGTCTGCACATCGTTTGGTCTGATCTGACGGGCACGTCGCTTATCCGGACGACGTTCTCGACCGACCAGGGGGCAACCTGGAGCGCGCCGGTATCGCTTTCCGGTGCTGGCGAAGGATTTGTGTGGCCGCCACACAACACGGTCGCGCCCAATGGGGACGTCTACGTTGCCTACCATGACCAAACCACGTTTGTAAGCAATGCCCCCGACGGCGTATCCGGACGAGTTTTCGCTCTGCGTTCAACCAACGGGGGTGTGAGCTACCCGCAGAAGACTCCAGCCTATGCCCCCGGCGCTGCGGACCTGACATTCAATGTTCAGTCCGCTGTCGGGACAATTCCCGGCACGCAGTTTTGGCTCCAGGGTAGCGTGCAGCCTTTCATCCTGGCCGATCCCAATGTTCCCGGGCGCATGTACTGCGTTGCCAACGATGATCCCGACAATAACCATGGCTCCGGAGACGACGCCGATGTGTTCATCAGCATCTCCACCAACAATGGGGTGAACTGGGGCGCACCGACTCGAATCGACGACACTCCCGGCACGGGATTCTCGGTTATGCCGACCGCGGGGATCGATGCCACTACGGGTTGCATGTTTGTCCATTACTACGACAACCGTAATGGCGCTACCAATGCGAACGCCCGGTTCCTCCTGGACGTGTTCGGCACGAGTAGCACGGACGGGGGCCTGACGTGGACCCCGAGCGGCCAGATCAATGACAATGCCTTCGACCCCGATCCCGGTGCTCCAACCCGGTTCAACGGGCCCCCGCCCACGACCCGTATCGGTGAATACAACGGTGTCGCCGTGGCGGATGGAATTGCGTTCGCGGTCTGGTGCGGGAACACCGTCGATGGCGGTGGCAATCCCACGGGTCACCAGACACTCTTCGACCGCTTTGCGTTTGACACGGTGGCACCCACGGTCGCCTGCCCGATAAATATTGTTGTCGAGTGCACGATCACAGGCGGTACGCCGGCCGGCAATCCTGCAATCGCCGCCTTCCTGGCAGCCGCCACAGCTACGGACGACTGCGACTCCACGCCGACATTGACCAACGATGCCCCGGCGTTCTTCCCGCTGGGTACCACAACCGTGACGTTTACGGCTGTGGACGATGCGGGGAACAGTGGCAGCTGCAACGCTTCGGTAAAGGTGCAAGATACGACCCCACCGATG
>JBDHFY010000164.1:0-9416 GCA_039590195.1 Gemmatimonadota bacterium | reverse complement strand
GTTGCCACCTCGTCCGCCAGGCTCTTGGCAAATCCGAGCACGCCGGCTCGGGCCGTGGTGGAGAGGATGAGTCCTCCAAGCGGTTGCTTGGCGGCGATGCTGGTCAAGCAGACGACACGGCCCCAACCCCGGCTTCGCATGCTGGGGACGGCGACGCGACACAGATGAACGGTCGACAGCAGGTTGAGCTCGAGGGCCGCCTGCCAGCTCTCAGCAGGTGTTTTGGAGAACGGAGCGGCCGCCGGCCCGCCGGCATTGCAGACCAGAATATCCACCGGTCCCAGCTCGTCGGCGGCCCGCCCCACCAATGCTGCAGCCTGATCGGGTTTCGAGACGTCGGCCGCCAGGCCTACCGCATGTGGATCACCGCTCAGCGATTTGAGTTCGGTCACGGATCGGTTGAGCCGCTCCTCGTTGCGACCATTGAGCACCACGTGACAGCCTTCGCGTGCCAGGCGCTGCGCGATGGCGAATCCCAAGCCGGACGACGAACCGCAGACCAACGCGACACGGCCGGCGATGTGAAGATCCATGTTGTCGCTCCGGATCTAAATTCTCGTGTGGCGGAAACTCCCTAGATGCCCGCACTGCCTGAAGGAGGCGAACGTCATGACAGTACGGAGCAGTCCCCGAGCGCGGAAGAGGACGGCGCTCGGGTGGTGCGATGGGGGAATTGGCCTATGCGGATTGACTGGCTTTGACGGGCTGCAACTTGACGGCGCACACCTTGAGCTCGGCCATTTTGGCATGGGGCTCGAGGATCGGGCTGGTTAGCAGATTCGCCGCGGCCTCGCGGAAATGGAATGGCACGAACACCTGGTGTCGGGCCACACGATTGGAGATCCGGACGGACGTGATCATGGAATTGCGCCGGCTCGTGATCCGCACAGGATCGCCGTCGCTGACGCCCAGTTCAGCTGCATCGTCGGGATTGACCTCGACGATGGCGGCGGGTTCACGGGCGTCGAGCCCTTGCGATCGTCGGGTCATGGTGCCGGTGTGCCAATGAAAGAGTTGGCGACCCGTGTTCATGACGAAGGGAAAGTCGTCATCGGGCAGTTCTCCCGGATCGGCGTAATCCACCGGATGGAACGTGGCCTTACCGTCGGCGGTCGGGAACCGCTCGGCGAAGAGGTAGGACGTCCCGGGATGATCCTCGTCGGGGACCGGGTACTGCAGTCCCGGTCCTTCGAGGCGCTCGTAGGTGACGCCGGCCCAGGACGGAGTCACCCGGCTGACCTCGTGCATGACCTCTTCGGGCGACGCAAACGGTGACTCGAGTCCGATGCGGTTGGAGAGATCGACGATGATCTCCCAATCGGCTCGGGCCTGCCCGGGTGGGTCCATTGCCTTGTGTGAGATCTGAATGCGGCGCTCGGTGTTGACGAACGTGCCCGTCTTCTCTGCGAACGACGCGCCGGGCAGGACGACGTCGGCGTAGCGGGCGGTCTCCGTCAAGAAGAGATCCTGCACGGCGAGGAAGTCCAGGGTGTGGAACCATGCTTCCGCATGGGCGATGTCGGGATCCGAGATGATCGGATTCTCACCCATGATGAAGAGTCCCTTGATGCCGGAGTTGTCCTGGACCATCTGTGTGACGGTGAGGCCACGCTCGAGCGACATCGTCTCCGGATCGACGCCCCACACCTCAGCGAATTTCTCGCGGTTCTTGGGGTCCGTGACCGATTGATAATCGGGGTACACGAATGGAATGGCACCCATGTCCGACGCGCCCTGGACGTTGTTCTGTCCCCGCACGGGCATCATGGCGGCACCCCAGCGGCCAATCATCCCGGTTGCCAGGATGAGGTTGAGGATCGACGTGACCATGTCGTGGCCCTTCAGGTGCTGGGTCAAGCCCATGGCCCAGAGTGTCGAGGTGTTGGGGCCACGCGCGTAACATTCCGCTGCCTCCCGAATCAAGGCCGCCGGCACGCCGGTGATGGCTTCCGCCTTCTCCGGCGGATATGCTTCGACCGCTTTGCGGACGGCATCGAAGTTGTGTGTCCGCTTGTGGATGAACTCTTGATTTTCGAGACCTTGCACCAGGATGTGGTGCAGCATCGCGTTGAACAGCGCCACGTCGGTGCCCGGCTGCATCTGCAAGTGAATATCAGCCCGGGATGCCAGTTCGGTGACTCTCGGATCGGCGACGATCAGGCGGCTGCCGCGCCGGTGGGCGCGCTTGATGGCGGCTCCGAACACCGGATGGGTCTCGCTGGTGTTGGCGCCGGCGATGAAGATGACATCGCATGCCTCCTCCACTTCTTGCATGGACCCTGAGGCCGCGGCGGTGCTGAGCGCGGCCTGCATGGCCGATACGCTTGTGGAGTGACAGAGGCGGGTGCAGTGGTCGACGTTGTTGGTGCCGAAGGAGCCACGGAACAGCCGTTGGAGGAGGTAGTTCTCCTCATTGCTGCATTTGGCGCTCTCGAACACGGCCACGGCATTCGACCCGTGCCGCTCCTTGACGTCGACGAGCTGTTGGGCCGCCAGCTCGAGAGCCTCTTCCCAGGTGGCCTCACGGAACGGCTCGTACCAATCCGCGGGCGTGGTGGCGCGATCGCGCACGTCCATGGTCACGCGCTCGAGGAGCGGAAGGTCGCGAATCCGCTTGCCGACCGCCCGCGGGGGCGCCGGCGTCTTGGGTGATTGACCTTCGCCCTCGATGGTCTGCCACGGGCCACCGCGACGCTTCGATCCGCTCTCGCCCTCCCACACCCATCGCCCATCCTGCTTCGTCCACCCCTTGCGAATTAGCGGTGTGGTCAGACGATCCCGGTGCTGCGTGAAGTCATATCCGAACCGTCCCTTGACGCAGGTCGATCCCTGATTGGGCGTGACTTCCTCGATGTCCGGTGAAGTGACGCGGGCGATCGCATTGTCCTTGATGTGCAGGTCGATCTGGCAGCCGACGCCACAATAAGGGCACACCGACCTCACGACCTGGTCGGCTCCCACACGCGCTTCGCCGAACCGCTCTCGGGGCATGACCTCGAAGATGGCGCCCGTGGGACAAACCCGAACGCACTCGCCGCACCACGTGCAGGCCGCCTTATCGGGATCGCCGTCACTGCCCACGACGATTTGAGCGTGCTCACCACGGTAGGCGACGTCGAGCACCCCAACGACCTGAATATCCTCGCAAGCGCGCACACATCGCGTGCACAGGATACAGGTGCTCATGTCGTGCCGGATCATGGGGTCACCGGGCCGCTCATCGCCTTCGCGCAGCGGGAGATCCCGGTCCGCCACCAACGTGGGCTCGACGCCGTACTGCAGGAGGCGCTGCTCGAATTCGTTTTGCGGCTTGGCCGTCCCACCGTTTCGCAGATGATCCGCCGGATACCGCTCCGCCAGAAGTGAAAGCACGCCACGGCGCGCATCCACGACCGACTCCGACTCCGTCTCGATGCACATGCCGTCTGCGGCCTGGGTGGCGCATGCGGGCAGCAGCTTGTCATCGCCATCGACTGCCACGAGACACATCCGGCAGTTGCCGACGACGGGAAGCTTTGGGTACCAGCAGAACGTGGGGATTTCGATTCCCGCCGCGCGGGCCGCATCCAGAATGGTTGTGCCCTCGGTCGCCGTGACGGCTTCGCCGTTGATGTTGATGGTCGTCGTCATGCAACAAATTTGGAGGCGATGCATCCCGACGGCAAGAGTCGGCGAATGGCGTTCGACCGGGCTGCAATGATCGGATCGATGTCGAATGTGCGCAAAGCCACGAATGTGGCGCCAGACATGGCTGCAAGCAGTTTCGAGAAAACTATTGCGCGTTTAGTCGGTATGTATAATATTCGCATCGACTTAAAGCGCCGACCGGAACATTGATGATACGAGTTCGACGCGAAGTTTCAAAACGCCCACAACAACGATCTGGTGACCCGACGCCGCAGCCGCTTCTCTCTCGCCGCGCGCATCCTCGTCCGTCCCCGGATTCTCCGTTATTCACTGACGATTCACGGTTTCCACCCCTCGGCGTGACCGTTCAGCGGGCGCACGTCGTTGGCACTCACGTCCGTCCAATCCGGACGGACAAACCCCACAAGTCCCTGGAGGACACGTATGGCAGCTAGGCGAAGAGCCAAAAAGGCGACCAAGCGGAAGGCCGCCAAGCGCACGACGAAGCGCAAGGCGACCAAACGCAAGGCCACGAAGCGCAAGGCGACCAAACGCAAGGCGACCAAACGCAAGGCCACGAAGCGCAAGGCGACCAAGCGCAAGGCGACCAAGCGCAAGGCCAAGAAGGCCACGAAGCGCAAGGCCAAGAAGGCCACCAAGCGCAAGGCCGCGAAGAAGAAGGCGGCGAAGCGTCCGAGAAGGCGCAAGAAGGCCGCTGCCGCGACGACCGGCAAGAAGCGGCGGCGCTAGTCGCTGGTCGTCAACACATCGTAGCACGTTGCACTGGGGCCGGCACGCTTTGCCGGCCCCGCAGCGCTTCTGCCCCCCGCCGCCCGCCCTCCGCCCCCCGAGTACATCATTCCAAGGTCTCCAGCGTCACGGCTTGGTCGCGAGAAACCACCGCGACCGCATCGCGCGCGGTGTGCGGCGGGTGGACCAGTCCGTGTAGAAGGTGTGGAGCGATTCTGCGGTGATGGGAATCACGCCTGGGTGGCTGCAGACCGGCATGACACAGTGTACGCCGCCACTCACCGTTTGGGCCTTGAGAGTGGTCACGAGCTGCATCCGGGCGGGAGCACCGAGTTCCTCGAGCACGCGTGGATCGAGGACGACCAGCGCTGCGGTCACCTCGGGAAACCACCCCTGCATGCTGATCACCAATGCCCTCAACCGACTCGCCAGACCCTCGGAAGCCGCCCGGCGCTCGACTGACTCGACTGCCGCGAGTTCCTGGTCGATGAACAACACCGAGGCGTCGTGGGCCGCAAGGTAGAAGCCCGCCCGAGACGCCGCCGGCCCCACCGCCAGCGCCGTATCGGTTTCCTCGAGGCGCCTCACGAGCTCCGCGAGGGGATTGTGAGGATCGAGATCCCAATGAGACGGATTGCGCTGCGCTTCCCGGACGCGGACGTGCTGCGCACGCCATCGCCGGAACGAAGGGAGTTTGAGGTGTCTCGTGATCAGCCGGTCGACGTGATCCAGCAGCAACACCTCGGTCAAGACCAGTTGCTGATCCGGTCCGATCTCCAGTTCCTGAACGGCTTCATCGGCCAGTCGCAGGAGCGCGTCGCGAGGCAGCTGATCCTTGTACTCCTCGATTTGCTCGAGGACGAATTCTTCGTACTCCTGCCGGAGCGAGCGCGGCCGCCTTGCGGGCGAACGTTCGGGCGCGGGGGTCGTCAGCATGGCTCGATGTGCACGACGATCTCGTGAAATCGAAGTTCCTGGTGCAGGCGTTGTTCCACGGCATCAGCAATGCGGTGAGCCACTTCGACGGTGCAGTTCCTGTCCACGGCGATGGTCAACTCCGCAAACCGCCGCTCGGGAGATCCTCGCGACCGGATATCGTACGCGCTCGCCACGCCGGTGATGTTCTCGGCCACCGCCTGGATCTGACCGGCGGGAACGGCGTGTTGGTCCACGAGCACGGGGACCGATCGGGAAACGATACCTACCGCGATTACGACGATCGCCGCCGCCACGAGAAGCGCGACGACCGGATCCGCATACCCGACACCTGCCCGTGACAGGACGACCCCCGTCAAAACGCCGGTGGTGATGAGCACGTCCGCTTTCGTGTGTGCCGCATCCGCCAGAAGAATCTCGCTGTTGAGCTCGTGGCCCTTGCGGGACTCGTAGATCGCCACGACCGTGTTCACCACGAGGGTGGCCAGGAGCAGTGCGATCTGCAGACCACTGATGTCGAGCGGCTCGGCCCCGCGGACGAGACGGCTGACGGCTCCCCTGACGATTTCGAACCCGCTGATCGACAGGAACGCGACGATGACGAGGGCGCCAAGCGTCTCGAACTTGGTGTGGCCGTAGGGATGGTCCTCGTCGGGAGCGCGGGTGGCGATACGGATCACCACCAAGGCGAGCACGTTGTTCATCGCATCCACGGAGGAGTGTACGGCGTCTCCGAAGACGGCAAGGGATCCGGTGGTGAGGCCGATGGAGAATTTTGCCCCCACGACGACCAAATTGGCGACGAGGAGGCCGAGGAGCACCCATTGAATCTGCGCCGAACGGTCGCGTGCAACCGGGCGGGCGAGCGGCATGTCTAACAAGCTCGCGCTCACCGGAGATCCTGTCAATGTAGCTCGTCCGCTCCGTGCGCCTCCGGCGGCCGGCTTCCAGCTCTCAGGCTCAGACGGTGTGCCCCCGCGCCCGGTGGTCCTCTTTCAGGCAGTGACCACTGGCACTGATCACTGCAAATCCGGTCGCAGGTGCTTCGCCGCGCCGAGGTACACGTGCTTCATCTCCGCCTGGCTCTTATCCGTGTTCAAGTGCAGGAGTACGCGGATACAGCGAGGCACACCGTGCGGCGTGTTGACCTCGACGGCGCTCAGCAGCGGCGTACTGCTCCACCCCAGGAGCCGCGCCGCCCGCGCGGGAAACTCACTCTGCAGATCGGGGGTGGTGGTAAAAATGATGCTGGCGACGTCCTCGATCGCGATCCCGTTGACCTCCACGATCCGCTCGAGGAGATTTCTCGTTTCGGCGAGCAGGGCGTCAGGTGTATCGGCGTTGACGACGGTGGCGCCTCGTATTCCCCGAACGGCCATTGCTACTCCTCATGTCCGCTGACGTTCGTCTCATTGCGATCACTGATCCGACGCTGCACCCCGCCCGCAGCCTCGTCGACGCCTGCCTTGCCGCCGAAGCGGGCGGTGCCACCGCCATACAAGTGCGCCTCAAACATGCCGGCGCGGCGGAGATGCTGGCGGCCACCGAACAGCTCATGGCAGGCCTGCGAATCCCCGTGTATGTGAACGACCGGATGGACGTGGCGGTCGCGGTGGGTGCCGCCGGCGTCCACGTTGGCGCTGACGATTTCCCGCCGGAGAAGATCCGGGCCGTGGCTCCGCGACCTCTCCGCATCGGCGTCTCCGTCGGCACTCCAGAGGAGGCTCGGCGCGCCTTCGATGCCGACGCCGATTACTGGAGCATTGGCCCCTTCTATCGTACCGCGAGCAAGATCGATGCGGGAGCACCTCTCGGCCCGCCGGGGTTTCGGGAGCTAGCCGAACTGGCGCCCACCGGCATGCCGGTCATCGCGATCGGCGGTGTTACCCGGGAACACGTGGCGGAGGTGATCGGGGCCGGAGCAGCGGGAATTGCCGTCGTTGCCGCCATCTTCGGCGCCCCGGACATCGAGCGGGCCGCCCGCGACCTGCGGGATGCCGTTGACTCGGCGCTTCGGCCCTAGCGGGCCCCTGCACTATTCGCGCTCGCAGCGCGACGCACCGTACGAATGGTGGCCAGGTGCTCCCGGTAGGTGCGTGAGAAGACGTGTTTACCGTCCGGTCCGGCCACGAAATACAGGAAATCCGTCCTGACGGGGTAAAGCGCCGCTTCGATGCTCCCCTCGGAGGGCTGGCCGATCGGACTCGGGGGGAGGCCGGTGATCCGGTACGTATTGAAGGCCGAAACGACCTCATAGTCCCGTTCGAACAGACGGCGACGCTCGCCCAATGCGTAGACCACGGTGGGATCCGCCTGCAGACGCATACGCCGCCGGAGTCGATTGTGATAGACCGACGAGACGTATCTGCTGTCTTCCGGATGCCGTACTTCCCCTTCAATGATGGAGGCCAGCGTGACAATCTCGTGGCGCGTGAAACCGAGCGAGTCGAGCCGGGCGCTCCACGCCGGTTTCCAGCGCGACTCGAACTCGACCACCATCTGCTCCACCACCTCCGCTGCACCGGCGCCGGCGCGCACGAAATAGGTGCTCGGGTACAGGTAGCCTTCGAGCGTCTCGGTCGGTACCCGAACGCGAGCCAGGAGCGTTGGATCACTGGCGGCCGCCAGGACACTGTCGGCGGGTATGTGGAGCTGGCGCTCCACCTCTGGGGCGACCTCCCGGAGCATCAGGCCTTCTTGCACGACCAACACGTCCAGAGCGGTCTGTCCGGACACCAGCACGTCGAGCACCCTTCGTGTCGACATTCCGGGGGCCAACTCGAAGACACCGGCCTGAATGGCGCGCCCTCGTCCGGTGAATCTTGCGTACGTGCGGAACAGTTTCGGTGAATCAATGATCTTGTGTGCCAGGAGCAATTCGGAGACGCTCGTCAGCGTGGCCCCCTGAGGTATCGTGACGCGGATCGTCGCCTCGGGCGGCGCCGACTCCGAGCACGCCGCCAAGAGGAGGGCAGCCCAGATAAGCCGGCGCGTGTTCATGGCCGCTTCGCGTCGAGGTATGTCTGTAGGATGACCGTCGCCGAGAGTTGGTCGACCTTGCCCCTGCGGTCTCGTGGAACTCCCTCGAGGTCGCGCACGGCTCTCAGGGCTCTGGCTGTGGTCATTCGTTCGTCCCAGAACGTCACCGCCACTCCCGTCTTGTGTGCGACGAGCGCGCCGACCTCGCGCGCGGCCCCGGCAGAATCACCTTCACTGCCATCGCTCTCCAGCGGGAGTCCGATGACGATTCCCACGGGTCGATGGGAGTCCAGGTGGGTCTTGAGGCGCTTGAGAGGAAAGCGTCGACCGGGACGGCGGACGATCGTCGCGAGGGGTTGAGCTATCGTTTGGGATGGGTCCGAGATGGCGAGGCCGATGCGCTTTTCGCCCCAATCGATCGCCAGCAGCCGTCCCGCCGTGGGTACCGGCATGCCCTCCCGAAGGCGTGGTGGCTCTTCGGATACCCTCGGCCCTGGGTCGGCGGGGTCAGTCGGCAACCTTACCCCTGCTGCATGGTGGCGTAGAACTCCTGATTGGCGGCCGTCCGCTTCATGCGCTCCAGGAGAAACTCGATGGCCTCGACTGGAGGCATGTCCGCCAGGAAGTTGCGCAGGAGATACGTCTTGTTGAGCTCTTCCGGCTCCAACAGGAGTTCCTCTTTCCGGGTCGAAGTGCGCTGTACGTCGATGGCCGGGTAGATCCGCCGGTCGGCAATACGCCGGTCCAACACGAGCTCCATGTTCCCTGTACCCTTGAACTCCTCAAAGATCACCTCGTCCATCCGACTTCCCGTCTCGATGAGCGCCGTGGCAATGATCGTCAGCGAACCGCCACTATCGATGTTCCGGGCGGCGCCAAAGAAGCGCTTGGGTTTCTGCAGCGCATTGGCGTCGACACCGCCCGAGAGAATCTTGCCCGAGTGTGGAATCACCACGTTGTGCGCCCGAGCCAGCCGGGTGATCGAGTCCAACAGGATGACGACGTCCTTTTGATGCTCCACGAGGCGCTTGGCTTTCTCGATGACCATGTCCGCCACCTGCACGTGGCGGTCGGCGGGTTCGTCGAACGTCGAGGCGATCACCTCAGCCTTAACGTTTTCCTCC
>JBDHFY010000163.1:0-10102 GCA_039590195.1 Gemmatimonadota bacterium | reverse complement strand
CGATGCCCGACAGACCGCCGTGGATCTGGCTCGACAAGCCGGCGGAGGCGGTTGCGGCACAGGAGTTCGCGGCTTTCAAACACGCCATCGATGCCGGTGTCGACTTCGTCATGAGCGAGCACATCGCGGTGCCGTCGATTACCGGCGGCTCAGAGTTGCCGGCGAGCCAGGAGGCGAAGATCGTGAGCGGGTGGCTCAGGGACAGTCTCGGTTTCGAGGGCATCTTGACCACCGACGACCTGTGGTACGAGCACGTCGTGGAACGTTTCGGTGCCAAGGAAGTGGCGGTTAGGGCGTTCGAGGCTGGACACGACATCATTCTCAAGCCACGGGATCCGGTGGCGGTCATCGAAGCCATGGCGGCTGCGGTGAGGTCTGGCCGCATCAGCGAGCAGCGGATCGATCACTCCTTGCGCAAGCTGCTTCACCTGAAGGCGCGGCTCAATCTGCACAACGACCGGTTCGTCGACGAATCGAGGGTGGGTGAGCTCGTCGGCACGCCAGGTCATCTGGCAATCGTGCGGGAAGTGGCGGACCGGTCGCTCACACTCCTGAAGAACGACGGCGTGCTGCCGGTGGCGCCGGGCCGCGTGAGCAACGCCGTCAACATCAACATCCAGAAGTTGGACACCGACCCGTCACCGCCGGCACTCGCGGCGAAACTGGCAGCGGCGTTCCCAGGAATACGGAGCTTCACGTTACGCCCCAACCTGGATCCCGCCGTTTACGAGGAGGCTCTGCAAGCGGTCACCGAATCCGAGATGGTCATCCTGTCACTGTTCGTTCAGAGAACAAAGCTCGGCGAGGCAACACCCATCCGTGAAAGCGACCTGGCCTTCATGCAGCGGGTCATCGCGGCCAAGCCCGGCGGCGTCGTGGCCATGGCCTACGGGAATCCTCACCTCATCAGGAAGATCCCTGGGGTGTCCGCATTCCTCGTCGGTTATGGTGAGCGGGGTTGGTTCGGCAATCAGGAAGCGTATTTCGATTCGTTCGTCAAGGCGTTGACCGGTGAGATCGAACCCTCAGGCAAGCTCCCGGTCAAGGTGAGCGACGAGTATCCGATCGGGAGCGGGTTGAGGTATTAGACGCGTAGGGGCGACGCATGCGTCGCCCCTACTGGTCGCCCCTAGCGCTCCTCGAACAATTGAGTCCAGTTCTGCACGTAGACGATCCTGGTCCCGCCGCGGATGCGCACCATCACGAAGTGATCGCCGTCGGGATGCACGTCGTAGTTGGCGTGCGGTGATCCAGGCTCGTAATCGCTCATGGAAAAGAGTTCCGTGCGCGACGTGACGCGGAACGGCGGGCCAGGCTCGACGCGGGCGGAGACGAGCACGTCGGCGGTGCCCTTCGGATGTCGATAAAACAGCTCGCGTCCTGACGGGTGCCACACGGGAGAAGTGCCGCCCTCACGCGACACGAGCACACGACGGCTGCCGTCGATGGGCCGCACGTAGACTTCGGCGGTACCTGTTTCGTCGGACTGGTATGCAAGCCAGCGGCCGTCGGGGGAGACCGCCGGCCACGCATGTTGGGGCCTCGTGTTGGGCAAGGGCTCGGACGTGCGCTCTCCTGTGTCTGTAACGGTCTCTAACTGCCAGCCACGCTGCGTGACGGCTATGGCAACGAGCCTTGCTCCATCCGGGAACCAACCGCCCGGTGTCCGGTCGGCGTCGGCGGTCATGTAGATCGAGTCGGGACTCGCGCTCCCATCAGCGGGAACGCGATAGATGCCCCGCTTATCACCACCCGCCGCGCCGTACGTGACGTGTTGCCCGTCGGGCGTCCAAATCGGATCGTTGACATTGCCCGTGAAAGTGATCTTTTGCAGCGTCCCATCTGCCACATCCGCCACCCAGAGGTCGCGTCCGGTCTCGTCGGCAATATCCATAACGATCTGCCGACCGTTCGGTGAGACTCTCGGGCTGTGGAACCGCCGCTGTTGGTCTACAACCGGCTCGGCTCGGCCGGTACGATCTACCATGACGAGCTCACGTGGTTGCGCGGGAACATAGACCACGTCGCCAGCGTCTGAGACGTCGAACTGTGCAAAGGCCCCCCCTGCCGCCCCACTCAGTCCGTCCGCGATCGTCACGGTTGGCCCCGTCAGTTGCAGCCGATCGAGGTCGAGCCGAGATGCGCGCAAGCGACCGTCATCCTGTGCCCACACGAGGTGTCCGCTTGGCACATAGCGAGCGCGGCTTGCACCCGACACGAGGATCGTTCGCTCGTCTGTCTCCAGATCGATCACGCCAACGGCGATGCCGCCGAAATACACGTTGCGCTCGATCGACGCCAGCAGCCGCTTGCCGTCAGGGAGCATCTGGGGGAAGGAGTGTCCAGTCTCTCCGGCAACGGTGTCAATGGTCGTCATCACTTCCGGCTGGCCGCCGTCCGGCGGAATACGTGTCACCCCGTCCTCGCCAACCAAAGCTCCACGGGTAAACGCACTGTTGCCCACGTAGCCGCTACCGGACCCGAACAGTATCGAGCCATCGGTATGCCAGCTCATGTCCCATGTCCCCGCCGCTGCAACGTCTTCGGCCGACCCTCCATCCAACCTGACCTTGCGTACGACACCACTGGTTATCTGGTACACGAGCCTCAGTCCGTCCGGAGAAAACACCGGGGAGCCTGCCTCCCGAGTACCTGTGACAACTGCCGCTGTGAGGCTGCTGAGATGGCGCACGAACAGTGCATCATCTCCGCCTGTCTCGACGACGTACGCTAGCCGTTCTCCGTCTCGCGAGATCGCAATGAACCCGTAGACATTATTGCCGAGAACGTTGCCTTCCGGTGTGGGGATGGTGAAGCGCGCGAGTCTCGACTCGGTGTCGGAAGGTTCGGGCCCGGTAAGACGACCTCCGAGGAATGCGACGATGGCGACAACAGCTGCGATGACCCCGGTGACCCATTGCTTCGTGGAGGGCCGCTGGGCCACCCGCTTGCGCGACGTCGTGACCGTGGGGCTGGTCAATGCAGTCGCAAACGCGTCGGCTGTGGGGAATCGGTCGGCCGGCAGCTTCTCGAGCGCCGTCTCAATGGCGGCGGCCAGCGGCTCCGGCGTCGAGGGACGCGCGTCGGTGACGGGGCGAGGCGTCTCGGTCAAGATCTTGGCCACGATGGCCTGCGCCGATGGACCGGTGTGGGGCGGCTCTCCAGCCAGCATCTCGTACACCACGCATGCCAGCGAGTAGACGTCGCTGCGGCCATCCAGTTCACGGTCTCCCATAGCTTGCTCGGGACTCATGTAGTGGGGAGTCCCGATGGAGAGCCCGGTCTCGGTGAGCCGGGTGCCGCCTGCGTGGCTCACCGCAAGCGCGATGCCGAAATCGGCAACCAGCGCCTGCCCGTCGTGCAGCAAGATGTTCTCGGGTTTGATGTCCCGGTGGATTACGTCGTGCCGGTGGGCGTAGTCCAGGGCCGCGGCCACGGCCTGCGTGACCCGGATGGTCTCGTCGACCGAGAGTTGAGTTTCCCGGTTGAGCCGCTCGCGGAGGCTCTCTCCCTCGACGAACGGCATCACGTAGTAGAGGAAGGTGTCCGCTTCACCGGAGTCGTACAGCGCCAGGATGTTCGGGTGCTGCAGGTTGGCGGTGACCTCGATCTCCTTCAAAAACCGCTCGGCACCGATCACCGCCGCCAGCTCCGGCCGCAGGACTTTCACGGCGACCTTGCGCTTGTGCTTCAGGTCTTCGGCGAGGTAGACGGTCGCCATCCCACCAGAGCCCAGCTCGCTTTGGATCTGGTACCGATCTGCCAGGGCGGTGGAGAGGCGTTCGAGGGTATCGGTCATATGATTTTAGATTGCAGATTGTAGAATGCAGATCCACGATTCGTCCCCGCGGACCCCAATCTGCAATCGCCAATCTGCAATCACCATTCTGCAATCATCCGCACCTGCTCACCTCTCACCGCTGTCGAACTGCTCCAGCAGCGCCTGGAAGCGTGGGTGGTCCCGGAGCGGCTCCCAAAGGGGGTCGAGCCGCAGCCAGTGGTGGGAGATCCACCAGGGTATCGATAACAGATACTCGAGCCGTTCTGTTGCTGCGTCGTACTCTCCAACCATGACGTAGATCTGCGCCAGCTTCATGACCTGGTCCGGCCCCAGTATCGCTTCCTGGGATATTGGCAGGAGCCGTACTGCCAGCTCTCCCTGTTCGGCAGCCTCACGGTTCCGGCCAAGTCCGGCATAGGCAATCCCCAGGTCACTGTGAAATCGCGCTTCGTTGGGCTGCTGCGCGACTCTGGGCTCGAGAACCAGCCGCACCGAATCGTAGTGTGCTTGCGCGAGCTCGACCTGGTCTCGAAGATCGTACAATCCTGCAGTTGAGAGGTAATAAAAGGCTGAATCGACGGGTGTTTGTTGCCCACGGGACACGTTCAGCTGGGCCAGGCGCTCCATGGTGCGCTCCGAGGGACCGTCGAGAATCCGGAACAGAGCCCAGTGCCACCACGCCTGAGGGTCGAGGACACGCGGGTCCACTCTGTCGGCTTCCTGGATAAACTCACGCGCCCTGGCCGTGTCGCCCCTCCAGCTGAGATGCACTCGCGCCAGCCAGACGTACGGCCGGATCTGATCCGGCGCGAACGCCATCGCGCGGCCAAAATGGCGCTCGGCCTCTTGATAGTCATCCAGGAACAGGTAAGTGATTCCCGCCTGCAAGGCGTTGCTGGCGTTGCGCGGTTCCAGCTGCGACACCCTGGCGAGTGTCTCCGCCGCCTGCTGCCACTTGCCCTGACGTCTCTGGACCAATGCAATGTCTTGTAAGACTTGACTATCATCGGGCCGCTGCCGTGCCGCGATTGAGAATTCTTCCAACGCTCGGTCGTAATCCAACGGTCCCCGATAGTAGAGCTCTCCGAGGGCAAGATGGACCTCAGGCAGATCGGGAGCGATCGCCAAGGCCTTGTCGACCGCTTCTCGAGCTTTGGTCAACCGTTCCTCAGTTCGGTCATAGTAGTACCAGTACATCCACGAGTGGACTTTCGACAGCTGTGCGGCTGCCAGAGCGAACTTCGCATCCAACTCGAATGCCTGCCCATACATCGACTCGGCTACCTGCAAATGCTCTTCGCTGATCGTGCGTTTGATATACTCGTTGCCCTGTAAATAGAAATCATATGCTTGGAGGTCATCAGTCGGTATGACGTCTAGCGTTTGCCGATCCGGGGCAAGCAGTGCCACGCCCAGCGCCTCGCTCACCTCTTCGGCGATATTCGTTTGCACTTCAAACACTTCCGTCAGGTTCTCATCGTAGATGTCGGCCCACACGTGTGTCGCATCGGTCGTCTTGATCAGCTGAGGTCGCACACGCACGCGGCTGGTTCCGTCTTCCGACCGCTGCCAGCTAACCGTAGCCTCGAGCAAGTAGTCCACCCCCAACTCGCTGCCGATCTGTTGCGGCGTCTTGGGACTCTTCTTGTACTGCACGGCGCTCTGACGCGCGATGATAGAGAGACCGGCGATTCCCGCGAGACGCGCCGTGATCTCGTCGGTGATACCGTCAGCGAAATACTCCTCACTAGCGGGACCCAGGTTCTCGAAGGGCAACACCGCGAGCGTGGGCCCTTGCCCCGCCCGATTAGGACGAAGGGTACCGGACAGGAACCAGATACCAACTGCTGCCGCGGCGAGCGCGACCGCGACGTACATGGCGGCACGATGAGGTACCGTGCGCCGCGGGACTCTGGGCGCGGGGGTCGCGGCATCGGGCGTGAGTGCTTCGGCCGCCTGCGTCGCAGAGCGGAACCGGTCCGCTGGCGCCTTGGCGAGCAGGCGATCAAGTACCCCTACGACCTCGGCCGAGACGGTGTCGCGCAACTGCGTTACCGGTGGAGGCTTCGCCGCGAGGTGCTGCCGCACCACGCTCTCAACCGTGGCTCCCGTAAACGGCGGTTGCCCCCCCAACATCTCGTACAAGACACATCCGAGCGAGTAGAGGTCACTCCGGCCATCCAGCTCCCCGCTCCCGGCTCCCTGTTCGGGACTCATGTACGCCGGCGTTCCCACGGCGAGCCCGGTCTCGGTGAGCCTTTGCCCACCTGCTGCACTGACGGCCGTGGCGATCCCGAAATCCGCAACCACTGCCGTGCCCGCCGCCAGGAGGATGTTCTCCGGTTTGATATCCCGGTGTACCACGTCGCTGCTATGGGCGTAGCTCAAGGCTGCAGCAATCTCCCGTGCGATCTTAAGGGCGTCGTGCACCGGGAGTTGCTTTTCATGGTTGAGGCGATGACGGAGGGACTCGCCCTCGACATAGGGCATGACGTAATAGACAAAGCCGTCGGCTTCACCCGAATCGAGGAGGGGCAGAATGTGCGGGTGATTGAGGCGGGCAGTGACCTTGATCTCGCGCAGAAAGCGCTCACTTCCCAAGGCGGCAGCGAGTTCCGGGTGCAATACCTTAACCGCGACCTGGCGTTCGTGCTTCAGGTCCTCGGCAAGGTAGACCGTGGCCATCCCGCCGGCGCCAAGCTCGCCTTGGATGTCGTAGCGACCCGCCAGAGCAGTGTTGAGGCGTTCGATGATATCGGTCATGTGATTTCAGATTGTAGATGGGCGATTGGCGATTGGCGATTGAGGTTCTTGTATAGCCAAATCCCCGATCTGCATTCTACAAGCACCATTCTGCAATCATCCGCGCTCATCCGTCTTCTTTTGCGTTATCTGTGCCCTCATCCGTGCGTTTCCGTGTAATCCGTGGCTTCACCGTCCCGTCTCCATCTCCCGCACGATCTCGAGCCAGTCGAGTATCCAGATGACTTGCCTGCCGCCCCCTCCGCCGCCTTGGCCGATCATCAAAAACCCTTGGCCGTCCGGGTGCACGTCGTAATTCACGTTTTGGGAGTTGAGATCGGTGACTCCGGAGAACTCCTCAGCGCGTTCGGTCACACGAAAAATCGGATCGGTCTGCAGAGATGCAGCGATCAGGGTACCATCCGACACGTAATAGAGCGTCCCGCCGTCAGGACTCCACCGCGGCGACGATCCGCCGTCTGTCGAGGTCTGGGTGCGCCCGCCCTCTCCGCTCAGCAACTGCACGTACACTTCGTTCTCGCTGGATCGATCGGATGTATAGGCCAACCAGCGGCCGTCAGGTGAGACCTGTGCTTGAGTTTCGTCGAACTCGGTGGCGAGAATCCACGTTGGCACCGTGTCCCCGACCGTGAGCATCCCAATGTCCCATCCGGTGTCACCACGCTGTGCGTTGAAGATCAGCGTGCGCCCGTCGGGGAGCCACGAAGCAGGATGGCTGCTGTAACCGCTCTGCAGGAGCAGCTCGGCAGACCCACTTCCGTCGAACGGCTTCCAATAGATCTGGTCCTCACCGCTCCGATTGCTGGCAAATGCAATCCGCCGCCCGTCCTTCGTCCAAACGGGAGACCCGTTGAACGCGCCTTCCACGGTGAGCCGGTCCAATGTACCCTGTTCCCGATCGAAGACCCATATGTCCTGGCTATTGCCGAGATTGCCGTATCGCAGGGCGATGCGCCCGCCGTCAGGCGAAAACGAGGGATCCTCCAGATTTCCTTGCTCTGGCAAAGCAACGGAAACGCGCCCGGCCGCCGTGACGATATCGAGCGTTTCTCCGAATCCTCCTGTTCCACCCCCTTCGTAGGCCAACCCGCCCTGGTCCGACAGGGCAAACTCGGGCATCATACTCCCGCTTATCTGTACTCCCTCGAGCAGTGCCACCGCCGGTCCAGTGGCGCGCCGCGCACTTGGATCGAACGGCTGGGCCAGGAGCGTTCCCTCGACACCAGAATAGAGCAGATAGCCGGACGCGTATTCGGCGTGCGTCCCGTAACCGATCGTGTCGATGGTGCCCGTCTCGAGATCGGCCACGGCAATGCGCGCCGTCTCCACATTGCCTTGAACGATGGAGAAGAGAGCGGCGTGGGCGCCGGGTAGCATATGGGGATGCACGTGTCTGACGCCATCCTCCGCATTGGTTATGCGGATTGGTTCGCCCCCGGCCGCCGAAACCGTTGAGATGCCGCCGGGGCCGCCGAACACAATGACGTCGTTGTCGCCCCAACTCGCACCGTCGACGCGTTGGACGTCGGCTATGGGAATCGACGGGCCTCCCCCCATCGGTACCTTGCGCAACCGCCCATCCATGTAGAAGCCGAGCCAGCGGCCGTCAGGGGAGAAGAACGGAATGGATGCGCCCTCCGTACCGGGAATCGGTTCTGCGGTGAGTCGGTCGAGATCCCGCCGCCCGATCGGGCCGTTAGTGCTCGGGCCTACGAGGAAAACCACTTGCGAACCGTCCGGCGAGAGGGCGATTGCCCGCCCACAGCATCGCCCAGTGATGCTCGACGAGCTGTCCGGCGGTCCCACAGTGAAGCGAGTCAGGCGTAACGGTGGGTCGGGTGCCAATGCGCGGCCAAGAACGAAGCCAACTGCCAGGACGACGAGACCGGCGGCGGCAGCTAGCATCGCAACGCGCCGCTTCGGCGTTTGAGCGGCGGGTGTTTCCGCAGCAGGGGCCGCGGTCGCCGGTATGGCGAACGCAGGATTCGTCAGGGCATCCGCAAAGGCCGCGGCTGTGCCGAACCGGTCCGCCGGCATCTTGTTCAACGCCTTGGCAATGGCGGCAGCCACGTGTCCCGGCACCGTATCCCGAGTTGCGGTGACCGGCGGCGCCTTCTCGGTGATCACCTTGGCCACGATTGCCTGTGCGGTGGTTCCCGTGTACGGCGGATCCCCAGCCAGCATCTCGTAGAGCATGGCGCCCAGCGAGTACACGTCGCTCCGCGCGTCCAGCTCGCGGTCGCCCATAGCCTGCTCGGGACTCATGTAGTGCGGCGTACCGATGGAGAGACCGGTCTCGGTGAGGCGTGCGTCGCTTGCGTGGCTCACTGCAAGCGCGATCCCGAAATCGGCGACGAGCGCCTGGCCGTCGTGGATCAAGATGTTCTCGGGCTTGATGTCGCGATGGATCACGCCCTGGCGGTGAGCGTAGTCCAGCGCCGATGCGATGGAGCGCGTGATCTCGATGGCGTCGTCGATGGCGAGCTGGCGTTCGCGGTTGAGCTTGTCCCGCAACGAATCGCCCTCGACGTAGGGCATCACATAATAAAGGAAATTGTTTGCATCTCCTGAGTCGTGCAACGGGAGGATGTGGGGGTGCTGCAGGTTGGCCGTGACTTTGATCTCGTTCAGGAACCGCTCGGCGCCGATGACCGCCGCGAGCTCCGGCCGCAACACCTTGAGCGCCACCTTGCGGTCGTGCTTGACGTCGTGGGCCAGGTAGACGGTGGCCATGCCACCCTCGCCCAGGTGGCTTTCGATCTGGTAGCGGTCGGCGAGGGCCGTCGAGAGTTTGGCAGTGATCTCAGTCATGGGGGGCAAAGATGGGGGGTACAGGCTTCTGCTACAAGGCGGGTCGGGATTTGGTCCGCGATCTGACTGCAGCACTTCAGCGGCGAACGATCCGCTGCCCCCTCTAACCTGTTGTCAAATAATCACTTGCGTCGATGCACGGGGCGGAGCATGCTTCGCCCCTACCCGCTCTTCAACGGAACCTCCCACGCCTCGTCGCGGCATACGCACCGCAGGTCCGACGCATGCGTGGGGGACGCATGCGTCGCCCCTCCAATATCGACCCTTCGCCATGTCGCCGCCGCGGTCCTATATTCGCGTCGAATCACACGGGAGACCGACCGATGACGACCAGCCGGAGAGATTTCCTCAAGAGCGCCGCCATTGCCGGAGTGGGAGCGTCCGCGCTCTCCGCCGAAGCCAGGGCTCAGGAGCCGTGCCCTTCGGGGAAGGCGGTGCACTCCATCCTGGAACGGGATCACCCGTACATCTACATCGACTCCTGCATGCAGATGTGGCCGGACTCGGACTTTCACCTCGCGCATCGCCACGGGGTCACGACCTACGCGGTCACCGCATGGGATCCGCACGCGGACATGGCGACTGCCGTCGAGGGGCTCATGTACTTCCGGGGCATCGCGCAGGAACACCCCTGTAAATAAAAGCCATATTCCCAAAGCTGAATTTATTGTGAAAGTATATCAAGACCAAGGCCGTCACCGCCGTACCAAGCAAACAGGGCAGAAGCCAGGTCATCCTCACCCGTGC
>JBDHFY010000162.1:0-10673 GCA_039590195.1 Gemmatimonadota bacterium | reverse complement strand
GGTTCTCCGGGGGAGAATGGGCGCCGTCGCCGTCTCGCTCTGCTACGCCATCGGCGTTTGGCGGTTTGCCCGTGCGGACGCCGTCAATGGCTGGGCCATCGCATGCTACGGTGGACTTGGCGCCGGGGTGCTGGCCGGCGCCCTCATCGCCCACAGCATTGGAACGCGGGATTCGCCCTGAGCGGGGCGTGACTGCGGCAAACGGGTAGTCGTGGGTGGGACCCGGACCCACGCTGCCGCGCTGAAGCGCCGTCATTTGCAGAGTATTTTTCTAATAATTCTGCGTGACCGCCATCCTCCCCTGGACGTCCCAAAGTCGGGACAGGCTTCTTCGAGCGGGAATTCCTCCCTTCCAGGTAATCCTCTCTTCTCCAACGACTTGCGACGCTGAGGTGAGACGGTATCGATCTTGCCGAGTGCGGGGTCGAACGGCGCCGCCGCCGTTGGCAGCGCCACGGAGGAACACGAAAGAACTTGGCACACTCGATCGTTCCATCACAGGAAAAGCGCCTTGGCCCGGTCATCAGGCATGTCGGCGACACGCCTGACCCCGGCCTTACTGCGACGTTCGGGTGGGAGATAACCATGAAGAAATACATGACACTGGTCGGTGCGGCCGCCCTGGCGATGACGCTCGCGGGATGCATGACGGTCACGGATGTGCAGGACTCAAACTCCGATCGCATACACGGATCGGGAGAGCTCAGAACGGAGTCTCGGGCCGTCAGTGACTTCAGCGCGATCTCCCTGAGCGGGGCTGGGAGACTCGTGATCGAGCAGACCGGGGAGGAGACGCTCACGATCACGGCGGAGCACAACATCTTGCCCTACCTGACGTCCGAGGTGCACCACGGTCGGCTCACCCTCGGCACCCGGCCCAACACCAACCTCTCGCCCAGCAGGGAGATCGAGTATCGGCTGACGGTCAGAGATCTCAGCGAGATCGAGGTCTCGGGTGGGGCAGCTGTGGAGGCCACTGGAATCGACACGCCATTTTTCGCCGTCGCGATCAGCGGTGCGGCGAGCGTGTACCTCGAAGGCTGGGCTGAGCGACAGGACGTGGCTATCTCGGGTGCCGCGAGCTACCAGGCCCGAAATCTCGAAAGCCGAGAAGTGACCATCAGTGTCTCCGGAGTCGCGGTCGCCGTAGTCAACGCCAGCGACTACCTCGAAGCGCATGTGAGCGGAGCCGGAGTACATCGGTAATCCCGTCGTTACCATGGATGTGTCCGGCGCCGGGACAGTACGATGGATCCATCCCTAAAGGGTGTGGCCAACGCCATGGCCTTGCGTCGCGCGGTACGGGCCGGCATAGGCTGCCTCCTGATCGCGTGTGCCGACCCGACGATTTCCGTGGACCCCATGGAAGGGCTGGAGGGTTTCGAGGCACAGCTGGACGGCCTTCGGGTACAGCTTCAGATACCGGGCTTATCTGCGGCCATCGTGCAGGATGGGCGCATCGCGTGGTCCAAGGGGTTTGGCTACGCCGACGTGGAGCAGAACAAGCCGGTGACACCCACCACCGCCTTTCACCTGGCGTCGCTCACCAAGACCTTCGCTGCCACCATCGTGATGCAACTGGTGGAGCAAGGGGCGATCGATCTCAACGACCCGGTCAGCGAATATGGTGTGGCTTTGGAGAGCAGCGGGACAATTCTCGTCCGCCACCTGCTGACGCATACCTCCGAGGGAGTTCCGGGGGCGGCGTATCGCTACAACGGGGATCGTTTTGGCGGATTGGATCAGGTCATTTTGCGCGTGTCGAGCCGTACTTTCGGGGCGCTGTTGGTCGAGGAGATTCTCCAACCGCTTCAGGTGACGCACACGGCCCCGAACGTCCAGGATCAAGCCAGCTTTCAGCTGACGGGCCTGAACCGAGATGACTTCATCGCCAACATGGCGACCGGGTACCAGTCGGAGGACGGCAATGTGGTCCAAGTTGGGTACCCGTCCTATTTCGGGACCGCTGCCGGCTTGATCGCCTCCGTGGAGGATATGGCCACGTACTCGATCGCCATCGATCAAGGCCGTTTCCTCGAGGCGGCGACCTGGGAGCAGGTGTTCACACCCGCGCTCTCCAACGCCGGGGAGACGCTTCCGTACGGGTTGGGTTGGTTCATCTACGACTACCAAGGCGTGAAGCTGGAATGGCACTACGGATGGTGGATTGGTAACTCGTCGCTCATCGTTCGCGCTCCCGAGGAGGGTCTGGCCTTCGTGGTCCTCGCCAACAGTGACATGTTGAGCCGCGCGTACGGCCTGGGTGGAGACAGCAACGTGATGCGGTCCGCGGTGGCCCGGCTCTTTGTGGACTCGTTCGTCGTCGGAAACGAACCGCTCCCGTAGGGTTTCGGTTTTTGCCTGTCGCTCACGAGAAGCCCCGCCGCCACTGATTGGCGGCGGGGCTTCGGCGGATCGCGCCGGGCGCCGGCACCGGCCGTCCGCTGCGTTCCCTCTATGCCTCCGTCTTGTTCTCCCCTACGAGCCGCTCACCCGCAGGGTGAATGCTCCCGTGTTTCCTCCCAGCGCGCTCACAATGACCCGGTAGGTCCCATTCTCGGGGAACGTGATGTTGATCCGCGAGTCGAAATCGCCGCCGCCGTCGTCGTCAGACAGTGGTTCTTCCAGGCCGGGACCCACGAGGTAGAGATAGCAGTCGAAGTCGTCGGAAATGAGATCGATGGTGACGGTCTGGCCTGCTTCTCCTTCCAATGCCCACACCTGTCCTTGACGGCCCTCCATCACGACCGGATCGGCTGACGTGAGCTGTCCGGATGCTGCTTCACCGGCCCCGATGCTCCGCCCTTCGGTGGGAAGCGTGTTCAGGTCGATGGGCTCGTCGACGCGAATCGTGTACGAACCCGTGGCCCCTGCCTGGAAGCTGCTCGCCACCACCAGATACATCCCGTCTTGCGGAAGGGTGACAGTGATCTGCGAATTCGAGTTTCCTGCTCCATCGTCGTCTGACAGCAGATCGTCCAGGCCGGGACCGGTCAAGTAGAGGTAAGCGTCGAAATCTGTCGACTCGAGCGTGACCATTACCGGCTCCCCGGCTCGTCCTTCGAGGGCCCAAGCTTGCGCCGGACGACCGTCCTGAACTGCCGGCTCTCCTCCGGTGAAGCGCCCGGTCGCGAGTTCTCCCAGCCGAATCGACCGATCGTCGATCGGGAGGGCCCTCAGCACTTCGGGATTGGGTTCGCCGCAATCATACGATGGAGTCGGCTCCGGGGTATCCGTGACCCGAAGGGTATATATCCCGGTCTGCTTTGCCCCGACGGAACTGGCGACGACATGAAAGGTCCCGGTTTCGAGAAACGTGAGGGTGATTCGGGCGTTACAGCCGCCGCCGCCGTCGTCGTCGGAGAGCGTCTCTCCCAATCCCGGTCCGACGATGTAGAGATGTGAGTCGAAATCGTCTGACAAGAGATCGATGGTCGCCGATTCTCCCGCTCGCCCCTCTAGCGTCCACGCCTCGAGGTAATTGTCCTGGGGCGAGAGATAGTCGGAGGTGGAAAGAGCACCACGGTATTCGGCACCGGCTTGCAGCTGCCGCCCCTCTACGTTCAACAACTGAAGTACCGAACCTCCCTGCGCCGCGCTGGGCATGGGCGTTGTGATCATTGCCACTGCCAGTGCGAGTGAGGGAGCGTTGGGGAAAAGATGGATTCGGTCCGACACAGGGTCACCTCGAGGTAGGAGCGTGCTTAGGTTTGAGGTCTACAGTGGGCAACGCCAAGTCGAGGATCGGTGACCCGAAGCACATTTTCAGGTTTGGCGCACCCCGAGTTGTGCCCATGTGCAGCCCTCGCCCGTCACGACTGCATCCACGCCTCGCGCAGCAATCTGAGCGCGTTCCCGCCCAACACCTTCACGATGTCCTCATCTGAATACCCATACTTCACCAACCACCGCACGATGTTCTGCGAGCCCTCGGTAGGATTCTCGAGTCCCTTGACGTACTCGACTTCCTCGAACGGAGGGTTCTTCGATCCCTCGGCCGTTGGGTGTGCCGACCGCGCCGCCTCGATCGAGAGGGCGCTGGCATACACCTTGTGGAGCCCGACATGATCACCATAGACCGTATCCGGTCCGAACCCGACGTGATCGACGCCCACGAGATTCTTGATGTACTCGAAATGTTCCATCACTGAGTCGAGCGTGTGCGTTGTGTTGCTACGGGTGATCGTGGTGTGTGGAGCGGCTTCGACACCGATGAGCCCGCCCTTTGCCGCGCACGCCTCGAGGACATCATCCGGAGCCAAGCGATTCGAGTCCCACAGCGCCCGGGCGCCGATGTGGCTCAAGATGATGGGTTTTTCACTCACCTCGATCACGTCGAGCGTAGTCTGGTCCCCGCAATGTGAGCAATCGATGAGCATTCCCAACTTGTTCATGCGTTGGACCGCGCGCCGGCCGAACACGGTGAGACCGCCATCACCAGGCTCCTTGAGACCCGACCCTAGTGCGTTGCCTTCACTGTATGTCACACCGAGAGCACGCACGCCAAAGCCGTATAGGATGTCGATGCGGTCGAGTTCGTTCTCGATCATGGCCGCGCCCTCGATGGACGCGATCCAGGCGACCCTGCCCTCGGCGTGGGCTCGGAGGATGTCGTCCACGCTGGTGCAGTGGATGACGAAGTCTTGATGGGCGAGATCGCACAGCCGCATGCCGAGATCGTGCAGCACCTCGGTCCACTTCCACCCACTTGGCGACTCGATGTTGAGGATACCGTCCATGAGATTGTCGAGCACCGCATCCCAGTGGGCGGTGGCCAACGCCCGGAAGGCGGTGGCCATGCGTCCGGCACGGCAGTAGTCGGGGGACTGGCGAATGTCGGCGGGAAAGACGCCGAGGTGTTCGTGGAGGGAAACCAACACGTTCTCTTTGACAATACGTTGGACCCGTTCTTCTTCAGCTGCTGCTAGCGGGACCGGGTGGGATTCGACGCGATCGATCTCCTCGGCAAGATCGAACACCGGGAAGTCGCGACCTTTCTCGAGATAGGAAAATGACTCGTACGTGGTTCCTTGCTTGGTCAGGCTCATGGTGCACTCCCGGTAATCTTTAGGTCAGCGACTTATCATACCTCCGCTGGGCGGCAGGTGTTAGAGTGGACACCTTACGACCCGGCAAGCGAAACACCGCGCGGGGTGGTCCTCGGGCACCAACGATCCGATCTGGGGGAGCTCGTTCGCATCAGTCGAAATGGGCGCTGGCGAATTCAGGTGACGATGCGGCCTGTGCCGCCCAGGCTGGGAATGGAATCCACTGCGACGAGCAGGAGGTCGGCGAGCCCGGCACGAGCCATGGGCGGAGGCATGCCAAGCCACACGACGTCGGATTCCCTGGCGAAAAAGTAGTGTATCTGGCCGTAGCCGAAGACTGAGTGGATCTCGATTCCCAAGACGTGGAACTGCGTGTGGTGTCCAAACCCGCCACTTCCTGAACCGATGCGATCTGCCATGGCGACAAGCTGTGATTGAGCGCCTGAGTGGTCATGGAACCGGCTCAGGTATAGGATCGCGCGCATCTCTGGGGGGCCGTAGTAGCCGACGTAGCTCTCGCTCGGTGAGACGTTGCTTCCGTGGAGGCGGCCAATCAGCCGGGCGGCATCATCTCCGGTGTGCAGGTCACCGAGCTCCAGGCCGTGGAGCTCTCGCGGTAGCGGAGTGGCGCTGTCCCCTTCACCGCGCACGCAGGCAGATCCGACCAACCCCGCCACTGCGAGGGCGGCCACGGCGCGGATGCACCCATGCATTGCTGTTGCCGTGATGTACATACCGAGCCTCAAGATGCCATGTGTTCCGTGCCGCGCAAGGTGGCGCGTGTGGTCGGATGGGGTATGTTCAAGGCCGAACTGCATGCCGGCATTCCCGGCAGGCGTCGATGGCCGACATGCCACCGTCGCGGTCGGGACGATGGGCCGAGGCGCCTCCTCTGCCAATGTGAACACGGTAGCTACGAGAACAAAGGGAGGATCCCGATGCCGCACAGGTTTGCATTACGTTTGCTGATACCGCTGATAGCCACCCTCCTGGCGACCGCGGCCGGCACTGCGCCGGGACAGGAGCAGGGGTTTCAAAGCGCCGATCTGCATCGACTCCGCTCGGTGGACGATGCCCAGTTTTCGCCCGACGGACGGTATGTCGCGTACTCGCTCGTCAGCCGGCAGACGTCCGGCCGCTCTTCGTCGCGCATCTGGATACACGATCGGCGTTCCGGCGCTCACAGCCCGCTCGCCGAGGGCTCCGGCTCCGGACCACGCTGGTCACCGGACGGGTCGTGGATCGCTTATGTCGGTAGGCAGGAAGATCGCAGTGGTGTGATTGTGGTGCGGCCGGACGGGAGTGATGCGACCTTCCTCGCACCGGTGCAGGACACGAACCATCCCCTTCCGTCGAGAGGCGAGCGGCTGTCGTGGTCACCGGACGGCCGTGCGATCGCGTTCGTCTCAACCGTGCCCGGTCCCGAGGCGCCCGATGCACAGGGTGATCCTGCCGTGATCACCCGCTATCTCTACAAACCGACGGCAGCGGAGGGTCTGACTCGGTTCAACGACAACCGCCGGGCGCACATCTTCATCGTCGACGTGGCTTCGAACAACGTTCGCCAACTCACCAGCGGCGATTACTACGAGCACTCCCTCGATTGGTCGCCGGACGGCCAGGAGATCTTGTTCGTGTCGAATCGCGAGCCGGATCCCGATCGCTTCTTCAACTACGACATCTTCGCCGCGCGGGTCCATGACGGGGAGATCCGACGGATCACGCAGACTGAAAGCGCCGAGTACCGACCGCAGTGGTCGCCAGACGGCCAGACTGTTGTGTATCAAGGGACCCGTCGCGGCCTCACGTCCTCCGAGACGACGATGGAAGATACTCACATCTGGCTCGTGGACGCGGACGGCTCGAACCGGCGCGAGCTGGGTGCGGTGATCGACAATCGCCAGGGGACGCCGGCGTGGTCTGGAGATGGACGGTTGGTGTACTTCACCGTTCAGCAGCAGGGTAGTGTGCAACTCCATCGACTGAACCTGAGCGGTGATCATGCCGTGGTGATCGGTGAGGTCGGTGCGGTGGGATCGTGGTCGCTCGGCGGCGGGGGATCCGTCGCGTACGCCTTCCATGCACCCAACGATCTGGCGCAATTATACATACTGGCCGGGGACTCGGTGCAACAGCTGACGGATCTGAACCGCGCAGTGCTGGACCAAAGGGAAGTGGCGACGATCGAGCCGCTGCGATATACGAGTTTTGACGGACTCGAGGTCGAGGCCTTCTTCACCCATCCCATCGGTCGGCGGGAGGGCACCACGCATCCGATGATCACGATGATCAAAGGCGGCCCCCACGGGCAGCGGGGGCCGCGCTTCGATCACAAGGCCCAGACGTACGCCGCTCAAGGTTGGGCCGTGCTCACCGTCAATTACCGAGGCTCGACGGGATATGGCCAGGCATTTGCCGATGCCATCTTTCGCGACCAGAACGGGGGAGAGGCCAAGGACGTGATCTACGGGGTGCAGGCGGCGCTGCGTCGCTACGACTGGCTCGACCATACGCGCCTGGGCATCGAGGGCGGGAGTTACGGGGGACAACTCACCAACTGGATTGTAACGCAGACCCGTATGTTCGCGGCCGCCATTCCCATCGCGAGCATTTCGAATCTCGTGAGCTTCAACTACATGGCGTATTACCACGACTATCTGGCGGTGGAGTTCGGCGCCTACCCCCATCAAGACGATCTCATGAACCTGCTGTGGGAGAGATCTCCCTTGAAGCACGTCGCGCGGGTCAAGACTCCCACCATGCTGGTGCACGGTGAAAACGACAACGACGTCCCCATCGCCGAGGCGGAGCAGTTCTACATTGCGCTACACGATGTTGGCGTCGAGACTGTGATGGTTCGCTACCCGCGGGAGGGGCACGGTATCCGGGAGACCGGTCACGTCGTCGACCTGATCGACCGAAGCATCGCCTGGTACCGCAAGCACTTCGGTGCCGCTAGCGCCACGGATGAAGGCCGCGGATGAACGCGGCTGATTGCGGATATGGCGCCGGATCTCGCGGATGGTAGCCGCGGATGAAGCCACAGATATCGCTGATTCGGGCGGATCATCGCAGATGATAACCACTGAGGGGCTTTGCGCTTACTATGTGGGAGCCCTAACGTCAGACTACTTCTTGAAAACTACTTTGGGTGGGTAGTACCATGATCCGACTCCGAGTGCGAGTAGCCCGTGGGCTGTTCTGTGTACCGTATCTCCTAGCTGCGCTCGCCGCGTTGCCCGGCCTGGTGTTCGCGCAGGTGGGCGGCGTGGACGTGGACACCGTTCGAGCCGGCCGGTTCGACGGCGGGAAGATGTGGACGTTCGAGTACGCGCCGGCGGACTACTTCAGCGAGACCTATGGCTTTGACGCGAATGAGGTGTGGTTCGAGCGCGCTCGCATGGCGGCCCTCCGCATTCCCGGCTGTTCGGCCTCTTTTGTCTCGCCCAACGGGCTGCTGGCCACGAACCATCACTGCGTCCGAAGTCGCGTCTCGGCGGTAAGCCGCCCGGGTGAGGGATTGCTCGACAACGGTTTCTACGCCACCTCCCTCGCGGACGAGCGACCTATCCCGGACTACTACGCAGACCAGCTCATCGCCATCGAGGACGTGACCGACGAGGTGTACACAGCCATCGACGGCGTGCAAGACGTTGGGGAACGTGAACGGGTGCGCGGGGACGTGTTTGCCGGAATCCAAGCCCGACTCGCCGAGCGACACGCCTCCGGCTCCGGGTCCGACTCTGTCTGGGTCCAGATGATGGCGCTCTACAATGGCGGCCGGTATTCGGCCTACGTCTTCCGGCGCTTCACCGACATTCGGCTCGTGATGGCGGTGGAACTCGAGATGGGATTCTTCGGTGGCGATCCGGACAACTTCACCTATCCGCGATATGCCCTCGATTTCGCCTTTCTCAGAGCATACGGGTCGGACGGGAGGCCGTATCAGACCGAACACCACTTCGGGTGGGGCGTCGATGGAGTCGAAGAGGGCGACGTAGTGTTCGTCATCGGCAACCCGGGTCCCACCAACCGGCTCAACACCGTGGCGCAACTCGAATTCCTGAGGGATGTCCAGGTGCCCGCCCAGCGGGCGTGGCTCGCCAGTCGACATCGGGCAATGGGTGCGTTCCGGGAAGGACATCCTGCAGAGGCCGAAGCGTTGGACATCCGGAACCGCATGTTCTCGTTGTCGAACTCCCTCAAGGCCGCCATCGGACGGCTCGACGCGTTGCACAGCGACTTGATCATGGCTAAGCGTCGTGATGCCGAGCGCGCTCTGCGACAGAGGATCGGGGAACAGGCTGAGTTGAGTATGCAGTACGGCGATCTATTCGACCGAATGGCCGCGGTGCAGCGGCAGAAAGGAGAGTTGGCCGAGTCCTACGGCGCGTTCTTTCAGCTGGCACACCCTCAATACGGATCGCAGTCCATGCGGCGCTTGGTGGCGGCATTCAGATTTGCAGCCTCCCGCGCTGGCAACGCGCCTCAGGATTCGTTGGCGGATTTGCGCGATGCTGTGCTGTCGATCGGTGACCATCCGCCAGATCTCGAGCAACGGCTGCTCGCTGAACGCTTGGCCGATATCGAGCGTTACCTCGGCACCGATCACGAGATCACCCGGGCCGTTCTCATGGACGGCACACCAGTCGCGTCGGCAGCGGCCTTGCTGGCCCACTCCTCACTAGCATCATCCGATGATACGCGGCACGCGATGGAGCAAGGTGAGCCCTCGCCGGACGATCCGGGGCTGGTGCTGATCCGGGCTCTGGTCCCGGCCTACCTCGAGTTCCGTTCGGCCTTTGCACGACTACTCGCGGAGGAGCGGGAGCTGGGGAGCCAGCTCGGCCGTGTGCGGTTCGACGTGTACGGCCGGAGCGTGCCGCCCGATGCTACGTTCTCGCCGCGTATCACGGACGGCGTGGTCATGGGGTACGAGTACAATGGAACACTCGCGCCACCCTACACCACGTTCTACGGCGTGTACGACCGCGCGCACGCGCACGCCGGGAAAGTCGATTGGGCGCTGCCTGAGCGCTGGCGGATGCCACCCACCGGTCTCGATCTCTCCACGCCCTTGAACTTCGTCTCCACCGCAGACACGTATGGCGGGAACTCCGGTTCGCCGGCGGTCACGCCGAACTTGGCGTTGGTCGGTCTCAACTTCGACCGGAATATCAACGGCCTCTCCCGCGACTACGTCTACCTGCCGGAGCAGGGCCGGAACATCATGGTGGACGTTCGGGCCGTTCACGCATCTCTCGATCACGTCTACGATGCGGATCGCATCGTTCAAGAGCTGCTGACGGGCCGACTGCTCGCCACGGAGACGGAGGCGGATGCGATACGGGAGAAGGGAGAAGGGAGAAGTAGGAAGTGAGAAGGGGTGCCCACGGGCAATGGGTCTAGCCGGAGGCGTCGGTGGTTGGCAATCCGCGATTAGCTGCGAAGCACAAGAATCGCGAGCCGAGGGCATTTTGCCACAGAGAACACAGAGGGCACAGAGAATTCTTGCGCGAGCTCTCTCATGGCGGGTACTAAAAGGCCAACTCTCTGTGACCTCTGTGGCTTATAACACTGCGCGGTCAATCCTTCGTAGTCACCTCCTGCCCCCGCTGTCGCTTG
>JBDHFY010000161.1:0-18919 GCA_039590195.1 Gemmatimonadota bacterium | reverse complement strand
GAAGCGGGCGTGACTCAGCTCGGCCACCGCCTCTTCCAGCCTGCCAACCGATTCGCCCATGATGAATCGCTGGCTTTCGATGACGCCCAGTGCGGCAGCCAACACCTCTTCTTTCATGCTCTGGTATTGGGCACCCAAATCCAACAGCGGGACAGTCACATCTCATCCAAGTCTAAGGGGCACACAAACTTACCGAGCTGCGCCCGATGGGTCAATCGGGTGGAGCACACCGTCCTCTTCCCGGTAACGAGATCCACAGCGGTCACATCGGATCGAAGCACCCGCCAGATGAAGACGATCACCACACCTGCACATCCACCCGACCCGGCGTGCCGGGACCCCAACCATGAGGGCGTAGGGGGGCACATCGGAGGTCACCACCGCCCCGGCACCGACGAAGGAATACGCCCCGAGCGTAACCCCGCACACAACTCTGCCACGCCTGACCAGTGTTTGTTGGTACTCGCCTCGCCGCACGACTTCACTTCGCGGCGTGCTAACATTGGTGAACACGCACGAAGGTCCGCAAAAGACGTCGTCCTCGAGAATTACTCCCTCGTAGATCGAGACATTGTTCTGGATCTTCACGTTGTTCCCGATCTTGGCCCCGGGCATCACCACTACGTTCTGCCCGAGGTTACACCCCTCACCAATCTCCGCCCCACCCATCACGTGGCAGAAGTGCCAGATTTTCGTTCCGTTCCCGACCTTCGAGCCCTCGTCGATGTACGAGCTTTCGTGAACGAAGTAATCAGGCATGCGCGACTCCTAGCTGACGATCCTTACTTCCAACTCGAGCTCCACTCCAAAGCGCTGCTGCACGGTTTCCCGAACGGTGTCGATGACACGGCGAACGTCTGCAGCCGTCGCGCCTCCCGTATTAACAATGTAGTTGGCATGCTTCGTTGACACCTCGGCTGCTCCGATGCGCAGCCCCTTTAGTCCGGCGGCGTCGATCAGTTGCCCGGCGGTACGCTCGTCGACCGTGCCCCCGCGAGTTCCGTTGGAGGGAACGGGATTGCGGAACACCGAGCCGCAACACGGGCGGTCGAACGGCGTACCGGCCTTGCGCCAGCTCAGGTGCTGACCGATCTCCCGCTCGAGCAATGCCGGATCCTCCGGCGCCAATTCCACAGTGGCCGACACGACGATCACGTGCTGGAGGCCGCTCGACCGGTAGCTCCACGGGATTTCGCCCCCCGGGATGCCGTGGACCTCGCCCATCTCATCGACGACTTCCACCGAGCGCGTCACGGTCGCGTAGTCTTGCCGGTGGGCGCCGGCGTTCATGAAGACCCCACCACCAACCGTGCCGGGCACTCCCACGAGCCGGTGCACGCCGGCAAACCCCGCCGCGGCCGTTTGCTTCGCCAGCAGCGGGGTTGGCATGCCAGCCGCGGCTGTCCAACACGTCCCCTCGGGCCCACCCCGAGTCACTCCGGATAGGGCCTTGGTCAGATGAACCACGATCCCGTCGAACCCCGCGTCTTCCACGAGGAGGTTCGAGCCGAGTCCCAGGGCCAGCCAGCGGGTGCCGGTCTCTCTCGCAACCTGAAGAGCTTGCGCGACATCTTCGACGCTTTGCGGCACCACGAGGGCCGCCGCCGGTCCACCGATCCGATAGGTCGTATACCCGGCGAGGGGGACCGCCGACCAGATCTCGCAGTCGAGCCGAGCCCGAAGCTCGACCAAAGTCGCTGACGTCACGCGGTGGGCGTGGTTTCGGCCAACGGCGAGAAGACACCCACGCCCATCGAGACCGGGCTTTGCTCGTACCACTCCTGGAGACACCGCACAGTCCCTTGGCGACTCCGGCGAGCGAGAATGGCGTCACAGGCAGCGCTCGCCGCCGAAATGGTCGTCGTGCACGGCACGGCATGCACCAGTGCCATTCGTCTGAGCATGTAATCGTCTTCCTGCGTGAGCTTGCCGAGGGGCGTGTTGATCAGCAGCTGCACCGCCCCGGACACGATGAGATCACCACCGTGCGGCCGGCCCTCGTAGGCTTTTTGCACCACATCGGCCGGTATCCCCCGGGCACGGAGATATCCGGCCGTCCCGGACGTCGCGAGGATGCGAAAGCCCATTTCATGAAAGCGCCGCACGATCGGGGCAACCGTGGGCTTGTCCGAATCGTTCACCGTGACGAACACTGTTCCCTCAAGCGGCAACTCGCCGCCTGCAGCGCTCTGGGCCTTGGCAAAGGCCATCCCGAAGCTGTCTGCCACCCCCATCACCTCACCCGTTGAGCGCATCTCAGGACCCAGCACCGTGTCGACGTTGGCGAGCTTCGAGAACGGGAAGACCGCCTCCTTCACGGCGACGTACGGTGCGAGGACATCATCGATCGCCCCGACTTCGGCCAGGCTTCGCCCCACCATGACAGCGGCCGCAAGCTTGGCCAGCGGGACGCCCGTGGCCTTGCTCACGAACGGGACGGTGCGCGAGGCTCGGGGATTCACCTCGAGCACATATACGACGTCGTCCTTGATGGCGTACTGGACGTTGAGCAAGCCCACGACACCGAGCTCTCGAGCGAACGCGCGGGTGTACTCCCGCATTTGTTCCACGGCGTCGTCGCCGATGAGATAGGGAGGCATGACGCAGGCGGAGTCTCCCGAGTGGACGCCGGCATCTTCGATGTGCTGCATGACCCCACCGATGACGCAGTGCTGTCCGTCGCTCAGTGCATCCACATCCGCTTCGAACGCGTCCTCGAGGAACCGGTCGATGAGTACCGGGTGGTCGGGCGAAGCCCGAACGGCGTGCTCGAAGTAGTTTCGCAGGGATAGCTCGTCGTAGACGATCTCCATCGCCCGCCCTCCCAGAACGTACGACGGCCGCACGAGTACGGGATAGCCGACGCGCTCCGCCACCTCGATTGCCCCCTCGATATTCACCGCGGTTCCACTGGGGGGCTGTGCGATCCCGAGCTTACGGCTCAGCTCCTCAAACCGACCCCGGTCTTCGGCGGCGTCGATGGCGTCGGGAGTCGTGCCGAGGATCGGAACGTGTTCCCGCTCGAGCGCTCGGGCGAGTTTGAGCGGCGTCTGGCCGCCGAGCTGAACGATGACGCCCAGGGGTTGCTCGAGGTGTACGATCTCGAGCACGTCCTCCAAGGCGAGCGGCTCGAAGTACAGCTTGTCCGAGATATCGAAATCGGTCGACACCGTCTCCGGATTGCAGTTGATCATGATGGTCCGGTAGCCCAGCGCCCGCAGGGCGAGTCCCGCCCGGACACAACAGTAGTCGAACTCGACACCCTGGCCGATGCGATTGGGTCCGCTCCCGAGGATGACGATGGCGTTGTCCCCAAACCCTTCCGACTCGTTCTCGTCATCGTAGCTCGAATAGAGGTACGGCGTCGACGACGGGAACTCACCGGCACACGTGTCAACGGTCTTGTAGCTGGGTCGGATGCCGAGTTCCCATCGGCGGTGGCGCATCTGCTCTTCGGGCACGCCGCGGAGTGCGGCGAGTTGAACGTCGGAGAAGCCCATGCGTTTCATCATGCGGAGCGAGTCCGCGGTCATCTCCGCCGCAGAGCGAAAGGCCTCCTCGGCATCCACTAGTTCCTTCATCTGCCCCAGAAACCATGGGTCGATGGCGGTGAGTTCGTACAGCTCATCGACGCTCATACCGCTCGTGAACGCGCGTTTGATCTGGAAGAGTCGCTCGGCCGTCGGCGTGCGGAGCGCCCGTTTGATACTTTCCACGTCGTCCGCCGGGAGACCATCGTCCTCGGGTGTCTCACCATCGTCCTCGGGTGTCTCGCCTTGCACCCATCCTGCGCGATCGACCTCCAACGCCCTGATGCCCTTCTGGAATGCTTCCTTGAACGTGCGGCCGATGGCCATCGACTCGCCTACCGATTTCATCTGAGTGTTCAGCGTGCGGTCCGCGGTTGGGAACTTCTCAAAGGCGAATCGGGGATACTTCACGACCACGTAGTCGAGCACCGGTTCGAAGGATGCCGGGGTGGTCTTCGTGATGTCGTTGGGGAGTTCATCCAGCGTGTAGCCCACGGCAAGCTTGGCCCCGATCCGCGCGATTGGGAAGCCCGTGGCCTTTGATGCGAGCGCCGACGAGCGAGAAACCCGCGGGTTCATCTCGATGACCAACACATCCCCGTTGGTGGGATTCACGGCGAACTGGATGTTGCATCCCCCGGCAGCCACACCCACCTCACGGATGATGTCGATCGCTGCGTTGCGAAGAACCTGGTACTCCTTGTCGGACAGCGTCATGGCAGGGGCGACCGTCACCGAGTCTCCCGTATGTACGCCCATCGGGTCTAAGTTCTCGATGGAGCAGACGATGACGACGTTGTCTTGGCCGTCCCGCATGACCTCCAACTCGAATTCCTTCCACCCCAGGACGGATTGCTCGATCAGGGCGGAGTGTGTGGGAGAGAGATCGAGCGCCCGATCTACGAGTTGGAGATACTCCTCCCGGTTGTACGCAATGCCGCCCCCGGTGCCTCCAAGCGTGAACGACGGCCGAATGATGGCCGGGTAGCCGGTTATCTCAACCGCGTCCAGCGCGTCGTCTTTCGATTCGATCACCCGCCCAGCCGGAATGGCCAGGCCAATGCGGCCCATCGCCTCGGCGAACTGGCGCCGGTCCTCCGCCATCTTGATGGCCCGCTCGCTCGCCCCGATCAGTTCGACGCCGTACTCGGCGAGCGTTCCGTCCTCTGCCAGGGCCATTGCCACATTGAGCGCCGTTTGTCCGCCCATGGTCGGCAGCAGGGCGTCGGGACGCTCCCGTTCGATCACCTTGGCCGCCCATTCGGCGGTAACCGGCTCCACGTACGTCCGGTCCGCCAACTCGGGATCCGTCATGATCGTGGCGGGATTGGAGTTGATCAGCACAACGTGATAACCCTCTTCCTTGAGGGCCTTCACGGCCTGTGTTCCGGAATAGTCGAACTCGGCGCCCTGCCCAATGACGATTGGGCCAGAGCCGATCAGGAGAATTTTTTCCAGATCAGCTCGCTTGGGCATTCACGACCTCATTCAACGTTTCAGTAAGGGGGACACGAGGCTCCCAATCCGTTTCCGCTCGTAGCTTTGAGCTGTCGCCTACGAGATGCGGGATGTCCGTCGCTCGCAGGTGCGTGGAATCGGGCTCCGGAATCGCCGCGTGTCCCACCGCATCGGAGATCTGCTCGAAGAGATCACGCAGCACAACGGGTTCTCCGGATGCGATGTTGTAGATCTCCCCGGCCCGGCCGCGATCCAGGAGAAGCAGATATGCCGTCACCACATCGGAAACGTGCAGGAATTCACGCACCGACTCCAAATTCCCCACTGTCACGGCCGGCGCACCGATCTGCTTGGCCGTCAGCAAGCGGTGGGTAAAGGCCGGCACGACGAACCGGCGATCCTGCCCTGCCCCGGTATGACTGAACGGGCGGGCAATGACAACCCGCAACCCAGTGCGTCGATGCACTTCGAGCGCGGCAATTTCCGCGCCCGCCTTGGAGGACGCATAGGGAGATATCGGGATCACCGGATCGAGCTCGACCCGTGGCGCGGCGTCGTTCCGCAGCATCCCATACACCTCAGCGCTGGACACCAGGAGCAGCACGGGATCCTCGCCGTCCAGTTTCCTTCGCCCCAAAAAGCTGCACAGGCGCGCCGTGCCAGCCGCGTTCACCTCCCACGCGAGGCCAGGATCGCTCCACCCCTCAGCATTTGACGAGATCGCCGCAAGATGTATGACGGCATCAGCCCCGTGCGAGACGGCCCGCTCCACGGACGCCGAATCTCGCAACTCCAGCTCCACCAACTCCTCTGCGCCACTCAGTCGATCGAGGAGGTATTCGTCTGTCTCGGGCACACCACCAGGTCGCACCGCCGCAATCACTTTGTGCCCCGCTTCGACGAGCCGCGGCACCACCCACGATCCCACGAACCCGTCCGCTCCGGTCACCAATACCTTCACGGGCCCTTGCTCAACCGTGCAAGATCTGCGTCGACCATCATCCTGGTTAGCTGCTCGAAGGAGGTCTTCGGTTCCCAATCCAGGAGTCGTTTGGCTTTTGCTGGATTGGCTTGTAAGATGTCCACCTCGGCGGGCCGCACGTATCGCTCATCGACCTTGATGTACTGTTCCCACTCAAGATCGACGTGCTCAAAGGCCATCTTTACCAAGTCCTGCACCGAGTGCGGCTTCCCCGTGCCGACCACAAAATCCTCCGGCGTGGGTTGCTGGAGCATACGCCACATCGCGTCAACATAATCCTTTGCATATCCCCAATCCCTCAGCGCGTTCAGGTTGCCGAGCCGCAGTTCGCTGGCGAGTCCGAGTTTGATCCTGGCGACGCCGTGCGACACTTTCCGCGTCACGAATTCGAGCCCCCGCCTGGGGGATTCGTGATTGAACAGGATACCGCTGACGGCGTACATGCCGTGCGACTCCCGGTAGTTGATCGTAATCCAGTGTCCGTACACCTTCGCCACCCCGTACGGCGATCTGGGGTGGAACGGCGTGATTTCCGACTGGGGGGTCTCCCGAACCTTTCCGAACATTTCCGAGGAGCTGGCCTGATAGACCCTCGCCTGCGGATGTGCCAGGCGCACAGCTTCCAGCAACCGCGTGACTCCCAATGCTGTGAACTCTCCCGTGAGAACGGGCTGCCCCCAACTGGTAGGCACGAAGCTCTGTGACGCCAGGTTGTAGATTTCGTCCGGCTTGAATTCAGCGACGACAGTGGTCAGAGAGTGTTGGTCGAGCAGGTCGGCGGGAACAACGGTGATCCGATCGATCAGATGTCCGATGCGTTCATAGGAATCATGCGACGTGCGGCGGACGACCCCGACGACCAAGTACCCTTTGTCCAGCAGGTACTCCGCGAGGTACGAACCGTCCTGACCCGTGACGCCGGTGACAAGTGCAGTGGGCACCGTTTCACGTCCTCCTCGCTCGAGCAGTAACCGTTGGCCCACTGTCTGGGCTTGAGTAAGCGGTAGTGCTCGAGTAGCTTTCTCGCTTATCGTATCCGGCCCTTGTACAACGCCTTACCAGGACCCCGCAATGGCGCGAGTGTGTGACATCTGTGGCAAAGGCCCGTCCTTCGGGCACAACGTGAGCCACGCGAATAACAAGACGAACCGACGCTGGTATCCGAACCTGCAGCCGGTGAGGGCGCTGATCGACGGAAAGCCGAAACGTATCCGCGCCTGCACGCGCTGTATCAGATCCGGCAAAGTGGTGAAAGCTCCACGGCAACCTGCCGCCTCCCTCTCCGAGTAAGAAAAACGGGGACCTGTTGGTCCCCTTCGCTCAAGATCCGCCCCCTCACCAACACTCTCACTCGGCAATCAGCTCGATCCGGGCCATCTCGGCTCCGTCACCCGAGCGATGACCCAACTTGACGATCCGCGTGTACCCGCCCGGTCGGTCGGCGAACCGGGGCCCGATCTCCTTGAAAAGCCGATCGGCCACCTTGCGATCGCGGATACGACGCTCGATCCGCCGCCGGGCGTGCAGATCGCCCTGGCGCGCCAGCGTCACAAGGCGCTCGGCGAACGGCCGGAGTTCCTTGGCCTTGGCTTCCGTGGTCACAATCTGGTCGTGCCCGAACAGGGCGGCCGCCATGTTGTTCAGCATGGCGCGCCGGTGCTTGGACGACCGGCCGAGCTGCCGACCTTTGACCCGATGCCGCATTACTCCTCCCCGGAATCCTCGGCAGAGCCGATCAACGAAGGGGCGGTGCCGGAGCTCGTCACGACCAAGTTGCCGTCGACATCCTCAAACGCCATGCCAAAGTTCAGGCCTTCCCGGCGCAACAGATCGGAGATCTCCGACAGGGCCTTTTCGCCGACGTTCTTAACTTTCAACATGTCCTCTTCCGCATGTCGGACGAGATCACCAAGCGTGCTAATGCTCGAGTTCTTGAGCGAATTGACCGACCTCACCGACAGCCCGCACTCGTCAATCGGCCGCGCCAGGAGTTCTCGCAGCCTTGCCGTATCCTGGCCGGAAGGAGCCTCGGTGCCGCTCACCTCGACGGACACGCTCCCGAATTCGATGAAGTGCCGGAAATGTTCTTGGAGCAGGGCCGCGGCATACGCGACAGCATCCTCGGGAGAAATCGTACCGTTCGTTTCGACAGACAGCGTCAGGCTGTCGAAGTCCGTGCGCTGGCCAACGCGTGTCTCGGCCACGGTAAAGTTGGCCCGCCGCACCGGATTGTAGATCGAGTCGATCCGCACCAAGTCCACGGGAAGCGACCGGTCCACCGGGTGCTGCGAGGCTTCTACATAGCCCCGACCCCTCCTCACATACAGTTCGGCCGTGATGTCGCGATCCTCCTGCAGCGTGAAGATGACGTGATCGGAGTTCACGATCTTCACGGAGCCGTGGGGTTCGATCACCTGAGCCGTCACCGGGCCGGCCTTGCTCGCCTTGAGGTGCAACACGACCTCGTCCACGTCTTCCGCCAAAACCAGCGTGAGCGACTTGAGCTGCTGAATCACCTGGTGGATATCCTCCACCACACCGGGAACAGTCTGGTGTTCGTGCACCACCCCATCGAGGCGGAAGGCCCACACGGCGGCGCCGTCGAGGGATGACAGCAGCATGCGCCTCAAGGAATTGCCGAGCGTGTACCCGTAGCCCCGCTCGAGGGGCTGCAGCCGGAACTCCGCGGCGAACAGATCGTCCTCACGCTTCGTCATCTCGACCACATTCGGTCGAACCAGACCAGTTAGATCAATCTTCATGTTTACGATTACTTGGAGTAGAGCTCGACGATGAGCTGTTCCTGCGCAGGCGTCGGGATCGCGTCGCGCGTGGGTTGTTCGGTCACCCGGCCGGTGACCTTCTTGGTGTCGACGACGATCCAGGAGACCGGTGCGGCGCGAGAGAGAGCCTCCAGCGACGCACGGATCGAAGCCAGCTCGCGGCTTCTCTCCGTCACCCGAACCTCGTCGTCCGGCCGCACCCGATACGACGGCACATCCACCACACTGCCGTTGACCTCGAGATGCCGATGGCGAACGAGTTGGCGAGCGGCTCGCCGGCTCGCGGCGAATCCCATCCGGTATACGACGTTGTCGAGTCGCATTTCCAGTGCCGCCAGCAGGTTGAAGCCCGCCGGACCGGGCTCTCGTTGAGCTTTGTGGAAGGTGTTCCGGAACTGCCGCTCGGACATGCCGTACATCCGTTTCACCTTCTGCTTCTCGCGCAGCTGCTTCGCGTACTCAGAAACTTTGCGCCGCCGGGCGACGGACTGACCGTGCTGGCCCGGCACATACGCCTTGCGCTCAACCCCGCACTTCTCGGTGAGGCAGCGTGATCCCTTCAGGAACAACTTCTCGCCCTCACGGCGACAGAGCTTGCAGGCGGGACCGGTATACCGAGCCATGGGCTACACCCGCCTCTTCTTGGGCGGCCGGCAACCGTTGTGCGGAATGGGCGTCACGTCCCGAATGGACGCAATCCGGAGTCCGGCGGCGGACAGGGCCTGGATCGCCGATTCCCGACCCGAGCCCGGTCCCTGAACACGCACGTGCACCTTGCGGACACCCAAGTTCACCGCCTCGCGACCGCAGTTTTCCGCGGCCACCGTCGCGGCGAAGGACGTCGATTTCTTGGACCCCTTGAAGCCGGACTTACCAGCCGAGCCCCACGTGATTGCGTTGCCCTGGAGATCCGAGATCGTGATGAGCGTGTTATTGAATGTGGCAGTGATGTGCGCGATCCCCTCCGCCTCCACCACCTTCTTGCGTTTTCCGGCTGATTTTGGTTGGGCCATATGATCCTAGGAAATTACTTCTTGGTGACCTTCTTCTTCCCTGCGATGGCGCGTCGCGGACCCTTCTTGGTTCGGGCATTCGTGTGGGTACGCTGACCACGGACCGGCAGACCGCGCCGGTGCCGGATGCCACGATAGCTCCCGATGTCCATCAACCGTTTGACGTTCATCGCGACCTCGGTGCGCAACGCCCCTTCGACCTTGGCCTCCCGGTCGATGACCTGCCGCAGGCGTGCCACCTCCGCGTCGGACAGATCGCGTACCCGCGTGTCGCTTCCGATCGCCGTCTTCTCGAGAATCCGGCGAGACGTGGAGATCCCGACACCGAAGATATACGTAAGGGCCGTCTCGACGCGCTTGTTTCGCGGAAGGTCAACGCCTGCGATTCGCGCCATGACTAGCCCTGCCTCTGCTTGTGTTTGGGGTTACGCTTGCAGATCACGCGCGTAACGCCGCGGCGTCGAATCACCTTGCAGTGTTCACAGATGGGTTTGACGCTGGAACGGACTTTCAAGGGCCAGCTCCGGAAGCTGTTTTGGAATCCAGTCTTCCAATATAGACAGGCCCTAAGTGCAACGCAACCTGAGAGCTACGGCGTTATGCGAACCTCACGGAGGCGCCAGATGTCTTCCACCAGGCGGAATCCGAAGAACACGGTTTCCACCCGTTCGTCCGACGTGCCCTCTACCACGTAACGCCGCTGAAGCTGAGCGTACGCGTGATCCTGAGACACCTCTCGGATCCCTCCAAGCACCAAGGAGATCTCGTTCGCCGTCTTGAGATAGCCGTGCAGGACCCTGGCCGCCTGCGACGGGTGGACCACCGGCGCCCTTCCCACCCCGGGGATGTGCAGGCGGACCGTATCCGAACCCACCACGAGCCCCGCCAGGTCGTGCTCGAGCCAGGCCGCTCGGGCGTCCTCCACCGCAGAAGTCAGCTGCGACTGGGCCGCCAGCGGCGCGGGATCCGCCAGATGGACGCACGCCACCCCCCCCAAAACCGCCAACAGCTGTATTCGAATCAACATCATCGAGAAACCGCTTCGCATATCCTATTGTACACCGATTGAGGGTCGTTGGCTCGCGTGATCGGCCTGCCAACGACGAGGTGAGTCGCCCCGGCTTCCGCGGCCTTCCCTGGATCCAGGGTGCGCCGTTGGTCATCCAAAGCGACTCCAGCAGGCCTAATACCCGGCACAACCAGCCACGTTTCCGGGTCGACCAGATCCCGCACGCGAGCCAACTCCAAGGGCGACGTGACGATCGCGCCGACCCCCGCATCCACCGCGAGCCGCACCAACCGGCCGACCTCCACCTCCAGATCCACACCCTCTCCTCGACCCATCGCCTCGCGATAGCTCTCTGGGCTGTGGGAGGTCAGCACGGTGACCGCCGCCAGGCGGAGAGAACTGCTGGCCTCGACCGCCGCCCGCAACATCGGAGCCCCCCCGGCCGCGTGGACGGTAGCCAGATCGACCCTGAGGTGCTCCGCCGCGTGAACCGCCCCAGCCACGGTGTTGGGAATGTCCAGCCATTTCAAGTCGAGGAAGACCTGCAGACCCCGCTCCTGCAACGCTCGAATCATACCCGGACCTTCCCGCACGAAAAGCACGGGGCCGACCTTGACCCACCGGAGATCAGGCAGGCGGTCAGCGAGCCGCAGCGCCTCATCCGCCGATGCTAGATCAAGGGCCACAATCAATTCAGTCATCGCTCTCCCACGCCGCCACCAGCCACTCCGGGCACCTCGGGTCCGCCAGCGCTGCCGTTCCGAGGGCAACGAGACTTGCCCCCGCCTCGAGGTATTGCCGTGCGTCGTCCGGGACGCGGATACCTCCCATCCCGATCACCGGCAGGCCGGTCCGCTCGCGAACCCGTCGCGTCGCCAGCACACCCACCGGCAGGAGCGCAGGCCCGCTCACCCCGCCGTTGGCTGCACCGAGCCGGTACGTCGGCCCCCCGCCACGGGTGTCCAAGCGATACAGTATCCCCGGCATGGTATTGACCACGGAGAATCCGTCAGCGCCTGCTGCGGCACACACGGTCGCCGTTTCCGCGATGTCCGGCAGGGTGGGCGCGAGCTTCACGATCAACGGTTTATCCGTGGCGGCACGGCAGCTCTTCACCAGCGACGCCAGCACTTGCCGGTTGGCACCGAACTCCTCACCACCCCTCTCGGTATTGGGGCAGGATACGTTCAGTTCGAACGCGGTGACGATCTTCAGTTCCGCCAGCCGCCTCAGCACAGCCACGTAGTCCTCCTGGGCTGCACCAACCACGTTCACAACGACCCGTGCCCTGGAAAGGTGCTCGGCGAGCCACGGCAGGTCGACCGTCGCCACTTGCTCGACGCCGGGGTTGGCGAGACCCACGGAGTTGATCATCCCGCCTGGGAACTCGGCAACCCGCGGGGGCGGGTTTCCTGCCCGGGGCTCGGGGCTGACAGCCTTCGTGATCAGACCACCGAGTCGATCTAGCGCAATTACCCCTCCCACTTCCCGGCCGAAACCGGCGGTGCCCGCGGCAAGGAGAATGGGATTCTGGAACGTCGTCCCGAAAACGGGGATAGCCGGACGTTGCTGGTTCACCACGTCGGGGTCGGCTGGCGCGGCGGCGGATGGTCGGCTGGGCGAGTGTGTGCGGGGTGTGCGGGCCACGCCAGCGGAGCGTCACGACGCTCACCCCCGGCACCACCGCCGGGTTCTCGAGGAGGGATCGTGGCCTCTGTCACCTGCAACCGGCGCAACGAGTCCTCCACGGCGGTGAACTCCGACGTGGGCCGACCGAGGGCAGCCAGCGTGTAGGGAGAATCGGGATAATCGCGCAAGGCCATCTCAATCAGGGAGTCCGCGACGCCGGGGCCAGCGAGCGCCGCCGCCGCAAGCAGCGCCTTCGGGGCGATCACAGACGAGGGGTAGAGCTCCCTCACGTGCAGAAAGAGCCGCGCCGCCAGCGGGAAGGCGGCGAGGGAATCACGCACCTCCTCTGCGCGGAGAAAGAGCCGCAGGTCGGGCCCTGCCTGTGAGGCCCCTGGGCTCGCCTGAGGCTCCTCGCCGCCGGCCTTGAGTTCGGCGGTCACACGCTCCAAGACCGCAGTCACCGGCCCTGCGAGGCCAACCACTGGCCCGCCGTCCATCATCAACGTATTCAACTCTTGCGCGATGGGATCCAACCGGGCGAGGTCGGTCGTCCGACGAATCTCTCCGATGTCCAGTTGCGCCGTGGCGAGCCTGCCCTCGAGGGAGTCTCCGGCTGCCTGCACCGTTCGAGCAACCGGTCGACGAGGTCGGATGCCACACGCACATCGACCGCTCCCGCACGGTCGAGCGCCGAGTCCCAAAGGTCCTCGTCGAAAGGCAGCGCCCGAGCCGAGTCTAAGGCGGCGGCCGCGTCCCGGCTCCGGCCGAGGTCGAGGAAGACCAGGGCGCGGTCGAAGAGCGCAGAAGGTTCCCTTGTGTCCTGAAGATCACGCAACGCTTCTTCGGGTGCCTCCATGGCCATCGACGCTCTCCCCCGCCACCACAACGCCTGGCTGGCCAGCCCCGAATCCGCAGCCCCTATCACCCCAGAGAGCACCCGATGCGCCGAGTCGGCCCTCCCCAACCTCAGGTAGCACTGACCCTGGAGCAAACCTGCCTCGATTTGCAGGGCGGCGTCCGGGCTCGTCGCCACGGCCTCGCCGAGCGGGGCGATAGCATCTCGGCACGAGTTCGTCCGACTCAGGGCCAAGCCCTGCAGCAGCAAGGCATCATCCCGGTGCTTGCTTTCCCGGAACCGAACGGCCACGGACTCCGCCTTGACGGACGCCTGGGCCCAGAGCGAGCGAGCTTCTCCTCGGCGACCTTCACGCTCCGCCTTTCGGGCTTCCTTGGCGAGTTGGTTTGCGTTGTAGAGACCGTTGTAGTAGGCGCAGCTCAGGCCGGCCAGGATGAGGAGGAGTGACGAGGCTGTTCGGGCACTCACTGCGGAGACGAATCGACGACCTTGCCCTCGTAGCGGAGAAGGTATTCGACGATCCCTTCGGCGGTCGCCAGTGCGAGCTTGCCTTGACCCTGCTCCGACGCCAGGAAGCGAGCGTCATTCGGGTTGGTGCCATACCCGGTCTCGATCAGGATGGCGGGGCGCCGTGCCGCACGCAGCACGGCAAAGTTGGCCTGCGCCACCCGACGCGACCCGCCGGGATGGATCTGAGTGGCCCTCTCGTGGACGAGGTCGGCCAACAGCGCCGATTCCCGCAGATACTCGTTGCGCTGCAGGTCCTTCATAATGAAGGCGAGGGGGTCATCATTGCCTCGCGTAGAGTCAGCTTCGTACCGGAGATCCTCGTTTTCCACCGCTGCCACACGAGCGGCATCGGCCGTGCGTGCCTCCTCGAAGAAGTACGTCTCAAGCCCTCGTATATCCCGATGGTTGCGCACACTGTTGACATGGATGCTCACGAACAGGTCACAGTCGGCGCGGCACATGGGGGCCCGCTCCAGGAGCGGTACGAAGGAGTCATCGGTCCGGGTCATGATGACGTCGATGCCCCGCCGCTCGAGCTCTGTTTGGAGCATCTTGGCGATGGTGAGCGTGATGTGTTTTTCCTTGACGCCTCTGGGCAAGTAGCGGCCGGGAGAACCCGGTTGCCTGCCTCCGTGTCCCGCGTCCACCACCACCTTGTGCCGTCGTCGCAGGCCCACCCGAGCAGCCGCCTCAGGCACGTCCTCCGCCGGCTCGAGCACGGTCGGCGGTTCCGCCGGTCGATCGACGCCGGTCAGGACCGGCACCATGTGAGCCTCTTCGAACCGGGCCGCGATGGGGTCGTAGCGATACGCCTCGTGAAAGATCTGGGGAACGTGCTGTGCGAGCCACTGCAGCGGGACGAACAGCGTGTCGCGCTGGACGTACGCCCCTCCCGCCAGGGGGGTCAACCGGTTCTGATAGACGAACGCCGGCACGCCGATGGGGAATCGAAACGGCTGTTCGGCGAAGAAGACGACGGCCCAGTCAGGGGCATGGCGGGAACTGACGGGAAGCAAGTCGGCGAGGGCAGGCACCGGAAGGGCGGGATGCCCACGATCCATGGCAACCGGAATCGCCGCTTCGCCCCGTGACGTCGCCACGACGACCGCCGCGGGCGCCACGCTTGGTGGACCCGCCAGAGCAGCACAGACGAGCGAAATCCCGAAGTGCATTACCGCCGTGGACTCATGGCGCGAGCTACCTCCCGGTCGGCGTCTTTCCGCTTCAACGCCTCCCGTTTGTCATGGACCTTTTTCCCCTTCGCCAACGCGAGGGTCACCTTCGCAAACCCTCGGGCCAGATGGACATCCAGCGGGACCAGCGTCTGGCCCCGCTGTTCGACCGCCCCCACGAGGCGGCGAATCTCCCGCCTATGCATAAGTACCTTACGGGCCCGATCCGCGATGTGATTCGCGTACGCCCCGGATTCGTATGGCGGGATATTCATCCCTTCCAGCCACACCTCTCCGTCCCGAATCACCGCAAAGGCGCCCTTCAGGCTTCCTCGCCCGAGCCGCAGGGATTTGGCCTCCGATCCGGTGAGGACCAGCCCCACCTCCCACGTCGCCAGGATGTGGTAATCGTGGCGCGCCTTCCGGTTGGTGGCGAGGATGGTCCCCGATGGGCCACGGGACTTCGGTTGAGCGGACACGAGCTAACCCCAAGATAGGTAACAACTTCGGAGCGGTCAAGCAGGCTGGTTGACTGTCTGTGACTGTCCTGTCTATATTCGCGTTCCTCTGGACAGGTTCCGGGCCGAAGTGGTGGAATTGGTAGACGCGCTGCGTTCAGGGCGCAGTGGGCGCAAGCCCGTGGGGGTTCGAATCCCCCCTTCGGCATGAGCGGCAGGCCGCCTACAGGCAGCCTGCCGCTTCATTCTCAGCAGAACCCTCGCCGAGTGGTTTGGAAACGGTTGTCTCCGAACGGACCCTGCTACATCAGACTAGCTCTCCGGCCCGAGCCTTCCCGTCGTCAGAGGCAATGGCCACCAGGTCCTCGACGGCCTCCTCTTCCTCCAACAGATCTTCAAGCGTAACGCTCTCCAGCAACCCGTTCACTCTCCGCTGGAGCGCCCGCCACAACGGACGAATGCTGCAGGGGTGAGTGGGGCCACATCGGTCCGGATGGACCTGGTGAACGTCACAGTTGACTTCGAAGGTATGGCTCTCGGCAGCTTGAATCACGTCCTTGGTGGAGATTTCTGATGGCAGGTGAGCAAGGCGATACCCCCCTCGCGCACCCCGTACGCTATCCACTAGCCCCGCACGGCGGAGCCTCATGAGAATTTGTTCCACGTAATCGCAGGGTAGCTTCTCGGCTTCTGCCAGCTCGCGGGCCGATGTCGGTCCCGACCCGCTCTCTTTGGCTAGGTGGACCGAGACGATCATCCCGTATTCGGCCCAGGTTGTGAAACGCACAGTCGCCTCCCAGACAAATGTTGAACTAACCTCCCTAAATTTAGCTCATTCGGCCTTTTTATTCGACTACCTTTGTCCCCCTAATTTATTTTGGCCGAATACGACCGGCCGGTGACCTTTCAAGGGCTCACCGGCTCCCGGGAATCCCCCCCTCGGTCATGGCCCGGAGATCGAGAACGGCATCAAGCTCGGTCCCGGACAGAACCCCCTTCTCCAACACCAGTGCACGCACGGTCATACTTCTCACTATTGCTTCCTTGGCTAGCTCTGCCGCCTGCGCGTACCCAATCCTCGGGGCAAGCGCCGTCACAATAGCCGGGCTTCTCTCCAACCAGTACGCGCATTGGTCCACATCGGCCTCAATGCCCTCCACGCAACGCTCGGCGAGCACCCCGCTCGCCTTCGTGAGGATCTCCATGGTGAAGAGCAGGTTGTGACCGATCACCGGCATCATGACGTTGAGCTCGAGTTGCCCCGCCTCCGCCGCAGAGGCAATAGCGGTGTCGTTGCCGAACACCTGGTGACACACCTGGTTGACCATCTCGGCGATACTGGGATTGACTTTCCCCGGCATGATGCTGGAGCCCGGCTGTACGGGTGGCAGACGGATCTCCGCCAATCCCGTGCGAGGTCCGGAGGAGAGGAGGCGCAGGTCGCTGGCAATCCTGCTCAAGTCGACGGCATAGGACCGCACGACACCGCTGAATGCCGCGGGATCGGCCATCGATTGCATGAGCTGAACCAGGTCAGACCCCATCCGGAGTTCCAGGCCGGTCATCTCCCTCAGGCGGTCGATCATCAGGGCCGGATACGCGGGTTCGACATTGAGCCCGGTTCCAACGGCGCTCCCGCCGATACCCAAGTCGCGGAGCCAGTCAGCCGCCATCTCGATGTGGGCCCGGCTGCGCTCCACCGCGTGTCCGAACGCCGCGAACACCTGGCCCAGGCGGATGGGAGTCGCATCCTGCAGATGGGTGCGGCCCGTCTTCACGATCCCGTCGAACGCCCGGCCCTTGTCCAGCAGGGCCGTGGCGAGCCGGGAGACCGCTTCGAGGAGCGTTGGCAACATGGTCAACACGCCGAGCCTGATGGCAGTCGGAATGGTGTCGTTCGTGCTCTGAGCCATGTTGACGTGATCGTTCGGATGCAGGGGTTCATAGGCACCGCGCTTCCCACCCAGCAGTTCATTCGCTCGGTTCGCCAACACCTCATTCGTGTTCATGTTGTGACTGGTGCCCGCCCCCGCCTGGTAAGGATCCACCACGAAATGCTCGCGGTGCTCTCCCGCCAGCACTTCGTCCGCCGCCGCGACGATGGCGTCTGCCAACCGGCCCTCCAGCCTCCCGGTCTTCTTGTGTACGAGGGCCGCCGCCTTCTTGACGCAGACCAGCGCTTCCACAAACGCAGGCATTGGTTTGAGGCCGGAGATCGGGAAGTTGCGGCGAGCCCGCTCGGTCTGAACGCCCCACAGGGCAGAACTCGGCACCTCCAGTTCACCAAGGGTATCGCGTTCGATTCGCGTATCGCTCATGGGATTCATCCGGTTCTTTCGGAGTGGTGGTTCGACTGGTCCCGTATCACGAGGACAAGGTGAGAAGGCGTTGCCGCCCGGCCTCCGAGTCGAAATCATAGCCCGCCCCGAGGGGGGACGCGAGGAGAGATGGGTGCCTGTGGCTGACGCGACTAGTCGGAACAGTCACCCAGCGGGTACACGATCCCGCAGTTGGCGCAGGGATTCTTGCATCCCCAGGGATACACCCGCACCGCAAAACCACACCGCAAACACGTGGCAAGCTCGGCGTCGGTTGGTGCAGGGGAGACGGACATCCCACCCGGCTGGCCAACCTGTCGCTCCGTCGGGCGTTCAGACAAGACGAATCTCTCCGGTGAGAAACGGATTGTTCCGGCGCTCTTCCCCAATGGTGGTCGCCGGCCCGTGGCCAGGATGGACCACGGTCGCGTCGGGAAGGGTCAGGAGCCGCTCTCGAATGCTCGTGAGCAACGTCTCAGTGTCGCCGCCCGGAAGATCGGTCCGACCGATCGAGCCCGCGAACAAGGCGTCGCCCACGATGGCTACCCCGTGCCCGATCAGGGCTACACTGCCCGGACTGTGCCCCGGCACGTGAACGACCTCGAACGAGCACCCTCCCACGGAAAGCGTCTCGTGGTCCTCGAGGTCGCGGTCCACCGCTCGTGGCTGCTCGGATCGGAGTCCGAGCCAACGGCCCTGCTCGGCGACGTTGTCGTACAACGGGCGGTCGGCCGGGTGAAGATACACCTCGACGCCAGTTGCCCCGACGACCGCCTCTACACCGGTGATGTGATCGAGGTGAGCATGGGTGAGCCAGACGGCCCGAAGCGTCCAGTTCTCCGTTTCGAGGCGTCGCAGGAACAGCCCGGCTTCCTCTCCCGGATCCACGATCACCGCGTCACCGCTGGAGCGGTCTGCCACGATGTAGCAGTTCTCGGCAAACGGCCCGTTGGTCAGGCAAACGACGTCAAGCTGTGCCAATTCCTGCCCTCTCCTGCCGCGCCGCGAGGTATTTCTCCACCGCGATCACCGCCGTGGTCGCGTCGCCGACCGCCGTCGTGATCTGCCGAGTCAGCTGGACCCTGAGGTCGCCGGCCGCGAAGAGACCAGGGATGGACGTCATCATGTGCCGATCGGTGATGATATAGCCGGTGGGATCGTGATCGAAGTGCCCCTTGATCAAGCCGCTGTTCGGCGTGAA
>JBDHFY010000160.1:0-9835 GCA_039590195.1 Gemmatimonadota bacterium | reverse complement strand
CCCTACCGCCAGGGTGGAGCGGTGGGGTGAAGGGTACCGCCCTACCGCCCTACCGCCCTACCGCCAGGTGTGCGGGGCGGGGGGACGCTACCTCACTGGGCTCCCCAGCGTGTCGTTGTGACGGGCGATGAGGGTGCGGAGGTAGGTCCCGATCCGGTCAGCCCCCTCGAAACCTGCCGCGCGGGCGGCCTGTTCCTGACGGTCCGGCGGCGTGTCGGCGCTCTCCGCGTAGTGCTTGAGATCTCGATAGAGGCCGAGGGTGAATGCGTCCCACGATCCTCCAAGCGTCTTGGTAAAGATCAAGTTCTGGGGTCGATCGATGCGGCGCAGGTAATCGTTCTCCATCTCCCGCTCCCGGAGCAGTTCCGCCTTTTTCCCGGGCAGCGCAATGAACATCTCGACGTGAACATATCCGGTCGCCGCAAGCTCACGCCGTACTGAAGCGTCGAAATCCGACCCGACGAAGAACGTCTCCTCCCTCCACGCCACGAGGTCCTGCAAGCGGCCGAGAAACGCCTCCTCCGAGAGTCCCGCTTCAGCCGCCGCACGGCTACGCCGTTCCTCCCGCTCCGAAGCATGGTAGACACTCATACTCTCAATGGGAAAGATGAGCATCAGGTCCCAGTGATCACCCTGGCTGTGGCGAATAATGAACGGCCGCTCGTCTCCGGCGGCGTCATATACCGGCAAGCGGTCCTTGAGGAGGTCGATGACGTCGAGGAGATGACCGGGAGCCGCACGCAGCAATACCGTCTTGTAGAGGTATCCGCCGTCTTGAGGCGGACTCACAGCCGCGAGCATGGCGAGGAGCAGAGCGTACATTGGGTTCTTCCGTCCTTTGCTGAATGCAGGATTCGCGTCAAGTGACCTCGGCTGGCCCGGCGGCCCTCCGCGGGCCTAAGATCGGATAACGTATTTGCAGCTACTCGTCAACTGGGCATGACGTTATGGCGTGGAGGCCGAACTGGCGACGATCGCTTTCCGGCGCGCATGGGCTCACGCCCTCCGTGTGGCGCCGGACCTTCCGCGCCCCTAGTTTGTATCAGCTAGCGATCCCCCCAAAACCGAGGCGCTATGCCCGGCAAGTGGCTCGGCCGTTCACTCCTGACCGCGGTGCTATCGCTCTGCCTCATGGGGTGCACCGACTTCGAGATCATGGATGCTCCTCAGGTATCCTACGCCTCCATCTCGACGGCCAACACGTACGCCTGCGCCCTCACCACGGACGGCGAAGTCTTTTGTTGGTCCGGTGTCGACCCCCGGCCCACCCTCGCGTCCGGCTCCATCCGATTCTCCTCTGTGAGCACCTTTCTGAACCACACGTGCGGTGTAGCCCTCGACGGCATGGCTTTTTGTTGGGGATTCAACATCGTGGGCGAGCTTGGGACAGACGACAGGCCGCACCAGTGCCTCATCAGGACCTTAACGCGGAGCCAAGTTGTTCCCTGCAGCAGAGACCCGATTGCCGTCCAGGGCGAACGCGTCTATGAATCAGTGAGCGTGGGCTCGGGCCACAGCTGTGCGCTCACTACCGACGGAGAGGCGTATTGCTGGGGCTCGAACTCCAATGGGCAACTCGGGACCGCGTCTGAGCCAGAATGCGAAACATCGTTTGGGGTTTTCCCGTGCAGCCCGGAGCCGTTGCCGGTAGGAGGTGACCTGAGGTACAGCTCCATCACTGCGGGTCGCAATCATACCTGCGCAATTGCCCTCGACGGCTCGGCATACTGCTGGGGGGCCGGCGGCTCCGGCCGCTTGGGCAACGGCGCTTCGGAGGACAGCCCCGTGCCCGTCCCGGTCACCGGCGATCTGACCTTCCGGTCCCTGAGCAGCGGGGGAAGCCACACATGCGGCGTGACGACGGACGACGTGGTCTACTGCTGGGGATCCAACGCTGATCTCCAGCTCGGGGAGAACGTCACCGAGCTGTCCTGTGGCCGACAGCTCTCTCAGTGTGTGACCACGCCGAACCGCCTCCCTGCAGATATCCGCTTCGTCTCCGTCACCGCTAGCGACGGACCAGTGGGCGTAACCGGCCTTCCCATCGGTGGGCACACTTGCGGGTTAGCCACGGACAACCATGTGTATTGCTGGGGACTCAATGAGGATGGTCAGCTCATGGCATCCAAGGAGTTCCGATCCTCCCACCCCGTCCAACTACCCGGCGACGACAGCTTCGTCGACATCGATGCGGGCCTCCTCAACACCTGTGGGATCAAGACCGACGGCAAGGTGGTCTGCTGGTCGTTCGGCTCACCCTGGTCGTCCTGGGTCGTTCCGGCAGGATGATTCCCCGCCCCACCCGTCCCCACCGGGGTGTAGGGCATCCCCCCAACCCAACCGGCCCCCAGGGTGCAGGGGTGCCGTCCACCCCACCTGCCCGAGCCGTGTCCCCTGAATCCCAATCCCCTAAACCCTACACCCTACCCCCCAACCCCGAACGGCCCTAATTTCCCCGGCTCCCGCTAACGCAGAAGACCGTCTTCGAGGGTGTCGGCCGCCAGCCACACTCGTTGATGTCAGTCAGGAGCAGATGCGACACCACATGCGATCACGGACCCTCGTCCTGACCATCGTCACGGGTCTTGCCGCGGCGAACGCACTCCCCGCTCAGACGGTCGGGACCGGCTCCGACGGAGGCTCTTCGACGCCGGCCTCGGCGCGCGCCGTGCGACTAGCCGACGGGCCCTCTGAGGCGGCGATCCGCATCGACGGCCTCCTCGACGAGGAGGTATGGGTGAATGCGCCGGCGAGCTCGGGATTCAAGCAGCGGGAACCGCAGGAAGGCCAGGACCCCTCAGAGACGACGGAAGTGCGGGTGGTGTACGACGATGAGACGCTGTACATCGGCGTGCTCGCTCGCGATCGGGAGCCCGACCAGATCATCGCCAGAATCCTGCAGCGCGACCGCCTCATGGCGGTGAATTTTCGCGGACAAACCGAATTCGCCGGCGACGACGCGATAGCGATTCTGCTGGACCCGTTCCACGACCACAAGAACGCGGTGGTGTTTGCCACCAATCCCAACGGCGCGGAGTTCGAGGCGCTCATTACCGATGAGGGCCGTGAATTCAACGTCGACTGGCGCGCCGTCTGGGAGGTCAAGGCGGCGAGGCATGCGGACGGGTGGTCGGCCGAGTTCGCGATTCCGTTTCGGACCCTGCGCTACCCATCGAACGGCGACGGCGAGCCCTGGGGATTCAACGTCTACCGGATCATACGCCGCAAGAACGAGGAAGTTCTCTGGCGATCCTGGTCTCGCGACAACGAAGGATTCGTGCGCGTGAGCCGCGCCGGCCACCTGGATGACCTGCAAGGGCTCCCGCGTTCGAACTTCAACGTCGAGATGAAGCCGTTCCTGCTCGGCGGCGGCACCCATGAGGATTTGGTCCCGAGCGGCACCTCTATCGAGACAACGGTTGACGCCGGCGTGGACCTCAAATACGAGGTCCGGCCAGGTTTGCTCCTCGATCTCACCGTCAATACCGACTTTGCCCAGGTCGAGGTGGACGATCAGCAGGTCAACCTCACACGATTCAATCTCTTCTTTCCGGAAAAGCGGGATTTCTTCCTGGAGAATTCCGGGATCTTCGAGTTCGGCGTGCGCGGGAGGTTCTTCGAACCGCCGCCATTTCTGCTGTTCTTCTCGCGTCGCGTAGGGATCAGCGACGACGGCGAGGTCCCAGTGATGGGCGGAGCCAGGGTGACGGGACGTGTTGGACAGCAGACGGTCGGGTTCCTCAATGTCGTCACCGACAGGGCCCACGGTGACCCGCGTGCGAACTTTGCCGTCGCCCGGGTGAAGCGCGACGTCGGTGAGAATAACTATATCGGCGCCATGGTGACGGACAAACGGCAAGGAGAGGAAGCCAATACCACCGGAGGTATCGATTGGTCTTTCTGGCCCAACGGCCAGCTAAACCTTCAAGGTTTCTTCGCGCGCATGCAAACGAGCGGTGACGGAGGCGACGACAACGCATATCGGTTCGCCGCGGATTACGTCTCGGATTTCTGGAACATCAGCGCCGCTCACCTCTTCATCGGCGAGGAAGCGAACACCGAAATGGGGTTCAGGACGCGGACGAACATCCGACGGTCCAACTACAACATCAGGATGGTGCCGCGGCCCGACGTGCTTGGATTGCGGCGGCTGATCCTCTTCTCGTCCGGCGACTATGTCACTCGCCCGGACGGCCTTCTGCAGGATTACAGGTTCTCGGGAGGATTCTCGCCGACCTGGAACTCCGGGGACAATTTCTTCGTTTCCTTCGCCCGTGGATTTACGAGGTTGGACGAAGAATTCGAGTTGACCGACGATGTCCTTGTGCCAATTGGGGATTACGACACGTGGGAGATCTCGAGCAGAGGCAACACCAGCACGAGTCGGCCCCTCATGCTCGCGACAGATGTCAGCTACCAGAGGTTCTTCGATGGACGGCTGCTTCGTCTCGGCGGTGACATCACCGCGTCGTTCGGATCACATCTCGCTATCACAACGGGCTACACGCGGAACTCCGTGGACATTCCGTGGGGGAAGTTCGATGCCGACATCGCCCGCCTGCGGATGACGCTGGCGGCATCGACCAAATTCATCGCCAACGCCCTGTTACAGTACAACAGCCTGGACCGCGACGTCTCCGCCAACATCAGGCTCAACTTCATCCACCGACCGGGGAGCGATTTCTTCCTGGTCTTTACGGAGGAACGCGGGTCAGAATCTTCAGTCTGGGATTTCGGGAATCGAGGGGTGGTGGCGAAGATTACGTATCTGACGAGGATATAAGAGGGAGAAGTAAGAAGTAAGAAGGGAGAAGGCCCATCCTCACCCCCCGCCATGCGGGGGCCTCCGCCACATCTAGCCTCTTACGTTTCGCGTCTGGGGGCCATGGTCCCTACGAACTCGCATGGGTCGGGTGGCGGGGCCTTCTCCCTTCTTACTTCTCCCTTCTCCCTTTACAACCCCAACCAATACGCCACCTTCACGGCCAGCACGTGGTTCCCGGACGCACCGAACACGTCACCCACCGCATCACCGAGATCGAAGCCGCCCTCCTCGAACCGATCGCGCCGATCCTGCTGCCACACGAGGAACAGGGTGGACCCGGGATGGAACTCCCAGCGCAGCACCGCGTTCGAGCGGAGTGACACCACCCGGAAGTCGGGATCGCTGAAGTTGAAGTCGTCGGTGCCATCGGCATCGACGTCGACGGCTACGTCCTCCTCGCCACCCGGACGCGTCATCCGGCCAACGCCAAGTTCATCGAACCGTTGCGCGTAAACCTCCGCCTTCGGGTCTTGAACGAGTTTGAGCGTCTCGTACCGCCCTGCGGACACGAACGGCTGGGCAAAGAACTCCAACGAGAGCTTCGGGGTGATCGCCAGGTCGGCCCGAAGCGTGACGGAGACCTCCTTGCGATCGATTCGCCCGACGACGTAATAGGTGGAATCCGTCGTCGTTTCGGTCGCCACATACTGCCTGTCGTCTGTGCTGACACTGCCGCTTCCCCTGAGGCTGAGCGACGCGGGGCCGCGCCGAAAGCGAACGCCGCCGCTCACGCGCGACTCCGTGACACCCGTAATGTTCTCTCGAGCGTGGTTCAACCCGAAATCCGCCCAAACGGGCTTCGAGAAGTTGCTGCGGACCCTCCCGTTCACCTCCCACTTCCCGGGAATTTCCACGGCCGGTCCGCCGCGGAGCAAGCCGGTCTCCAAACTGGGCAGGTTCCGCTCGAGGCTGACATTGAATCCCCAGTAATTGAGGAACGTTGCGTCCAGCCGGGTCCGGAACTGCGTACGGGTGCGCTCACCACCATAGGTGAAATTGGCATCCTCATTGAACTGCCACGAGAAGCGCCGGAACAAGCGCCCCGGTCTGAGCCAGCGCAACTGCACCTGGGCTTGCTGCTGGTGGCGGTCGGCGTTGCGCAAAAAGCCCATATCGTTGACCTCGAACCCCGGGCTGCGGGTATCGTAGCGGGCCTCCCACGTCAGAAAGCCAACGACCTTGGCGACACGGGCATTCGCGCCATATCCCCTGAGCATCGTCGCAGTGGAATCGAGCGTGCTGTGGGTCTGACCGGGTCGCTGGAAATACCTGGCCGAGTTTTCCTGAGCGTCCAGGATTGCCTCGGGCGACCCTTCGATCTGGGACCCCATCACCGCGGCCTGGACTTCGTAGGCATCGCGGCCGAACCGCCAGCGCATGTCGGCGCCGCCGGAAAAAGCACGCCTCCGCAACTCGTTCACGAAGACGGCCTCATCGAGATCCCGGACGACACCCGTCGCCATCGCGCCGTAGGCCAGGCGACCCTGGTCGGCAGTGCGTTGGGCTCGGACGACAGTGTAGTTGGCAAGCGGTTCAATCGGTGAGTAGCCGCTGGCTCCCACCCCATCGACAAACTGCGCCTTTTCCTTGCCGGTCAACGCCTGCATGATCCCGATGGACCATCCGCCACCCAGCTGGCCGGAGAGCTTCGCCGCACCGAGAATCGTGGTTTCGTTCACCGACTCGGCAAAACCGTCGTCGAGCTCAAGGCTCACCTGAGGCCGTCGGCCCACCCGCCGGGAATACACGAGCCCCTCCAGACCGCCGCCAAAGAAGCCCCCGCCGCCACCACCTCCCCGCCCGCCCCCACCCCCACCGCGTCCGAAGCCTCCCCGCCGCGCAGAAAGGTCGAAGCGGAACAGATTGATTCCCTCGATGAAGAACGGGCGCTTTTCCGGGAAGAACGTCTCAAAGGCCGTGAGGTTGACCACCGCCGCGTCCGCCTCAACCTGACCGAAGTCGGGATTCACCGTCAGATCCAGCGTGAGACCGCTCGTGACCCCGAGCTTCAAGTCAGCCCCGAACCGTCCCGTTGCTGACCGCCCCGTGGCGAACGGGTTGCCCTCCTCCTGCGGCTCGAACATGACGCTGCCGGCCGTATACGGTGTAAGCTCGACGCGCCGGGGGGCCGGCAGATCGACGAAGCCGACCAGATCGCCGTACCGCGACGCCTCGCCAGCCTGATCCCTGGGAAAGAACGGCCAATTCAGCTCTTCCCGCTTTCGGTTGATGACCCGGCGTACCCGAAGTCCGAACCGCAGCGAGTCGCCGGCAGGGAACCGCAGCTGCGAAAACGGCACCCGCATCTCGAGGGACCACCCGAGGGAGTCCCGCCCTGTCGCCCAGTCGTACACGGGATCCCAGGAGTCATCGCGACCGGCTCCGTCGTCGTAGATGAAGACGTCCCGCCTGGCGCCGGATGCCAGGATGTTGAACTCGAAGGCCGAGCGCCGGTCGTAATAGGAATCGATGTAGACCGAGAGATTGTCAGCCGAGGTGAACTGATCCCGGCGAACGAGGCGCGCATCGATCTTGTCCGGCTCCCCGTCATAGGCCCGGACGCCCACGTACAGCGCGCGGTCGCTGTACATGAATCGGACCTCCGTGGACTCGCTGGGGGCCGCACCCTCATCGGGATTCTGCTGGAGAAACCCGGTGAGCGCCGGGGCCTCCTCCCAGACGTTATCGCCGAGTTCCCCATCGATCACCGGCTGCTCGCCGTTCAGACGCACCGCCCGGGCCTCGTCCTGGGCTGCCGCGAACTCGCCCGCCGCGGCCAGCAGGCAGATCAATGCTACGAAGGTCTTCCTTGCTTCCAAGCGAACTCCTCCTAAAAAGCAGACCGCCCCGCCGGCCACTGATGCCCCAGGCGCCGGCAAGGCGACGACGCAGGAAGGTACAACAACTCGTCCTTCGATACCATTACGTGAAGAACGGTCGAACCGTTGACGGGAACTTCGCAGGCCGCGCCGACCAGGCTTGGCTGCCGAGCCCCACATACGCCATGTTAGAGACCGTGTCCGATCACGTCCCTGTCTCGCACGTGCTGTTCGACCTCGACGGCACCCTCATCGACACGGTCGAGCTCATCTTGACGTGCTACCGGCAAACCTTCGAGATCCATCGCGGGGCTGTCCCGCCGGACGAGGCGTGGCTGGCGGGGATGGGTACGCCTCTCAGGGCACAGTTTCGGGGATTCACGGACGACCCCGCAGAGCTGGAAGCCATGGTCAAGACCTACGGCGAACTCAACCGGAACCAGCATGACGCTCTGATCCGGGAGTTCCCGGGCGTCTTCAATTCCGTGCAAGCCTTGGCCGACAGGCACCTCGGCATGGGAATCGTGAGCAGTAAGCTCCGGGCTGGATGCCTCCGAGGGCTGGCCCGGTGTCGCCTCGACGGCTTCTTCCGGATCATCGTCGCCGCCGATGATGTGCAACGGCACAAGCCGGACCCCGCACCGGTGTACCGGGCCCTCGAGCTTCTGGGTGCGGACCCGGCACACACCATTTTCGTCGGGGACTCGCCCCACGACCTGGTGGCGGGCCGGGCGGCGGGGGTCCAGACGGCCGCGGCCCTGTGGGGCCCCTTTCCCCGGCGCGCTCTGGAAGACGAGCGCCCAGACTATCTCCTGTCACACCCGAAGGAGCTGATCTCCCTTTAAGAAGTGACCGCTCGCTCATTATTGCTGTTGTGGTGGACCTCAGGGCATACTTCGTGCGTTTTACGATGTAGGAGAAGGAGTTACGCGGCCTCCAACCCATCTCGTTCGGGGGAATGCCGTATGATGATAAGCCCCATGATCCACCGGCTGATTCGGCGAAACGACCTCGCTCGACTCATTGCGGAGATCGGACGCATCGACTCCACCCGCGCTCAGGCAGCTGCCAACGCGCTCGAGGCCGGGGAGGTAGACGCACTCCTCGACTCGCCGGTGGCGTTGGACGCCGTGCGGGGCCAGGGAGGCGGGCCGGCCCCTCTCCCCCTGACGCTCCTCTGGTACATCCCCGTCCGGGCCACCCTGTTGTCCTGGGGCGAAACCGACATCGAGCTCGCCGATTATGCGGCTACCCTGCCCGTGGCGTTCCTTACCAGCCGGGCCGTCCGGCGAGTGGCTCGTGGCGAAATGGCTCTCACGGCGTGGACGCAGGCAATCGAGGCCGTCCCGGGAGGCACTATAGCCCGAGCTGAGCAGGCCGCCTATTGCGGAGCGCTCGCGTTGTTCTGGGCCGGGTGTTTTCCGGAGTCAGTGACGTTCAAGGGGGGATCCGGCATGTTGCGAGCTTACGGGGATTTTGCGGCAGGCGCCCTCGATCTGGCGGCCCGACGCCTCGGCAACTCACAGCCCCGACTCGCCCAACTGTATGCCCGGGCTTCGGCGCGGGCAGCGGTGGTGCGCGACGCCCTCGGCGAGGTGAGAGTCGACTATCTGGGCAGCGAAGCGCACACGCCGGAGGGCCGGCTGCAACGGTTCCTCTCCAGACTGACACCAGAAGAAACGGGCGACGCCGTGAATTAGGTCACGGCAAAGGGCACTCATCCTACCCTGCCCCTTCTTCCCCTTCTGCCTCTTCTGCCTCTCCTGCCCCTCTGACAAAGCTCATTATCTTTAGGCCTCCATCAACCCAACCCAGGTGCCATGCTCTGCCACTCGGTCCGCAGGCCGCTTGATCGAAGAAATCCGCCTGAGGGGCTTTGAGGTTCACCAGAAAGGGCATCAGGGGCCGGTTACCGAGGCCGACCACGCTGCCGATTCACTACTCAAGAACGAACTGCTGTCCCTCGAGGACTGTGGTTGGCTTTCGGAGGAGACGGCCGATGACCGGTCCAGGTTGGATCAGCGGCGTCTCTGGGTGGTGGACCCGTTGGACGGCACCAAGGAGTTCGTAAGGGGTGTTCCCGAATACAGCGTCGCCGTCGCGCTCGTCGAGGCGGGTCGGCCGGTGCTGGGCGTGGTCCACAACCCGGCCAACGGCGATACCTTCTGGGCGGAGCGGGGTGGCGGGGCGT
>JBDHFY010000159.1:0-9542 GCA_039590195.1 Gemmatimonadota bacterium | reverse complement strand
CGTTCCATTCGGCCCAGGACTTCTGTTTGCGGATTTCCTCGAGCTACATCGATGCTTCCACCGACGAAGATGCCGAGGCCCTGGCGGCGGCTTTCCAAAACGATCCAGACCCGGCGCGGTTCATCCGGAACCACCATCCCCGACTGCAACAAGTGGCGGAACGCTTCGGCGAGTTCATTACGGACCTGGAGAAGGAATCTCAACCCGCCCAGCGCAGCCCCAATGTGGCCATTGGGTAGGTCAGTTCCCGGGGTCAGCGGCGTGACAGCATGAAAGAAGTAGTCATCATCGATGGAGTTCGGTCTCCGGTGGGGAGACACAACGGAGGCCTCTCGGGCGTGCGTCCGGATGACCTGCTGGCGGAGGTGCTCAAGGGACTGGTGGGGCGGGTGGGGATCGACCCGGCCATCATCGACGATGTCTACGCGGGATGTGGAAATCAGGCCGGTGAAGACAACCGGGACGTGGCCCGCATGGCGGTCCTTTTGGCGGGATGGCCCGTAGAGGTGCCCGGGGTCACGGTCAACCGGAACTGCTCCTCGGCATTGGAGGCCGTGAACCAAGCCGCCAAGGCCATCGCATGCGTCGAGGGGGATGTGTTCGTCGGCGCGGGAGTCGAGTGTATGAGCCGTGCTCCCTGGGCGATCCCCAAGCCCGACCGCCCACGGCCGGTGGGGCACTGGACCATCTGGGACACCACGGTGGGGTGGCGCTTCAACAATCCCCGCCTCGATGCCCTCTACCCCATCGTGAGTCTCGGAGAAACGGCCGAGAATATTGCAGACGACCTGGCTATCTCCCGCGAAGAGCAGGATGCCTTTGCCTTGGAGAGTCATCGCCGCGCCGTCGAGGCCTTGAACCAGGGCAGATTCAAAGAAGAAATCGTTCCGATCCGGGTGTCTCAGCCGAAGAGAGATCCTGTCCTGCTAGATACCGACGAGCACCCACGCTATCGCATGGAGGAGGGTGCCTTCGTCCTGGATACCGGCCTAGAGAAACTCGGTCGCTTGAACCCCGCGTTCCGAGCCGGCGGGACGGTGACGGCTGGGAACTCCAGCGGAATCAACGATGGCGCGGCGGCGCTTCTGCTCATGAGCCACGACAAAGCTGAGGAGCTTGGTCTCCGTCCAATGGCCCGCTGGATAGGCTCGGCAGTGGCGGGAGTGGATCCCGGCGTCATGGGGTACGGACCGGTGCCGGCAACCGAGAAGCTCCTCCAGCGGGTCGGAGTGACGCTCGACCAGATCGGCCTGGTGGAGCTGAACGAAGCCTTCGCAGCGCAGACCCTCGGGGTCATGCGGAGGCTCGGTCTCCGGCATGAGATCACCAACGTGAATGGGGGCGCCATCGCCCTGGGACATCCCACTGGCTGCTCCGGCGCCAGGATCCTGGTTACCCTGCTCCACGAAATGAAGCGACGGGCTCCCCAGGAGTCGCGGCCCTATTACGGACTTGCCACCCTCTGTGTCGGGGTGGGCATGGGGGTCGCCACGCTGGTGGAATGGTTGGACGGCGAATAGGCCGCCGGGAGCTAGCGTCGGACAGGAGAGGCGACAGAGTGTCAAGCGAATCACAACGCCCTCTATCGGGGATCCGCGTCATTGGTCTCGAGCAGTACATGAGCGGACCCTACTGCACGATGCTGCTGGCCGATGCGGGAGCCGAGGTCATCAAGATCGAGCGACCCGGAAAAGGGGATCCCCGCCGCTCGATTCCCCCCTTCGCACGACGCGACGGCGCCAAGAAGGCCTTCGGGTACATGGCGTACAACCGAAACAAGAAGAGCCTGGCGCTCAACGTCCAGACCGACGCAGGGCGGGAGATCATCCGGAAACTGGCAGGCGTCTCCGACGTTGTAGTAGAGAACCTCAGGCCCGGTGCCATGGAAAAGATCGGCTTGGACTACGAGAAGCTTCGAGCGATCAACCCCGGCATCATCTACGCCATGATCTCGGGGTTCGGCCGACTCCCCGGTCATCGGAGCGACTATGCCAGCCGCCCAGCTTTTGACATCGTTGCCGAGGCCATGAGCGGTGTCATGGACCTGATCGGCTTCGAGGATAAGCCGCCCACCTACACCCTGTACGGGCTGGCCGACGTGTATTCAGGAATGATCGCGGCCTACGGGATTCTTCAGGCGCTTTTCATGCGCGAGCGGACGGGGGAGGGGCAACTCGTGGACATCGCTCTCGTGGACAACATGCTAGCCCTAAACGAACGGATGGTGGCGCTCTACTCCGTCACCGGGAAAGAACCGCAGCGCGGAAAGCTGGAGCACCTCTGGCCCCGCGGCGCCTTCAGATGCAAGGATGGCTACGTGGCCTTGAATGTCCCCGACGACATCGTGTGGGCCCGCTTGGCAAAGGCAGTCGGCCGTCCCGACCTGGTCGATGATCCCCGCAGCGCGGATGGCACCAGCCGCGCCACCAACGCCGAGTTCCTGCAGCCCGTTATCGAGGCCTGGATGGCGGACAAGAACCGGCAGGAGGTGGTGGATACCCTGAACGCGGCGGGGATGCCGACGGGTCCGGTGTACACGGCGAAGGACGTTTTCGCTGATCCGCATTTCCGGACGCGGGGGATGCTGGTGGACATCGATGATCCGGAGGTTGGCACGTATACCTTTGCCCGCTCCACACCCCATCTTGCCGTGGCCCCGGATATCGTGAAGCAACCCGCCCCCGCGTTGGGCCAACATACTCGAGGCATTCTCGAGGAGCTCTTAGGTTACTCCCGCGAGGAGGTCAATCGCCTCGCCGCGGAGCAGGTGGTGGGGGTACCGCACAGCTAGCTCAGCACGCAACTGCTTCGGGGACCCGGAGTCCGTCGGCGTGGGCTGGAGCACGTTGTGCTCGATGTTCGCCGCCTTCGCCACAAGGATGTGCTGCTGCTGGCGCTGGGTTAACTTTTGAAGAGCTGCCGCTCGACAGCGACTTAGCACCTGGGTCTTGGAAGCACTCGCCATGCGCTCGAACAACCCCCGCTTCTGTCTGATCACTGTGTCGGCTATGGCCTGTATCGCCTGCGGGACGTCGGAGCCGGAACCGCCGGCGACCCTCGACTATGAGGCGACGAGCTGGGTCATCTCGGGGGCAATCAACGCCGATGCGCTAGCAGAGGGTGCGACCTTGTCCCTCCTCTTGCGAGAAGGACAGAGGGTCAATGGAACCCTGTTCATGCCGGCCTCCATTGCCGGTGGCACGGACCTCACCGCGGACATGGCCGGCAACTGGAACAAGAACGGCGACACGATTCGGTTCAACCAGATCTCCCAGACGTTCGTGAGCGAGGTCCCTTGGATTTTGACCCCCGAGATGCTCACGACGGCGGATAGCGTGGACGGCAGCTTCTATGACGTGGAGTTGACTCGCTTCTTCAGATAACGCGTATGCATCTTCCTAAGGAACTCTTCATCAAAAATTCTTGACAGGGTAGTAACTGGGCCGCAGAATTAATTTACCCTCCGAAAAAATCGACAACTGTTCCGAAAAAGGCCGAGTAAGTGTTCCGGTTAACGCGCGACCTGCGCCATAATCGTGAGATCCGGGCCAGAAACTCAGCTGGCTTGCTTACGTCAACCGTGGCAAGCTGCTCTCCGAGAATTCTCTTGCCGACAACACGGCAGTGGTGCTTTGGCTGCCAGTGTCTACGTGTTCATATGATGGTGTAGGGAGGCGGAACTCCTTCAGGACCTCACCAAAGGGGTGCCATATGAGCTGCTCAATAGTTCGACAGAGGTTGCGCCGGGTGATGCCACCCATGGGTGCACTCGCACTCATGCTGGCGATGGTGATCCCGGCAAGTGCCCAGCAGACGGGCTCCCTCCGTGGCACGGTACGCGACGCGGTGACGGGCAGGGCGCTCGTAGGGGCCCGGGTCATGTTGTTAGGGACGACCCGCCAGCAGCGCTCGGACGTGGACGGCGCGTACGTATTCCTCGGCGTCCCGATCGGCCAACAGCGAGTCCAAATCGTGGCCGTTGGGTACGCCGGCGTGGTGGGAACCACGAACATCATCTCGGCCCAGCCGGTTCAGCTCGACTTCGAGCTGCGGCGGCTCGCCATCGAGCTCGACGAGCTGGTGGTCACTGGGACGGCGGGCGCCGTCCGACGGAGGGAGATCGGCAATGCCGTCTCGATGATCTCGGCGGCTGAGCTGGCTGAGGCGCCGGTCAGCGACCTCAGCGAGATTCTCCGGGGCCGGACGACCGGCGCCGTGATCAACGCGAACGCCGGCCAGGTCGGCACCGGGGCCTCCATCACGCTGCGTGGCAACACGTCGCTCATGATGACCAACAACCCGTTGATCTACGTCGACGGTGTGCGCCTCAACTCCGGGTTCGCTCCGCAGAGCGACGAAATCGGTAACGCGGTCAATCCTGCGCTGGACATCAACCCCGACGATATCGAGCGGGTTGAGGTCGTGAAGGGTGCGGCGGCAACGACCCTGTACGGTACCGAGGCGAGTGCCGGCGTCATCCAGATCTTCACCAAGAAAGGCACGCAGGGCGCGCCGGCGTGGTCGTTCTCGGTCGAGCAGGGCGTGACGTCCCTGGGGCACGTGGGACTCAAGCCCGGCGACGATCTCCTTCCCACCGCCGAGGAAGCGGGGAGCGCGGAGCTAGCCCAACTCGCCCAGGACTACGCGGCCACTGGGCAGTTTCTCAATACCTGCGCGGTCAACCCGATTGGACAGCGTACCCTAGAGGAAGACGCGGATCCCCTGGGCTGCCCAGCGAGCGGAACGTATCTCAGGAACGCTCATCGGCAGCGATACTACCTCTCGGTTCGCGGTGGTTCGGATGAGACCAATTACTTCCTCTCCGGCCGCTGGTCGAGCGAGGACGGTGTGATTTCGCCGCAGGGCAGCGATGAGTGGGGACTTCGCGGGAACTTCGGGTTCCAGCCCACTGCAAACGTCACGGTCCAGTACAACGGCTCGTTCTCCCATCGTGACATTACCTGGATTCCCGATGGAGATAACGCCGAGGGGTTCCTGTTGAATGTATTCCGCCGGGAGAATGGCACCACGCCACAAGACAATGACATTTTGATCCTCGACATGAAGCTGAATCAGTTCATCGACCACTTCATCACCGGGATACAGGTCTCGTGGGTACCGACCTCGCGTATCAGGCAGCGGCTGAATGTGGGGTTGGATTGGTACCGGTCGGAATACGCCGAAGAGCGGCCGTTCGGGTACTACAGGGTCCCGGTCGGGGATCGTGAGAACGACACGCATCAGAGCCGGGTCCTCACGCTCGACTACGCCGGCACCTGGGAGGTGCCCTTCGGGTCGTCCTTGATGTCGAGCTTCTCTTGGGGCGGTCAGGTCTTCGAGTTGAAGATCAGGCGTCTGAACGCGTTCGGAGAGGATTTCGGTCTCCCGGGCGCGAAGAAGGATATCGACGCCGCGGCGGTGACCCGGGCCTCGGAAAACATCGTGGATCTCGCTGCCGGGGGTTTCTTCCTTCAAGAGATGATCGGGTTCAAGGATCAGCTGTTTATCACCGCCGGTGTGCGCTGGGACGGCTTCTCCACCTTCGGTGATGACTTCGGCCTCGCTGCGTACCCAAAAGTCTCGGCGGCGTATCTCATCTCGGACAACGACTTCTGGCCTGCGTGGTGGGACGAGCTGAAGTTGCGGGCGGCGGTCGGCTGGTCTGGCCGGGCCCCGGGAACCTTCGACGCCACCCGCACATGGGACGCGGTCTCGGGTGACGATGCCCAGCTGGGCGTGACGCCGTCCAACCCGGGCGATCCCAACCTCGGGCCTGAAAAGACCCGTGAGTTCGAGCTTGGCGCAGAGGGCTCGCTCTTCGGTGGCCGGGCGTCGTTCGAGTATAGCTACTACAACCAAACGACCTTCGATGCCCTTGTCGGCGTGCAACAGGTTCCGTCGCAGGGATTCGTGTCCCAACAGCTGCTAAACGTGGGCACGATCAAGAACCGGGGGCATGAGATGGGCGTCAACGTCGTGGTGATTCCTTCCCGCAACTTCGACTGGGAGGTCGGAATTCGCTACGCCAACAACAAGGGCGTGGCGGAAGATCTCAATGGAGAGATCCTGCCCATCCGCGGGGCGGCGGCCGTCGAGATCCGTGAGGGTTTTGCGGCACCGGGACTATTCGGCCCAAAGCTCAAGGACCCCAACGCCGTCGGGGTAGGCGCCATCGATCGGTGCACGGTTCCGGAGAATCGAGCCGAGTTCGACAGCGATCCGGATGCCTGCGGGTACGTGGGTCCCAACATGCCGGTGTGGAACTACGGGCTCAGCACCCGGTTCACGATCCTGCGCCGGCTGACCATCGATGCGCTGGGTGAGGGCCAGGGCGGCAACTTCATCAGTATGGGCACCGCGCGGCAGACGGTGCGACGGAACGTGTGGCCGGAGTGCGTGGGCGTGCGGGACCGCGTGCGGGCTGGTGACGTGGCCAACTTGACGGCTCTGCAACAGGGGCTCTGCGCCAACGCGCCGGCGTTCATCGATTGGGCGCGATCGGCGAACATGTTCCGGATGCGCCACATCACCGCGACCTACCGGCTACCGGGGAGCTGGCTGCCTGGTGTTTTCAAGAACATGACGGTCAGCGCGTCGGCGAAGAACCTCTTCCTCATCGCCCCAGACTTCCGGGGTCTCGATCCCGAGGCGGTGGAAGACCCGACCACTCCGGAGAACAACTCGTCCGATGCGGGTGTGGGATTCCGGTACAGCTACTACAACATGCCGATCCCGCGGAGCTTCGTCTTCAAGCTCAGCGCTGACTTCTAACCGGGGAGAACTGATCATGATGCAGAGAATTTCCTGCTCGATCCGGCACTTCCGGCTCTCCCCGCTTCTCGTTGTGGGAGCCGTTGGCGTGGCCGCCTGTAGTTTCGATGTCGACAACCCGGGAGCCATCCTGGAGTCGGACTTGAACACGCCGGAGGCGGTCAACGCGCTTGTCACCGGAATGTCTTCAGACTTCTCCGAGGAGTACGACGGCACCGCGTTTGTCATCGCTCGCGCCACGGATGATATGGCCGGGAGCGGTAGCTACAACACAACCAACTTCTTCCGGGTTGGCATCATCAACCCGGAAGACGTCGATGGTATCTGGGAAGGCACCCAGCGTGCGCGCTGGGTGGCCGAGGACGGGATCAGGCGGATGCGAGACGAGATTACCGATTTCGCCTTCGATGGGAGTCCGCTGGTAGCGCGGGCCTACCTCTTCGCGGGACTGGCCAACCGCGTCGTTGGTGAGTCGTTCTGTTTCGGGGTGGTCAGTGCGGACGCGCCGCTGGGAGGAGGGAACGAATCGGCGAAGCCCCCCAGTGAGTCGTTCCAGCGAGCGCTCAACATGTTACAGCAGGCGGTCACGCAGGCCACCGCGGCGGGCGATGACGATCTCCTGACGGCCGCCCACGGCGGCCGTGCTCAAGCCTACGTGGGGCTCGGCGACTGGGCGAATGCCGTGACGGAGGCCCAGCTCGTCCCCACCGACTTCGTGGTCGAAGCCATCTACTCGGGGAACTCGGGTCGAGAAGAAAACGAGATGTATAACGAGACCCACGAACGGCAGGAGATGTCGGTGTACGACACGTACATGTCGACGTTCGACCCGCCGGACCCGAGGGCGCCATATAACAACTGCCCGGTCACCGGCGACTGCCCCGACGCCGGATCCGACGGGATCACGGAGTATTGGCGTCAGGAAAAGTACCCCGACAACGGCGGCGACATTCCCGTCGTGAAGGGGACGGAGATGCGGCTGATCGAGGCGGAAGCGGCGTTGCGGAACAACGACCTGGTCGGAGCGTTGGCCGGGATCAACGCGGTTCGCCAGTTCTTTGGCTTGGCCGATGCAACGGCAGCCGACATTGATGAGGCGTGGATCCTGCTAGACCATGAGCGCCATCTGACTCTCTGGTTGGAGGGGCGGCGCATGCACGATCTTCGGAGGTGGGACGAGGAAGACCGTTCCACGCTCCCCGGCGTGCAGTTTCTCCGTGGACTGTTGCCGCTCGCCGATGATGACATCGATGCCAGCATCTCCAAGCGGGCGTCGTGCATCCCGATCTCGTTCAGCGAGTGTCTGTCGAACGTCAACCTCCAAGGTTCGGCGGCTTGCAGCATATGATCGGGTCGCGCTGAGGCGCGGTAGGTATGGTGTAACAACGTCCCCACCGGCCACGCGGCGCGCGCCGGTGGGGACGGCGTGTTCGAGGTAACCGTGACTGGAATCGCGAAGACCTGGCCTCTTCTGCTGGTGAGCGTCGTTTTGGCCTGCGCGGACGGAACGGCCGAGCCGCAGCCTGGGGATATTGCTGTGCGTGTCGAACTCGTGGGCTTGCGGGCTCTCGACGCTTCGACAGAGGGCAGCTACGAGGCTTGGACCTTCTCACCGGATGGTATGGCATTCTCTGCAGGACGATTCGTGCCCACGGGGAACGCCGTCACCGTGCGTAGCCGCATCGCGAACCCCGCGAGGTTCAGCATCACCGTTGAACCCCCGGGCGACAACGACGATCGGCCGTCCATCCACGATCTGCTCGGCGGTGAGTTCGTCGGTGGCAGTGCAACGCTGACTATCGTGCGGTCAGTGACCGGGGTGGACGACCTCGAAGCCGACCCCGGGCATCATGCGCTGTTTACACCGAGCAACAATCCGGATCTGAGTTTTCCATCCATCGAAGACGCGGGCCTCTGGGTGTTCGCCCCCGTTCCGTCGCAGACGAAGCACAACAGTCACTTCTTGAGACTCACCCCGCTCCGGGCCGGCTGGATTTATGAGGGGTGGATCGTGTACGACTACGGAACGGCCACCGAATGCTGGATCTCGTACGGCAAGTTTCTGCCCGACGGGTTCCGCGAGGTGAACACCCGTGACGATACGGGACTCGGGATCTTCTCCGGCCAGGTCGATTACGTCAACGCGATGCCTGTCGACGTCGATATGCCCGGCGACGACTGGGTGTCGAACATCCACGGCATGCCGGTCCCCTGCGGGCTCACGCTGCCATTCGATCTGAATGGACAACGAGCCGATGAGCCACCCGCGTTTGAGGAGATACCGAGCCGGTGGACGCACGTGATCACGATCGAACCCATCTTCGACAGGGGGGAGGATCTCCTGGCTGAGCGGCCGTTCGTTATGCAACCGTACCGCAACCCGTTCGGGCAGGGGCCACCCAATGAGGGGCGCGAGGTGGAGTATCATCCCGAGTTCGTGCCTGGCGGGACAGCGACGATCGTTCGGTGAACCGTCGGCCGCCCGGCGGTTTCAGGTGCTACTGGGCTCGCTCCCTGGCTCGGCTGCTGGTGGTAGGTGCTGCCTTCAGTCTGGGTTGCAGTGACAGTGGCATAACGCCGACCGACGTTCCCATCGAGGTTCCACTCGAGCTTTCCCTCGTGGGTCTTCGACCGCTGGACGCCAACATCGAAGGCGTATACGAAGCGTGGGTGATCGGAGGTGGGGAGATCATCTCAGCAGGGCGTTTCGCAGTCGGCGCCGATCCCTCCACCCAGATACTCAAGAGTCCGATCGCTGATCCCACCGATAT
>JBDHFY010000158.1:0-10102 GCA_039590195.1 Gemmatimonadota bacterium | reverse complement strand
GTCGATGTCTTGAATGCCTCGGACCTGCTCGGGGCTCATGTACGTTGATGTCCCGATAGCGGCTCCTGACCGGGTGAGCCGGTCGGTACCCGACTCGGCGATGGCGCGCGCGATGCCGAAATCCACCAACACCGGACCGTTTCTGGAGACGACGATGTTCTCAGGCTTCACATCGCGGTGGACGATCCCCTGGCTGTGAGCGTAGCTGAGAGCGTCGAGCAGGGCATCTGCGATGAGTGTCGTATCCTGTATCGTGGCCCGCTTGACGCGGGTGAGGTGCTCCCGTAGCGTCGGCCCTTCGACGTACGCCATCACGTAGTAAACGAGAAAATCACTTTCACCGTAGTCGAGGAGCTTGGCAATGTAGGGATGTTCGATGCGGGAGAGGAGGCCGATCTCCCGCAGGAACCGTTCGGCAGTGACCGTGACCGCCAGCTGCGGGTGCAGGATCTTCAGCGCGACGGTCGTCCTATCTCCCAGCGCGCGCCGAACCATCGGCAGAAGCTCGCGTCTCATTGGCCTCCTCCTGAGTCGCGGTCACTTCACATATCGCGTCCGAGCCGGCAGCGCTCGGATAACGGTAAAGAATACGCTTTGCTGAGCTTAGCGACCAGATGGCTGGCTAAGGGGACACGGGGCTAACCGGCTGATCCGAGCCGCACGCGCACTATGCTCTCGTTCGGGTCGGGCGTGAGCGATCATCCCAGCCCCCCCACCCCCGTGGTTGTGGTGCGTTGCCGGTAGAATGTGTCGAATCGGGTCCTCTGGCTCGACTCCGATCTGTCGAGCCGGGTAAGCTAAGCGTCGTCGTCAGTCCGTGGTCAGACAAAAGTGACGGATCGATTTGCGCAGCAGTTCAGCCGCTCGAACGAAATCGGGAATTGGCATGGATTCGTTCGGCTTATGGGCGACTGAAATGGAGCCGGGACCGAAGATCGCGCAATCGAGCCCGATTGTCTGGAACCATCCGGCGTCGGTCGCGTAGGAGGCGCTGAGCGATTCGTGTTGTGAGACCTCCGCGCACAACACCTTGTGGATTTCCGCTTCCTCATCCAGGAGCATGGGCGGGCTGTCGTTCACGACCTCGAACATGAAAGGTTTCTCGCCGAGGGCTCCGGCGATGGCGTCGCGCATCCTCTGAACGAGGCTTGTGCTCTCCATTTCCGGTAGCGACCTCATACCGACCTCGAGGATGCAGCGGTCCGGGACGACATTCACCGCGACGCCGCCGTTCACTTGCGCCACGTTGAGCGCCACGTATGGGACCTCGGGAAAGTGCTCACAGTGAGCCGGCCGCTCTCGTTCCAGGTGATCCCGCAACTCCGACAGGGCCATGATGACGCGGCCTGCGGGCTCTATGGCGTTCTCGCCCAAGTGCGGGTACCCGCTGTGCGCCGCCTTGCCTGTGAGTCCGATGCGCGCATGGATGTATCCCTTGTGCATCCGAATCACCTCGAGTGACGTCGGCTCCCCAATGATCGCGTTCCTGGGAAGGCTCGCCGCGTCGGGCCAGGTCTCCGCGAAGTGTTTGGCACCGAGGAGGCCCACCTCCTCGTCGTATGTCAGAATGAGGACGAGGGGGTGCGCCAGGCGGTCGGGCTCGAGCGACCTGGCGGCGTTGATGGCCAGCGCGAGGAATCCCTTCATGTCACACGAGCCGCGCCCGACGTAGCTCTCATCTCGCTTCGTCAAGGTGAACGGGTCCGACTCCCACCCCTCCTCCACAGCGGGTACAACGTCCATGTGTCCGGACAATACGAGACCGCGTCGGGTATCGTGACCTTCTCGCTGCGACCCCACCGTCGCGATGAGGTTCGCCTTTTGGCCGTCGGGAGAGCAGTGGAGTTCGATCTCGACGCCGGGTCCATCGAGATAATCGGCGATGAACTCGGCGATGGGCAGGTTGCTGTTGTGGCTGGTCGTATCAAAGCCGACCAGGCGTGCCAGCAGTTCGGCATCACTCAGGAGATTCTTCACCCCCTAAGGTTGTCCGTCGATTTGGCGCCTGACAAGAGGCGGCAGGTCACACCTCACTCCCCTTTCCGCTCGGGGGGCAGGTGTAACCGATAAGCCTCCATGGCGAAGTACTCAGGGAGGCCAAGCCGGTCAGCCAGAGCGGCCGTTCCCGTGTTTCGCGCTTCTACACGCTGCCAGAACTCACGATCGTCGATGGCGCCGGGGAACGGTGCGGTGTCCTTTTGCGACTCGTGCCTGAAGATTGCCAGGATCTTGTTGTGGAGCTCGTGCTGCGACAGTGGAACCAACACATCCGCCTCTGTGAGTGACCACTCCTGCCATGCTCCTCGGTACAGCCACACCTCCGGTTCGATGTCGGGCAGCCTTGCGAGGGCCTGGTCGATGGCGGTCTTGCACATGCGGTGTGTTCCGTGAGGGTCGGAGAGGTCTCCGGCCACAAACACAATGTCCGGGCGGATGTCCTCCAACAGCTGGTGTACAATGGCGATGTCGGCCTCACCGACAGGACGCTTCCGCACCTCGCCGGTTCGATAGAACGGCATGTTGAGAAATCGTGCGGTGCTGGAAGGTAGGCCCACGGATGTCAGCGCGGACACAGCCTCCGATTCTCGGATGAAGCGCTTGATGTCTTGGACGATCGCTGAGTCTACATCGCCGGCCTGCTTGCGCTCCAATGTGTCGATGATGCTTCGTCGAGCCGCACGAACCTTCGCGACGTCGAGCCCCATGGCTTCGGCGGCTCGCTGCGCGAAATCCAGATAGCGTCGCACCTCGTGGTCGAAGACGGCGATGTTGCCGCTCGTCATGTACGCCACGACGATGGCGTTCTCGTTCTCCCGCAGCTTCCGCGAGATCCCGCCCATCGAGATGACGTCGTCGTCCGGGTGTGGGGAAAACACGAGTATGCTCCTGCCTGCCGGCAGCTTGGAGCGACCCCGGATCTTGTCGTTCAATCGATTGAACACTTCTCCGTTGATAGGGCCGGGAGCGCCGTACTTCGCCAACAGCGGGCTGAGGTGATGATCTGCGTAGTCGCGTGCCGTCAGCTTCAGGATGGCCTTGCCGGTGTGCTCGGCAAGCCACACCACGGCGCACTCCGTCATCGTTGACGACCACTCGACGTTCTCCAGCACCCATGGAGTCTTGATTCGCGTCAGTTCCGCCGCCCCGGCCAGGTCGAGATACACGGTGGTGTTGGGGTGGCGCTGCAAGAACGTGGCGGCGACGGTCGGTGAAACCTCTCCCTCGATTGCTCGCTGCGCGATGGACGCTTTGTGTTCACCGGTGGCAAGAAGGATGATCTCCCGCGCTTCGAGAATCGTGGCGACACCCATGGTGACGGCTTCTCGGGGAACGTTTTCCTCTCCGAAGAAGTCGGCGGCCGCGTCGCGTCGCGTGACGGAATCGAGGGAGATCAGCCGCGTGCGGGAATCTTGTGGCGAACCGGGCTCGTTGAAGCCGATGTGTCCGCTCCGGCCGATGCCCAGAAGCTGAAGGTCGATGCCGCCCGCCTCCACGATGGCATCCTCGTACGCCCGGCAGCACGATCCCATCGCATCGCGAGCCGCGGTCCCGTCCGGAATGTGAATGTTCCTGGGGTCCATGCTCACATGGGCGAAGAGATTCTCCCACATGTAGCACCGGTAACTGTTTGGCCGGTCCGGCGACATGGGGTAATACTCGTCGAGATTGAACGTGACCACGCGCGAGAAGTCTACCTCTCCCGCTTCGCAGCGCCTGATCAACGCGTTGTAAATGCCGATCGGTGTGCTGCCCGTCGCGAGCCCGAGAACGCACCGACCCTTGGCCTCGGTCTCTCGGCGGATCGTCTCGGCGATTCTATCGGCAACCAGCTCGGCGAGCGCGTCGTGCTCCCTGACGACTACGGTCCGGAGATGTTCGGCATCGCGCGCGCTCTCGACGATACTCGGCGGGTGCGATCTGCTGGCACCTTCGCTGGCACTAGTTACGGGGTCGGTCATGTCCTTCGCACTCCAGATGGCTACGGGCGCGCAACGGCGAGGAGTGGTTGCTTGCCCGGCAGCAGTGTCGCGGCCCCTGCGTACGACGCTGCGGCGATCAAGAAGAGCATCGGCGAACCGCCTTCGAGGGCGATGAGCGCAGCGAGGGGCGTCGCCACCACCGAAGCAAAGCCGTTCACGCCCCAAGCCCAAGCCACCCGGACGGTGCGTTCCCCCGCGAGCGTGCGGAGCCCGAACGGAAACGGCAATCCCATCATGATCGCCGGTGGCGCGAGGCAGGTTACTCCCACGACAGCGCGCACGATCAACGGCGAGGATTGAAATCCGTGAACGATGTCCATCAGCCCAATGCCGTAGAGCGCCAGCATCACCGCCAGGGCGATGCATGCCCGTCGCCCCGCAGGTATGGCGAGCCAGTCGGACCAGGCACTGCCGGCGCCGGAACAGATGAGCAGTGTTGCAAGCACTGCAGCCACCGCATAGACCGGATGACCGAGCAGTAAGGAGAGCTGCTGGATGGCTGCGATCTCTGCTGCCATGTAGGCGAGTCCGATGATCAGGAAATATGCGACCAGGCTCACGACGCCTTGTCCGGGCCTTGCCTTGGATTGCACCACCAGCGGAACGAGCATCAACAGCCCGGCGAGCACGGTACTCTGAAACAATGTGGCCGCGAGCGCTATGTAACCCCACTCCGCAAACGGCAGCCAGTTACCTCGTCCCGTCCTCAGGAATACCGGGAGCGATTTCAGTCGGAGAAAATGGTGGGGGTACGGACGAGCGTCATCCACCGGCGCGATGTCGAAGGGATACGCATCCGCGAAGGTCGCCGACTGGTCCCGGCCGGAAACCGCAGCCGCTGCCGCGTGAAACGTCGTCGGCTCGTCGAGCGCATTGAACCCGGCTACCGGCTGCCCGATCCCCGGATGCCAGTCGAGGTCGAACCGACGGGCCACCGCCCAGACCTTCAGGGCTTCGATCTCACCCTCGGTGAATCCGGAAGGCTTGATCATCACGGTGGTTGTTCCCCAACTCCGGGCGACAACCAAACCGTTGGACACGGCTTCTGGCGCCGTCCGGCGCAGGGCCTCACCCCCCGTCAGGATGACCCGGATGCTCTCGCGGAGTGGTGTCGAGAGCCACCGGGTGATTGCGAGCACGCCGCGCTCGTTCAGCCGCTCGAGATAACCCGCGTATGCTTCTACCGTGTGGAGAAAGTCCTCGTTGAGGGAGTGTACGCCGGCGCTGGCGGTTCCAAATCCTCCACCTGGTCCGATGGTGATGAGATCGAAGGTCTCTTCGTGCTGGGCGATGTAGTTCCGAATGTCGGCTGCGACCCAACGAACATCCGCGCCGACGTCCGTCGAAGAAGGTTGGCGAGCCAACTGTTGTGCCAGGCGGATTACGGCGGGTTGAAGCTCGACGGCTGTTACGTGTGTCGCACCGTGGACCAATGCATTCTGGATCTCGGTGCCTCCGCCGGCGCCGAGAACTAGCACCTTCCATGGTCGTTCCCCGAGCGCGTAGGGGGCCGCCGAGGGTAACCAGTCGACCAAGGTCTGCGATCGGTCGTCGCCTCGCCAATCGGCGACGGCGCCTGTGATCTGGCCGTCGACAAAGAGGGCCGTCTGTTTGGGAAAATCTCCCCGATAGGCCAACGAAAGGCCGGGGGCGTGACGGAAAGCCGGCGCGTCAACCGCGACGATCCACCCGAGGGGGCTCGTGTGCTCCGCGACTCGTACCGCGTTTGGGTACGCTTCGACCTGAGAAAGCCCCTTGTACGGTGTGACATCGAGACGCCAGAGGGGTCGCGCCAGGACGACCAGGGCGCCAACCACGGTCAGCCACGCCATTGCTTGGAAGTGCCGGGCTCGTGAGCTGGAGGCCGCCACGCCTCCAAACGACGCCAGAACGGCGGGCAACGCCAACGCTCGAACTGGGACCACGACCCAGAGGATTCCCACCGCCAGCGCGGCCCCCAGTCCCGCCCCCACGAAGCTTGCCCCATAGATGCGGCCCGCGCGGTCCCGTTCAATCGTAAGGGCCAATACCGTCGCCAACGCACCGACAGCGAACGGGGCGGCCAGGAGCAAATACACGATCGCCAGCCGGGGCCACTGCCTAGTGTCCCACGCGAGTTGCGTGGCGTCCAGGGAGACCTGATGGACCAGCGCCGGGCTCGCAATCAGGAACGCGGCGGCTCCGAGGGCCGACCACGCGAATCCCGCTTCCGCCGTGGTCCGCCGAATATTGCCTGCCAGAGCGAGCAGCGTGCCGCTCGTGCCCACGCCGAGCATCGCGACGCCGATCGCCATATAGGCGAAATGGTAGAAATGCTCGATGGCGAAGATGCGAACGAGAAGGATCTCGTAGGCGACCGCGCCGGCCGAAAGGAAGACGACGGCCAGCAATCTTGGAAGGTGCTTCACGCGCTCAGCGCAGGCCGGTGAGCATAGGCACGAATCGTACGGGAAGGAGATTTCGGGTGTTTACGTTGCCCTCTTCATCCTTGGTGACGAGGATGAGATTCTGTATTCCGTAGACGCTGCCCACAGGGATCACCATCCGGCCGCCGTGCTTGAGCTGCTCCACGAGGACGGGCGGGATGTATCCGGCCGCCGCGGTAACGATGATGGCGTCGAATGGCGCGGCGTCCACCCATCCGTGATGTCCATCCCCATGCCGAACGATCACCCCCTCAAATCCGAGTCGCTCCAACCGCTTGCGAGCCATGTCCGCGAGGATGCGGAAGATCTCCACCGTGTGCACCCGGCAGCCGATCGCGCCGAGGACGGCTGCTTGGTATCCGGAGCCGGTGCCGACCTCCAGAACGGTCATTCCCGCCCTGAGGCGGAGGACCTCGGTCATGTACGCCACGACGTATGGCTGCGAGATCGTTTGACCGTATCCGATGGGAAGCGGGTGGTCTCCGTAGGCGCGATTCAGGTGCTCCGTGGGCACAAACTCATGCCGCGGGACGCTCCGCATGGCGGCGAGCGTTGCCGAGTCCCGGACGCCCTGCGCGGCGATGTGCTGCGCCATCGCCAAGCGTGCTTCTCTGAATTGGGCGTCTGTGCGAGCTGGGTCCTGGCCGCGAACACCTGAAGGGACGGCAATGAGGACCGCGACGAGGATGGGACCTAGCAAGCGCGTCATGCGGAACTCCGGCTTCGATACGTGCTCCTCTGAAGGTGCGATGTGTGTGCGAGAGGAGTCAAGGCATGGGGAGGGGGAACCACTGGCGGGTCAAGACAGTTTCTCTACGTGCCATGAGAGTTCTCCACCCGCTGTTCGTGCACCTGCACATCGCGTTCTTGCTGATGGCCTTCTTCGCCATGTACGCGTGGCTGCTGCGTGGTTTGGCCACGAGCGTGTTTGAAGACCGGATCCATCGGTTCGCCCGTGCCAACACGTGGGCCGGCGTCATCACGGTGGCGCTGTCAATGGTTGCCGGCGCCCGGGACGCCGTGTTTGGGACGGTGGCGCACTTCAGCGGGCCGGTCGGGGGCTGGCTCTTTGTGAAGGTGGTGCTCGCCACGGTGATGCTCGGCGTATACGGCGTCTTTCTCCACTGGAGCTCGCGCAAGAAGAATTACCTGCAGGAGAATCGCACGGCGATGCTCTGGTGTCTTGGCAGCCAATTGGCCGGGATCACGCTCGTTGCGGTCATCACGGTCATCGGCACCATGCTGGTGTTTTACCAGGACCGGCTTCCCCGATTCCCCATGCCTTTTGGCCCATGATGCGGAGTTCGCCCAGAATCGTGATCGTGGGTGGGGGTTTTGGCGGGTTGTACGCTGCGACCTACCTTGCCCAGTCCGAGCTGGGGGAGCACGGCGCCGAAATCACACTGCTCGATCACAAGAACTACTTCACCTTCACTCCCCTTTTGGCCGAGGTGGCCACGGGGGTTCTCGGGCGGGAGCACGTCACGTATCCGTACCGGGTGCTTGCCAGCAGGCACGGCTTCCGGTTCGTGCAGGAAGCAGCCTGTGGGCTGGACCTCGAACAGCACGTGGTGCGGACCCAACACACCGAACTCCCCTACGACTATCTCGTCGTAGCAGCCGGCGCCGAGCCTCAGTATTTCGGGAGCGAGTCGTTGCGGCAAGCGAGTCTGCCATTCACCTCGGTCAATGACGCGCTTGCGGTCCGCGGGCGCGTCATCGGATCCTTGGAGGAAGCGACGCTATGCCGGGACGCGGCGGAGCGCCAGCGGTTGCTCACTTTTGTGGTGGCCGGTGCCGGCCCGGCCGGTGTCGAGATCGCCAGCGCCATTCTCCATCTGGGCGCCAAGATCCTCTGTCCATACTATGCGGAGCCGCTACCGCTTCGGGTGGTCCTCGTGGGGGCCGGCGACCGTATCCTCGCCGGCTTCGATGGCAACCTTGCCCGCGACGGACTCTGTCGCCTGAGAGCGATGGGGATAGATGTGCGGCTGAACACGCGCATCGTCGACGCATCCGCGGAGCGGGGCGTGATCACCACCCACGACGCGGGTGGAACCGATCTCATTCCGGCGCACACACTGATCTGGACTGCCGGCACCGCTCCCGGCGGCTGGGTGTCGTCGCTGAGCCTGCCGACGCATCAAGGGGCCGTCAAAGTCGATGACTTCCTTCGTGTGGAGGGCATGGACAACGTCTTTGCGGTAGGGGATGTGACGGCCCTCGCCGACCACCGCACCGGGCACCTCTTCCCGCGGGTTGCCCCGATTGCGATCAGTCAGGGGATTCGCGCCGCGGCCAACATCGAGAACGATGCGTTTGGGCGCGATCTGGAGCCGTACCATGCATACCACGCGGGCAAGATCGTGTCGCTTGGCGGTGGCGTGGCGCTGGTGGACATCCTGGGAGTGCGGATCACCGGCCGAATGGCGTGGTGGATCTACCGAGCGGCGTATCTCCTGAAGCTGGTCGGGATGAAGAACAAGATTCGCGTGCTGGTCACCCTTGCTCTCAATCGCCTGTTCGAGCCGGACCTGACCTACGGTTAGAAGGACTGCTCAGAGCGGGTGAACAGAACGCGGGCAAGGCGGTTTGGGGCCATTAAGCCCCGTCCCTGCGTCCTGATCGTTGCTCTCGGAGCGGTTTTGTGGGCGGTCATTTCTTGGCCTGACCAACGCTGCAGCCGTCGACGCTATAAACCCTCTGTGTCCTCGGTGACCTCTGTGGCAAAAAAACCTCTTCCCATCCCAACTAGTGAAATACCACTGTTTTGGCCTCCGTCATTTCCTGCACCGCGTACTTGGGCCCTTCCTTCCCCATGCCGCTCTCCTTCAGGCCACCGTAGGGCATCAAGTCCGCTCTCCACTGCGGACCCCAGTTGATCATGAGGTTTCCCGAATGGACCTTGCGAACGAATTCCATGGCCGAGTGCACGTTGTCGGTGAAGAGACCTGCGGCCAGACCGTAGTTGGTGTCGTTGGCGAGCTTGATGGCGTCCTCGATGGTGTCGAATCCGGTTACCGCCACGGCGGGTCCGAACAACTCGTCACATGAGATCCGCATCTTCGGATCGACATCGGCCACAACCGTAGGAGTGTGCATGGCGCCCTCAAGATCTCCGCCCACGAGGAGTCGGGCTCCGCCCTTCACCGCTTCTCCGATCCATTCCTTCACACGGACGGCGTCCGACTCGCGGATCATGGGCCCCATGCCCACTGATTTGTCGATGGGGTCCCCGGTTGAGATCGCCTCGACACGCGGTGTGAGGGCGTCGAGGAAGTCACCATAGACCTTCCGGTCGACGAGCACCCGCTGGGTGGATATGCATACCTGCCCGGCGTTCGCGAATCCCGTCGTCGCGGTCGCGGCTGCGACCTTTTGCAGATCGGCGTCGGGCATCACGATGAGGGGAGAGTTGGACCCGAGCTCCATGGTGACTTTCTTGAGACCGGCCGTGACGCAGATCTGCTCGCCTACATCTCGGCTACCGGTGAAGGTGATCTTCCGGACTCGTCGATCGGCGCACAGGGGAGTGCCGACGGTCCTGCCTGGCCCGATGACGCACTGAATACCTTCCTCCGGGAGACCAGCCTCTAGGAGGATCTCGGTCAGCTTCAGTGCAGAGAGAGGAGTGTCGGTGGCGGGCTTGACGATGACGGCATTTCCGGCCGCGAGTGCGGGGCCGACTTTGTGGCA
>JBDHFY010000157.1:0-9647 GCA_039590195.1 Gemmatimonadota bacterium | reverse complement strand
CGTTCGTGCCCTGGAAGTATTGAATCGCGGAGAACAACGCGCGCCGCTCTCCCAGCGAGAAGGTCGGCGTGGCCAGCACCTCCGCGGCGACGAGCTCGGCGTTCCCGTTCAGGTAGAACAACTCGCTACCACTGTGGGCCCATAGGGGCGCCGTCCCGCCGTCGATGGAGACCTGCCACTTGCCATCCCCAGTGTTGGGGAAGGGACGCACGAACACCTCGTTCCGCCCGGTCTCGTTGGATTCATAGGCGAGCCACCGCCCGTCTGGAGATATCGCAGCGACCTTCTCGTCCGCCGGCGTCACCACCAGCTCCACGGGCACGCTATCCAGGCCGGGCCGAAGGCCCCAGATGTCCCGATCCCCAAGCGTTCCGCCGACGCCGCCGAGCCGAAACACCAGCCAGCGCGCGTCCGGCGACCAGAGCGCCTCCACAACCCGCTGCTCAAAATCGAGCAGCAGCTCGGCGGAGCCGGTCCCGTCAGCGCGTTTCCGGTACAGGTCGTACGACTCGCTTTGCCGTGTCGAGAGGAACGTGATCGACCGGCCGTCCGGCGTCCACTGGGGCCGGAAGTTCCTATCCCCCTCGAAGGTGAGCCGCGAGAGGGGACCTCTATCCAGCTCCTTGACCCAGACATCTGCCGTTGTCTCCTGGACCCGGAGCGCCAAACGCGTCCCGTCGGGAGAGAGGGCGAGCCCCCCGTTCCCGGCGAAGGTGAAGGTCCAGCCGGGATCGGCCACTTGGGCGGTCCCGGCTCGATCCACCCACAGGGCGGTAGACCCCCCTAGAGCCACGTCACCCGCCACGTACGCGAGGGTTCCCGTCTCGCTCAGGGCCAGATCGGGATCGCCCAGCTGTCGAACCCGAATTCCCTCCAGGAGCGGAACTGCCGGGCCCGTGAGCGCCAGCTCGTCTTGATCGAACGGGGCAGCCAGCAGCGCACCGTCCTGTCGCACGAACACCAGATGTCCTGACGACGCATACCGCCCGTACACCCCCCGAACCAGCACCCGATGCTGCCCCGTGGCCAGATCCACCACCGCGATGTCGTGTGTTGGCGCGTTGTTTGTGTGGAAAACGGTCACCAACACTCCCCGTTTGTTGGGCAACGCGTGCGGGAAGTTGTGGGCCGTCTCCCCCTGGGCGGTATCCAATACCGAGATTGGTTCCGGCGGCCCTCCCGTCTCGGGCACGCGCACCAAGGGCCCAAAGACCCCGACGTACAAATAGCCGTCGGGCCCCCACGAAATACCCGCGCGTTGGAGCTGCCCCTCGGCAAGCGTCACCGGGGGCTCGCCTCCCAGGGACACTACCCTGAGCGAGAAGGGATTCAACGACATGAAGGCGACCCGCTGGCCGTCGGGAGAGAAGGTTGGGGCCGTGGCCCCCTGCGTGCCGGGCAAGGGGCGGGCGCGCAGCTGATTGCGCTCTCGCAGCCACAGTCCCGCGGCGCCCTCCCCGGGGCCGATATAGACCACACGCAAGCCGTCGGGGGACAGTGCGAGATTGCCGCCGAATCTGCTTACCAACGCTTCATCCTGGTGCAAAGCCATGCTGTACCGCAGGATTGGCTTGGGGGGCTCGGGACGTAGCCAGCCCCAAAGTGCAGCCGCGAAGAACACGGCGGCGAGCCCTGCAAACGAGACGGTCAACCGGTTCCACGGGCGGTACGACGCTGTACCAGGCACAGCAGTCGCGGCCGTTGCCGGCAGCGCAAATGCCGGATTGGTGAGCGCCTCGGCGAACTGCGCAGCGCTCGTGAACCGATCGGCGGGCAGCTTGGAGAGGGCCTTGGCGGTGGCGGCGACGACGTGGGGCGGCACGGTATCGCGATGGGTCGAGACCGGCGGTGCCTTCTCCGTGATCACCTTGGCGACAATCGCCTGCGCCGTGGATCCGGTGTACGGCGGATCGCCGGCCAACATCTCGTACAACATCGCGCCCAGAGAATAGACATCGGAGCGGGCGTCGAGCTCCCGATCTCCCATCGCCTGTTCCGGGCTCATGTAGTGCGGCGTGCCAATCGACAGTCCCGTTTCCGTCAACCGCTCGCCACCCGCGTGGCTCACCGCCAGCGCGATGCCGAAGTCGGCTACGAGGGCCTGGCCTTCGTGGATCAGAATGTTCTCGGGCTTGATGTCGCGATGAATGACGTCGTGCCGATGGGCGTAGTCCACCGCCGAGGCAACGGCCTTGGTGATCTCGATCGCCTCGTCGATGGCGAATTGCTTCTCGCGATTGAGCTTCTCCCGGAGGGACTCGCCCTCCACATATGGCATGACATAGAACAGGAATCCGTCGGCAGCGCCGGAATCGTGCAGCGGTAGGATGTGGGGATGCTGTAAAGCGGCCGTGACCTTGATCTCGGTCAGGAACCGGTCGGACCCGATGACGGCGGCGAGCTCCGGCCGCAGCACCTTGAGCGCGACCTTCCGGTCGTGCTTCAGGTCCTCCGCCAGATACACCGTCGCCATGCCACCTTCGCCCAGGTGGCTCTCGATGCGGTAGCGATCCGCGAGGGATGTTTTCAGCTGGCCAGTGATATCAGGCATCATCTAAAATGGGGCACAAAGGGCGATGGCGCGAGGGGGAGCCGCGGATTACGGCCGCGGAGGCGCGCGGATTATGGCCGTGGATTACCCCTGATGAGGCCCGCCGATCACCCTAAAGCGGGTTAAGCACTAAATCACTGCTTTCTCATCAATGTCGCTCGAGCCCTAGCCACCGGTCGCCGGCGCGATGTTCTTGTTCATCCGGAACAGGTTTGCCGGGTCCCACTTCGTTTTGATCTCAACGAGACGATCGTAGTGCGAGCCATAGGCCGCGTGTATGCGCTCGTCCCCCTCTTCCTCTGTCAGGAAATTCACGTAGGTGCCGCCGGTCGAAAAGCGGCGTAGGTCGCTCCAGACGGTGCGCGTCCATTCGATGTTTGTCTCATCGTCCTTGGCCTGCTCCCACGATGACGTGATGTTGAGAACCGATGCGGCGTCCCGGTTGCCGGCCGGGCAGTGGTCGTCGCCCAGACGGTTGAGCGCCCCGTCGAGGGGGAAGATCACGATCCCCGAGTGGGGAGATCGCAGGTGCTGGGCATGCTCGATGCACTTGGTGAGCAGATCTGGCTCGACCGTGGGCAGGTACTCTGACTTCCAGTAGTACCGCCGGCCCTTCGGCTGCGTCGCATCGAGGATGCTCTGCTGTGACACGTAGGATCGTCGTTGCAGCACGTCCCCCACCGGTTTACCAAAGGCCTTAATTGGAGCGACGAGCTTCTCGCCGTAGTCGAGCGACCCAGTGTGGCAGGCGAAGATTGCCACGATGAGCTTACCGTGAATCTCCTTCGGAAGCCACGGTGCCGGCGGTGCCAGCCGCAACACGGCGACCACGGCAAGCTCTGGTGGCGCGTCGGCGGCAACCTCACGGTACATCTCGAGAACCTCAGGAGCGTCGTCCCCCCGCCACGCGATCGCGCCACCTACGATCTCGGGCCCCACGGGGTACAGCTCATACTCGAACTGCGTCGCGACACCGAAGTTGCCACCGCCACCCCTCAGGCCCCAGAACAGGTCGGCGTTTTCCTCGTTGCTCGCCCGCACCACCCGCCCGTCCGCCGTCACCACTACGATCGAACGCACGTTGTCACAGGTCCAGCCGTACCGGCGCGTGAGATAGCCGAAGCCACCACCCAGGGTGAGGCCCGCGATGCCGGTATTCGACACGAACCCCAGCACGGCGGCGAGGCCGTGAAGCTGGGTTTCGCGGTCCACGTCGCCCAACAGGCAGCCGCACTGTGCGCGAGCGACGCGAGCTGCTGGATCAACGAGCACCCCACGCATGAGCGACATGTCGAGCATCATGGCGCCGTCGGCCACGGAGAGTCCCGAGATGTTGTGGCCACCGCCCTTCATAGTCAGGGCGAGACCATGCTCCCGAGCGAACTGCACGCCTGCAACAACGTCGGCGACGCCCAGACAGCGGGCGACCAGCGCGGGCCGGCGGTCGATCATCCCGTTCCAGATGGTCCGGGCCGCTTCGTATGCTGGTTCGCCCGGAACAACAACCTCGCCCCGGAAGTTGGCCTTGAGGTTGTCGATGTCTGCTTGGTCGAGTTCGCCATGCGACTTCGTTGGTGTGTTCACGGCCGGGACTCCTCCTCGTTAGTACAGTCTGTGTGGTGCCAGCACCGGCAAGTGTCGCTCGAGATCCGGTGCTCACTGGAGCTGGTGCTTCAAGCCAATATCGCTCACGAGACAACGTCTGTCCAAAAGGGGAAGCCGGCGGTGACATGGGCCGGCGGATCGACGAGGTGATCAATGCACAACAGCAGTGCAGCGACTCGAGGGAAGTCCTTGCGCGGTTGCTTCAAAACCGAAGAGTCTCCGGAGTCCGCTAGTGGCAGGTGCCGCTGCCGGCATCCATCCTGACTCCGAGGGGAGCGGTCACGAACTCCCAATCATAACTTTCCTGGTAAAGCGTGAGCTTCAGCACGCCGAACTCTGTATCGTTGCGCACCTCGCTATTGGGCTGGCTCGCCCCGAAGACGTAGTGGCCAACGCCTCCCGTGCCGACAGTGAACTGGCGGATGCCGCCACCCGGATCGGGAAGCGCGTCGGCAGTCTGCGGCCCGAAACGCTCGTACATGTGATCGTGACCGACGACGACAACGTCGACGCCCACACCATGGAGCATGCGCCACAGGCCATCGAGCAGGGGCTCGTTGCCGTGGAGCCCGGAACTGAAGCGAGCGTGGTGCCAATACGCCACGGTGCAGAGCTTGGTGCTCGCCGCGAGATCTGACGCCAACCACTGGCCTTGCTCAATCACCAATGCCTGGAATTGAGGGGAAAGCGGGTTCAGCAAGGTCGATAGAGAATTGGAGTTCAGTACGATGACGTGCCAGGAACCCAGATCGTACGAGTAGTACCCCTTCCCCGGATCCCCCGCACGATCCCCGAAGTACGCGTAGTAATCGGCTCCAAAGTTGGTCCTATAGTCGTGGTTTCCCAGTGCCGGAAAGGTACGCTCCCGATGTCGCCCCCATGACGGGTCATAGCAGTTGGCGAAGTCCTGAGCGCTACCATCCAGGTACGCATTGTCACCCGCGGTGAACACCGTGCCGGGAATCTGATCGAGTAGCGCCGCGGTGGCCTCGTCGCCGAGTGAACCGCATGAGGCAATGTCACCAGCCCCCACCAATGTTTCAGACGGCCCACCATCAGGCGTCTGGGCGATCCAAGCCTCGTACGGCCCGCTTCCCTGGGCGGAATAAATCACCCAGAGGTAGTAGCCGGCCGACCCGGCGTATTGGATTTCTTCATCGGACGTGGGGCCATTCAAGCCGAGCCCCGCGACGTGAGTCCACCGCCATTCCACATGGTCAAACCGAAACAGGTACAGGTCGAAGTTCGCACCGCTTGGGCCGCGCAGAATCGCCTGGTGCGTGGCAGTGTTGGTGAAGAAGACGCGCAGATCGCCGTCCCCCGGACCGGTCAGCGTACTCGTGTAGTACTCGCACCCTGGGCAGGACAGCGGAGGCGGTGGAACCTCTTGCAGCGCGCTCTGCGAGTGGACGATCGCGGTCGGTGAGCCAGCGCCGGCCCCGGCTTGACCTAGCTCATTCGCCGGGGGCGTTCCACGAATCGCGTAGACGCTGCTGTCGATGCTATATGAGACGGAGGCGTTGCCCGGCCCCTCGAAGAAACCATCGAAGCAGGTATCGGGGTCAGAGAACGAGCCCGGCGATGCTGAGAGGAAACACGCGCCGTCGTTGGCAAGGAGTGGGGGGGCATGTTCCACGCCAGGCTCGCTGTCCGGTCCAGACGGCCCATCGCCACAAGCAACGAACAACCCAGTAAGTGCTGTGATTAGAGCACCGCGAATCCCGGAAGATCTCATGAGTCGTTCCTGTGATGGTTGGTGAACGCCCTGCCGGAGGGCCGAGGCTCGGCGGCCCGAGCTCCCCTGGGAGGGTGCTGTAACCTACCACGTATTGCAGCGCGTAGTCGAGAACTCCAAGATGTTGCAGCCATGCAACGGGACCCGCCAAGACCGCATAGGGTAACATATCAAGTCAAAGTCGAAGGGAAACTCTTCCTTTATACATGGACTCCGGAGATCTCCTCGTGGACCAATCCGGATTCTCGGGCGGCCTCCCGATTCGGCTATTGCACGAACGTGTAGGTGAACTTCAACATCACCGTTCGCGCTTGCGCCACCGGCAATCTAGGACCACCGAGGACGAACCTCTCCGTGTTGAGATCGTCGTTGTACACCAGCCACAGATCACTTCCCTCCCGGAAGTGGTATCGCAACCGGGCGTTTACGCTGAAACGGTTCGCCGTACTGCTGTATTGGAAAAGCCCGGTGGCGGAGAAGTGGATGTCCAGCCCTGTCTGAACTCTGAGTCGGGCCAGATGCGAGGTGAGCGACTCGTTGCGATCGGGGAAACGCACGACATTGACTTCGTAGTTGCTGCCTACCTCCAGATGCCGGGAGAAACTCATGGTGGGACCGCCCGAGAACGCGGCGCGCCATCCATCGTAAAATGTCCCGGCCCGCGCCGACGCGCCCCCGCGGAGCAACGAACTGCGCGACATCCTGAACCGCAGCTCGCCTTCGTGAAACCAGTAATTCCCGGGCTCGACAGGCGTGACACCCGATAGGATGAATTGGTCGAGCACGCTCTCGTAACTGTTTTCCATCGTGAGCGTCAGCCGGCGTCCGGACTTCAGCTCAAACTCGAGCGCCGGCGAAATCGACGCAGACTCCACCGTCCGATCGCCATTGCGCACGAACACCGACGATCGGTTGCGCACCGTGACCGTCCGAAGCGGCGATGAGGAATTCTGGAACCAGCGGTATTGCAGGTTATTCTGCCCCTGTGTGAAATCACTGCGGAGTGCGAAGCCCAGCCGCGGCTCATAATCCGAGCCCGCCCGGATGTAATCCGCTGAGTAGCTGAAGCCGGTTTGATTGCGTCGTTCCCACCGAGCCACGAATCGGCTCGCGTCGATAAGATTACGTGCCGGGTCTCCGGGATCTTCGTTCTCAAAGGTGGAGGTCCACTTCGCCGTGACGTATTCGTCGCCGACCACCCGGAAGATTCCGTCGACACCGGTGCTCAGGCCGTAGTCCCCGTCTGTCGCTATGACCGTGGTCACCATGGCGCCTACGGTGGAGAATCGGTTGAACACTTGGCGCTTGAGTCGAGCGACGCCAATGTTTTTCCCGGGGAAGCCGTCGTAGTCGGCAGTCTGCATGTTGAGAAACCCGACGTCGGTACCACCGACGCGTCCGACGAGCCTCAACCCTCCATAGATGCGCACCTGTTCACCGTCTTCGGTCAATCCGATACGACGGCTGTGGAACAGCCGGCTGACCCCACCGGTGCTGAATTCGAACAGGCTGGACCGCTCCTGAAAGAACTGACGTTTCTCGGGGAAGAACAACGAAAACCGTGTCAGGTTCACTTGTTGTGAGTCCGCCTCGACCTGGGCGAAATCCGTGTTGACCGTGGCGTCCAGGGTGAGGTTGTTGGTGACGTTGTATTTGACGTCGAGCCCGGCCTCGTTCTTCCTGTCGCTGTCGAGCTGGTATGCCGTCTCGGCGCCGTTCAGCTCCGCCGCTTGGTTCACCCCGCCGAGCACGTAGGGAGTCATGTAGACCGGCTTACGCGCGAACACTCCTTCGAGCGAGACTCGCTGCGCCTTGGACGGCTTGGCGAAGGCCAACCGCCAGTTCGGTGGTATCGCGGGAAAGGTCTGGCGCTCGTTCTTCCGGGCTATGAACCGATACACGATCATGCCCATCTCGACGTGCCCGTTGTCGTCTTGGAACCCGAGGCTCGAGAACGGGATGCGCATCTCGGCGAACCAGCCCTCGTCGGTCCACGTCGTCGCCACGTCCCAGTGTGAGTTCCAGTCGTTGTTCATGGCACGGCCGCCGGTGGATTCGCCGTCGCCCGACACCGACCGGTCGGACCGGACACCGGAGGGGCTGGTCGAGAACCACACCGCCGACTCGTAGTCGTTGTACGTGTCCAGCACGATGGAGAAGAGGTCGTCACCACTGTACTGATCGCGATACAGCGTCGTGCTGCGCACGCCCTTCGGATCGGAGTCGTAGAGTCGTCCCGCCAGGTAGAGGTAGGAGTCGTCGTACGCCACGTACACCTCCGTCCGCTCGCTCAAGGGGGCCTGGAAGGTGGGAGCGTGGACCGTGATCGGAAGCGGCGTCAGCTCCCGCCACGCCGGCTCGCCCAGTCGGCCGTCCAGCTCGATGGGCCCGGAGAGCCGCGGGAGTGGGATCGTCTCTTGCGCCGCCGCGGAAGAAGCGAGCGGGAGGCCGAAGCCCAACAGGACGGCTAACGCGAGCACGAACCGTTGATGCGGGCCTCCCGCACGAAACGCTCGGTGCGCTAGGGGCGCTAGGGGCGCTAGGGGCGCTTTGAGGAGATTATCTATACCAATCAGAGTTCGCTCACGTCGAGATCGGCGGAAGGCATGACCGGTGCGAAATTAGGGGCCGGCGGCGCGGCATGCTAGTGGGGGCGGATGGGGATTCGCTGCGGACACGTGGATCGCCGCGGCGCTGGCGTGTCGCCCCGTTGACCTCCATCTTAGCGCTTCCCGATTCCCCGGCTGGCACGGGAGCCGAGGCCCGACCGCAAAGTGAGGAGAGATGCTCGAAGGGCGGCTAATATTCGCGAGCGAGCAACCACAACCGTTGCCAACTAATGGCGCATATCTGAACCCCCGTGTGCAGCGCAGCATACCCCGGCGTCCCGCAGCGCGCGTTGGTGAGCGGCTGCCCGGCTCGGTATGCCAGGTCCTGAGCGCGAACCACAGGGCACAAAGGGACGCCGGGGCATGCTGCGGGACCTCGCTCTCTGCCCACGTAACCTCAGGCACACCTAACTAATGGGCGGTAGCCAAACTCCGGTGCGCGTCGACTCGGCAGGAGGGGAAACGTCCGTTGAAGGGTACAATGCCGCCGTGGCTCCGACCGCTTCGTTCCGCGCGAGCTTCGGGCCGGGGTTGCTGTGGGCCGCCGCGGCCATCGGCGTGTCGCACCTCGTTCAGTCAACCCGAGCTGGCGCCACTACCGGATTCGGGTTGGCCGGGGTGATCCTGCTCGCGCTAGTGCTCAAGTATCCCTTCTTCGAATTCGGCCCGAGATATGCCGCCGCCACCGGTAACAGTCTCGTCGAGGGATACGGGCGGATCGGCCAATGGGCGCTGTGGTTGTTCCTGCTGATCACGCTCATCACCGCATTCGTCTCGCAAGCCGCAGTGGTGCTGTTCACGACATATCTCCTGCTGTTCGCCTTTCGGCTCGACTGGTCGCTGTGGCCCGCGGCAGCAGTGCTGTTGGCCGGCTGTGCCGGATTACTATGGGCAGGGCGGTATCGAGCCTTGGATACAACGATCAAGATCATCCTGGCCGTCCTCGCCGTCTCGACATTCGCTGCTGCCGCCGTCACGGCCCCGCGCGCCGATTTCACGACAATACGTCTCTTCCCCACGGGGCTGGTGGGGACGGTGGTGCCGTTTGCCTTTCTGCTGGCCCTTGTGGGCTGGATGCCTTCACCGGTCGATACGGCCGTGTGGAACTCCCTCTGGACGCTCACCAAGAACGAGGCGACCGGCCGCC
>JBDHFY010000156.1:0-9862 GCA_039590195.1 Gemmatimonadota bacterium | reverse complement strand
CACGACTCATCATTCTCACAACTCACAGAATCGTCGGCTCCCGGAGGCAGCCAACCACGAGGCAGCCGCATCCTCGGTGCTCGGCCACCCTGCTGCCGGCCCATGAATAATGAATTCGAATCTATGCTTAGTGAGTAACCCCTCACGGTGTTCACTTATACATCACATTTTGCGAGCGGTCGCCCCTGGGAAGGTGGCCTAAGTACTTGATAAAGAGCGACTTACACCTGCCCAGTACAATTGAGATTTGGGGAGATTACATTCCCTGCCAATGACTTTGCGCTCGATTTACGGTCACGATGCATTGACCGACCGGCTGGAAGCCACCGTCGCCTCCGGCCGGTTCCCACAAGTGACCCTTTTTGTGGGACCAGAAGGAGTGGGCAAACAGCGGCTCGCACTCTGGGCCGCCCAGGCGCTGCTCTGCGATGAGGGGCCCGGCAAGCCGTGTGGCCGGTGCCGATCTTGCCTCCAAGTGGGGAGGGTGAGCCATCCTGACCTCCACTGGTTCGTGCCGGTGGTCAAGAAGGCGTCGGGGGACGCACAAAAGCAGATCGAGGCGGCGGCGGAGGCCCTGGCCGAAGCGATGCAGGAACGAAGGAAGGCGCCGCTGTACCTGCCACCGGACCCTCGGGCCAGCCACGCCCTGGCGTCGGTGCGTTTGCTCCAGCAGCGGACAGCGGTCACGCCGTTCCAGGGCCGCCGCAAGGTCATCATCCTCGGCGACGCCGAGCGCCTGGTGGTACAAGAATCCAGTCAAGAAGCCGCCAACGCTCTGCTGAAGGTGTTGGAGGAGCCGCCGGGGGATACGACCCTGATCTTGACGGCCGCGCAGCCGCAAAGGCTGCTGCCCACGATTCGGTCGAGGTGTGTGCCACTCCGAATCCGCCGGATCAGCGACGAAGCGGTGCGGGATTTCGCGCAGCACGAGATGACGCCTCCCCTATCACAGGCCGAAATCGACCGGGTCACCAGCCTCGCCGATGGGCGAATCGGCCGGGCCCTCGAGCAGACGGATTCGGGAGACGAGGCCGTCCGGGCCGCCGAGCGGTTCATCGACGCCGTCAGGACCGGACCCCATTCGTGGGGGGAGCGGGTCTTGCTGCAGCCTCCATGGGGTGCCCGGGGCGGCTTCACGGCCATGCTCGACGCCCTGGCGATACGTCTGCGGCGGGATCTGAAGGAGGCCGCCCAACGAGGAGACCGCGAGGTCAGGCGGCACCTGAAGGCCGTGACGAGAGTAGAGACTTTCCGTTCGGAGGCGCAGGGGAACGTGAACCCTCAAGTCGCCCTTGCCGTACTGGCCTCTGAAGTGGAGGGCCTGGTTTGAAGCTCTCCCATGTGGATTCAGCGGGTCAGGCTCGGATGGTGGATGTGGGAGCCAAGCCACACACGAAGCGCCGGGCGGTGGCCGAGGGCTCCATCGTGATGTGCCGCGAGGCCTACGAGATGGTGGAGAGCAACTCGGGACCGAAGGGTGACGTGCTGACCACGGCGCAGCTGGCAGGTACCATGGGCGCCAAGAGAACGGCTGAACTCATTCCGCTCTGCCACCCGGTTCGCCTCGACCAGGTCGAGGTGACCGCGTCGCTGGCACCGCATTTGCCAGGCGTACTGGTTCGGGCGGCCGCTAACGCGACGGATCGGACAGGGGTAGAGATGGAAGCGCTCACTGCCGTAGCGATCGCGCTGTTGACGGTCTACGACATGGTTAAAGCCACAGGCCACTCGATGGAAATCGGCGAGATTCGCCTTTTGGAGAAATCGGGTGGGAGCGGGGGTGATTGGAAACGGAGCCCCGCACCGTAACCTCTATTTGGAGAGAGTAAACATCATACTATGAAGCAAACTGATTCCAGGTTGAGTTCATCTCTGGCGGCGGCGCTGTGGGTCCCGCGACCGTCGTTCTGGCGCCGGCTCGCCAAGACGCAACGATTAACCGTGCTCGGGGTGGCCATTCTCAGTGCAGCGATCTTGCTCGCTGCAACTGTCGGCGCAACCTCGAGCCACACGGGCCTCTTCTCACCGAGCAGCATCTATGCTGGAACTGTGACGCTGCGGTGGGTGAATGGCTTCGAGCGGGCCCTCGACTCGACGCGAGCGGAGCTGGAGCGGACCCGATCCGAACTCGCCCGGGCCCGGACACTGATGGACTACTCGTCCCGGTACAACGTTTCGGCAGAACTTGCCGGCGAGATTCACGACATCGCGCTCCGCGAAGGCATCGATCCCGAACTCGGTTTCCGCCTGGTGTACGTGGAGAGCCGGTTCAGCCCCCGGGCGGTCAGCTCGGCCGGCGCTTTGGGGCTTGCGCAGGTGTTGCTCAGCACGGCCCGTCTCTACCAACCCGATTTGACCGTGGAGCAACTCTTCGACCGCGAGACGAACTTGGGGATCGGGTTTCGCTACCTGAATTACCTGCTTCGGCGCTACGACGGTAACCTCCAACTGGCCCTGCTCGCGTACAACAGGGGACCCGGGCGGGTTCAAGAACTCCTCGCGGACGGCATCGATCCGCGCAACGGCTACGCGTCCTCGGTCCTTGCCGGATACCAACCCTCCACCGCCGGTTTCCAGTAGACCCCATCCACTGAGACCACGTGCTTCACCCTACGCCGGCCGACTTTGTTCACGGCTGGCGCCGATGCGCGGGTGCCACACCCGTGCGGCACGGGCGTTTCGGGCCGTGGCGCGGGCAATGAGTTCGTTGTGTCCGTGATCGGTGGCTTTTGCGGTGCCTCCACGTCAGCGGGGCACCTGGGGGGCCGGAGATTACGGCGTGACGCGAAGCCGTTCCCCGATGTGAAGCAGAGTCTCGCGGCTCGCCATGCCGTTCCAACGTTGCAGATCGCTCACTGTCACGCCGTATCGCCGCGAGACGACCCACAGCGTATCGCCTCTCCGAACCGTGTAGACACCGTCTGACGGTGTTGCCAATCGTGACGTGGTAACGGTTCGTCGACGGCGCAGCGGGGGCAACGGCAGCGGCTGGACGGCGCCGCGCCGGGCCGCGATGCTGATCGGGATGGTCAGTCGCTGACCAATCCGGAGGCGCCGCGGACGCACTCCGGGGTTGGCCGCCCGTATGAAGCTCAGAGAAACTCGGTAGCGCTCCGCGATCTCGCCCAGCGTCTCGCCCCGCCTCACGACGTGTGACAGGAAGTTGACACGTTCCGACAGCGACAGGGCCGCGTACCGTCTGGCTACCAGCGTTCCTCGTCCACGAGGCACGCGGACGATGGCTTGCTCGCCGGGTGGGGTCACTCCGCGATAGTAGTGAGGATTGAGCTCCACAATGGCCGCCGGGGTGGTATCGGCCAGCGTCGCCAGCACGTCTAAGCCGGTCTGGTCGGGTACCACGATCTCATCGAACACGAGGGGCGCCAAGGGCGTGATGCTGTCGAAACCGAAGGAAGCGGCGTCCTTAACGATGATGGCGGCGGCGATGAGCTTTGGCACGTAGTCCCGCGTTTCCCGCCGAAGATACCTTCGATCGGACAGAGCGAAGAACGTCTGATCAGAGAGGGAATCCTCGGGTTGCAGCCGCTCCAGCCCGCGAGTGACGCGTGTCGCTCCACCGTTGTAGGCCGCTGCCGCCAGATACCACGAGTCGAATTGCCCCTTGAGATCCAAGAGGTGCCGCGCGGCGGCGTCAGTGGCCTTGAACGGATCGCGTCGCTCATCGACCCAACCATCCACCCGAAGATCATACAGGCGAGCCGTGGAGACGATGAACTGCCACATACCCACGGCCCGGGCGCGCGAGACAGCGGTGCTCGAATACCCGCTCTCAATGAGCGCCAGATAGACGAGATCCTCGGGAAGCCCAAACCTGCGAAAGCGCGTCCGAATCATCCCCTCGTACCGCTCGAGCCGGCCGAGCCAGATCGTGAAGCGATCTCGCCAGATACCCGTGAACGCATCCACGTAGTATTGAACACGGCGGTGGCCCGCGAACGATTCGACGTCAATGTCAAAACTCGGCGTCACCAGGCTCGCCGTGCCTCCCCGAGAGTGGCTCCGGGGTCGCGGCCCGTCCTCATGATCGGCGGCCCGGTCGAGGTCGGGCGGCAGAACAAACCCGCGCACGTGCTTGCCACCATTCGCCAGGGTGCCGAACTCGAATTCTCGGAGCGCATCGAGCACGGCCTGATCGGCAGCCGCTTCGTCGATGTGCGCCTGGTCGGTGAATACGGTGGCTTCGCTGGCCCCTCCCAACGCCTGTTCCGAAGAAGGTGCCTCCGGTACCGGAGTCACCAGCGGCGCCCCGCCGCAGGCGCCGGTCGCCAGTGCCGCGCCGGCAAGAAGCAGCGCTGATCGCAGGGGGCCACCGTACGATATCATCTGGTGAACGTGGGATCCGTGAGATAGCGATTCGTGGCGTTCAGCACGGCGATGGCGGCACCCCGCTCCAGATTCTCCTCGGTCAGATACGAACCGACGAGTCGTATGCCTTCACCCGCGCTGTATGCCGAAATCGCCACGATGACCACCCTCGCGTCAAACGCCTTGACGGCCTTGGCGCCGAGCAATTCGAAGGACTGACCGGGTTCGGCCGCCTGCTCCAGCGCCGTCAGCGACGCCTGGGCGGCGCATCGCAAGGCGCCCGGGGCGGAGCCTTCCCCTTCCGCCGTGCCAGAGTAGCTCTCTCCGGGCCTTTCGAGAAGCACCCGAACGCGACAGCGGTCGTCCGGAAGCCGGTCGAAACTGAACTCCGCAAACCTGAGGCGTTGCCCGGCCGCCATCGTCCAATCCTTTCATCACCCAAAAGTGCAAGGCGCGCCGCCCAAGGAAGCACGGAATCAGCAACCCTGTCCAGGCACTCCATCGTGCAGGAAGCACCCCCGCGGTAGCCCGACGCCAACCGATCACCCGTTTTCACGTCCCGGGATCAAAGTGGACCTCGAGTTGGCTCCGGCTTTGGGCCTTTGCGTCTGGGGCGCCAAGCACGTCCACGTCGAGGCGTGGCTTCCCTACGTCGTCCAACAGTGCGGAAACAAGGAGGATGCGCCCGTCGTCGAGTGCCAGACGCAGTTGACGGCAGTCAGACCGAATCACCGCATCATGCACGGTTTGGTCGTGGAGTTGCTCTACAGCGTCAACGATACGGCGAAGGTCTTTGATGGAGGTGACGATCATGCGCGTCAGACCGGACGATCAGCCAACGTGCTGAACCAGAACCTTGTGTAGCTCGTCGTCGGAGATTCTGTCGGCCTGCACGAAGAGCGAAGACTTCGATGCCGCCTCCAGCGGATACGGGGCCCAAAACGCACGTTGATCGCTATTCCCATCCGCAGACCGGAACGATAGCATGAGCTGCCAGACACTCTCGCTGGCGCGCCGCTCTGCCGCCGCACGCACATGCCAGACTTCTCCGCCTGTGGCCAGCACTCTCCACGCCATCGACGCACCTCAAACTGTTGGACCAGAGATCAAGCCGGGCGAATATGCTCGGTCCCGCTCAATCGGTCAAGGGGCCAAGCCCCAGTGCCACAAGATCTTCCGCGCGATCCACGTCCCTGAGCACGGGCAATGTCGTGATCGAAAGGCCAGCGGCTTCACAAGCGACTTTCGTGGTCTCGAAGACCTTCTCGGTACCCCACGGGATCTCCGTGAAGAGCGCCGGACAGGGATGCGCCAGTCCTATCAGGTAATACCCACCGTCTTCGGTGGGTCCGACGACGACCTCCACGGTCCTGAGAAGTTCCGCGGCCCTCGAGATGCTCCCCGCATCCACCCCGGGAGCATCCGCGCCTATGGCGATCACCGGTCCGGCGTCCGGTCTGGCAAAGTGCGTGGCAAACGCGTGGGAAAGGCGCGTGCCGAGGTCACCTCTTGGCTGCTCCCGGTACGCCCAATCGCCCAGCCACGACCGCATGTCAGATAATGCATCGGGAGGGTCATACCACACCGTGATGTTTGACACAGGGGCGATCTGGCGCACCACACGCAACCCAATCGTCCGATAGACCCGTACCGCGGCGTCGTCCCCCACCTCGGACGCCAAGCGCGTCTTCACAAACCCGGATCGCGGAGCCTTGGCGAAAAGGAAGACTTCCGTCACATCCCCTCTGGTCGGTACCAGCGCGCCAGGCGGCTCGGTGATATGCCCACCAGATAGGCGGTCACGAGCACCGTGTTGCGGAGCCAAGCCCTGCCGGGTCCCTCGCGTTGCCAGCGCCGGCATGACACCTGCACCGCTGCCGGCAGGTGACGGACAGGCGTTTCGCGCCGCAGCGCACGAACGATGGCGAGGTCCTCGAGCACCGGAATCTCGGGAAAGCCGCCGACCTCGTCGAAGAGGTCTCGGCGTACCAGCAGACCTTGATCGCCGTACGGTAGCCCACCGATCCGGTCTCGGAGCAGGGCGCCGAACTCGAAAGTCCGGTACCACCAACCCGGGGCGTCTATCGCGAGCCGCCACACCGCCGCTGCGGCATCGGCGTCGTTCACCGTTCGTTCGAGCGATCGTCTGGCCTCGAGAGGAAGGCGCACATCGGCGTGGAGGAAGCACAGCCAATTGCCGGCGACGACCCGCGCGCCGGCATTCATCTGCGACGCACGACCTCGTGGGGCCATCAGCACACCGGCTCCCGCCAGGTCGGCGACCGCAACCGTCTCGTCGGTCGAGCCGCCATCGGCCACGATCAAGTGATAGGGAACGCTGAGTTGGCGGAGATCCTCTAAGAGCCCGGGGAGGAACCGAGCTTCATTGAGGGTCGGAACGACTACCCCGACCCCAACCAATGCCTAGCGGCCGCTCCAAACGGCCGTGTCGTTCAGGGTCCAGTCGTAGTCCTCGAAGGCCAGACGGGCCGGTCCGTGTTGCCGGATGTACTCGGCGTCGGCCTCCGGGATGTACTTCATCAGAAACGCCAACACACCCTCCTCGCCCCCGAAGTCATCCCCATACCACTCCAAGATCTTGTTCACATGCAGAACGGCACCCTCTCCCCGCTCCAGACGGTATTGTGACACATCCGCCACGAACCTCGCAACCGCCGCGTCGAGCTCTTCATCCAAGCCCTCACCGGTGTACGGCTTTGGCGCGAGCACTGGACAGGAGCGCGATGCGCAGTTGACGGCGAAGTGGATGCGTGGCTCGCCCATGGGGCGGATGATTTCATGCTCGATCTCATCGAGTGACCGCGTCTTGCCGGCCACATCGCAGAATTCACGCTTCCACGTGTCGGGAATCTGTTGAATCGAGTTAGCGGGAATGCCACGCACGACATTCACCACCGCGCCAAGGCCGCCACGCTTCTCGATGGGATAGTGATCGACAACCAGCTTGAGCGCACAAGCATTGTATGCGTTGATCCAGAACGCGAGTTGGGTGTTACGAGGTGCCCCTTCGACCACACTAGCAGGCGTCGCCGCCTGCTGAGTGAGATAGTCCTCCAAATCCCGGGGATCCGCCCGGATGGCCGCATAGTCGACGAAGAATCCCTGGAGATGCTGCTCGAGCACCCGTCCGAACGTCCCGTGATCGGGGATCTCCTGGGCGACGGCCGGCGTCACCACCCCCACCGCGGCGGCCATCCACACGAGTTTCTTCATGGTGAAACCTCTGAAGACGATTGCGCAGGAACCTTGAATCCGAGCTTCCGCGCAACCAGCGGGATGAGGCTGAGCAACAAGAACAGGCCCGCTGCAATCCACAGACGCGTGCGGGCATCCTGGCTCGCCTGCGTGGATCCCTGGATGAGTGCGTCCGCAAAGAACGTATACACCAGCGTTCCGGGAAGGATACCGATCACGGTCGCGAGGGCGTAATCCCTCCACTTCAGGCCAGTGAGGCCGGAGCCAAAGTTCAGAGCGTTGAAGGGAACCAGCGGAACCAGTCGGAGAATCAACAAGCCGAAGAAACCGTGTTTTGCAGTGGCACGGTTAAGACCTTCGACGCGCTTCCCTCCGAGCCGCTCCACACCCTCACGGCCTAAGGCTCGGGCAAACACAAACGCCGCAGTCGCTCCAATGTTCGCCCCGATCGAATTGAGCAATGCCCCGAAGCCAAAGCCGAACACCGCTCCGCCGGTGATGGTGAGCGCGGAGCCCGGCAACGCCAAGGCGGTCGCCGTCGCGTACACGAGCACGAAGATCACCGGAGCCCAGGCGGCTCCCCTCACCGTCCCGATCACCGACACGATACCCTCCCGCGAGACGTAATCTCCGACCGGTGTGGCCCGAACGATCAGGGCGGCCGAGCCGAGGATCAGCATGAGTAGCAGGAGCTTGAGATACGGCTTGAACCGTCCTACTTCAGCCACCGAACCACCTTTCTCAAGAACGCGCCTGAGCGCCCCGCGAATTTCTCTCGATAGTAGCTGTCTGCCGCCCGCTTGACCCCCTCGACCATCGTCGGGTAGGGGTAAACGATCTGCGACAGTTGTGGAAGGCGTATCCCGCGACGCATTGCTAGAACCAATGGAACGATAAGGTTGCCTGCTCCGCTCGCCACGACCGTCGCGCCCAGGATCTTTCCACTGGGCCGCGTGACGATCTTGACGAACCCCGTGGCTTCGCCGTCGACGATCGCCCGATCGAGATCCGCAAAATCGTAGCGATGGGTCGTCACGTCGCCGTGGCGCACCCTCGCCTCCTCCTCTGTCAGACCCACGCGAGCCACCTCGGGATCCGTATACGTGACCCACGGAACCGCGGAGTAATCCGCCTTCCCGGCAAACGGGAAGATGGCGTTGCGAAGCACTAGTTTGGCCTGGTAATCTGCCACGTGGGTGAACTGCAACCCGCCGGTGACATCGCCTGCCGCCCAGATCCCTTTGACGCTCGAGCGAAGCGTGCCGTCCACTCGGACCGCCCCGCGATCCAGCTCGACACCTATTTCCTCCAGGCCGAGACCTTCCGTGTTTGCCCGACGACCTGTTGCGACGAAGACCTCGTCCACCGCGATCATCGTCGACTCGCCCTCGCCGACAGCCACGTGGACCACCTTCCCCCCACCCTCCACCCGGCAGACCCGCTCGACACGCGCCCCCGTCCGGATGACCACTCCCTCCGATTCGAGCGTCGCGGCCACAACCCGTGCTCCCTCTCCATCCTCTCGTGGCAGCAGCTGCGGCAGCATCTCCACGACCTCCACCCGAGCGCCGAGACGGGAGTACACCTGGGCAAGCTCGAGACCGATGGGACCGCCTCCCAAGATGGCCATCCTGGTGGGGAGCTCGTTCTGATCGAAGGCGGTGGCGTGGGTCAGGTATCCCGCTTCGGCCAGCCCCTCAATGGGCGGCACGGCCGGAACTGCCCCCGTCGCGATGACCAGGCGGGGACTCACGAGGCTTCGACCGTCCACCACCACCTCCCGCGGCTCATCGACTCGCGCTTCCCCAAACACGACGTCGACGCCCATCTTGCGGAACCGCTCAGGGTCGTCGTGCTGGGCGACCCGCTCCCGCACCGCCCGCATGCGTTCCATCACTTTCTGGAACACGTGCGAAGGAGCGGCGCCCGTCAGGCCGAGCCGCTCGGCGTCACGGAACTGGTGCGCCAGCTTCGCCGAGGCGATGAGAGCCTTGCTCGGGACACACCCGGTCCAGAGACAGTCACCGCCCAGTGCCTCCCGCTCGATCAGGGCCACTTTGAGACCCAGCGTGGCGCCGCCAGCTGCGGTGACCAATCCGGCGGTCCCCCCGCCGATCGCAATCAAATCGTATCGTTCCATGAGTCGTCCGGAACAACGTGAGAAGGCCAGCCGGTGTTCCCGGACTACCGCACCATGTCTTGTCAGTGCCGGGGAGCGCTCTGCCGTATCAGTAGCCCATGAGCGTCCTGCCGTCAAACCACCGGCGCATGGAACCCGCGCAGGCGAAGAAGGGGAGGGAGTGGGTGAGGCGGGTCCGGA
>JBDHFY010000155.1:0-9717 GCA_039590195.1 Gemmatimonadota bacterium | reverse complement strand
CAAGGTCGTCTCGACCGGTTGACGCTGTCCGTCTCCCGCCACGAGCTGCAACTCGACTGGCGGCCCAGGGAGGCCGATGGCAGTGAACTCGACAGCCGTCACCGAGCGACGTGCGGCGGTGGCGGTCACCGTGTGCACGGGTCCGGCGAGGGTGCCCAGCGTGAGAACCGTGGATGCCTGCCCGTTCGCATCCGCCGTGGCTTCGAACGCGCTCAGGCTCCCTCCACCTCCCGTCACCTCGAACCTCACCACCACCGCGGGGATCGGATGCCCTAAGCGATCGTTTACCTGCACCACAAACGGCTCGGCGAGCGCAGTGGCCACGAGCGCCTCCTGTTCGTCGCCGGACACCTTGAACCCCACCGCCGGTACGGGGGTCACGGTCACCTTGGCCGTCCGACTGAGCGCCTCCACAGTCGCAATGACGTCTGCATCACCGGCGCCCACGGATGTCACGACGCCAGCCTGCGTCACGGTGGCCACGTTGTCATCGCTGGATGTGAACGTGAGAGACACGCCGTCAAGGGCTTCTCCCCGCGCGTTGCGGATGGTGGCGTCGAGTCGCTCTTGGGCTCCGATAGCATCAAAGGTGACCTCGGAGGGGAGGAGCGTTATCGAAGCGGGTTCCGAGGTCTCGGGCCCGGCGCTGTCTCCACAGCCGACGGCTACGATCGACCAACCGGCCATGAGCAGGGCGACGGCGCGAACAGGCGTTATGAACCTCATCGAACCTCCGACGGGGATGGCGGTAACAGCGAAAGCTAGAACCGGGCGGTGATCCTACAAAGTCCCACCCGGTTACTAAGCCCCGCTCCGGGACTGAGGTTCCCTTTCGGCGGTAGGGCGGTAGGGCGGTAGGGCGGTAGGGCGGTAAGGTGGTATGCTGACAAGGTGAAGGCCAACGGACAAGCACAGACAATACCTGGTTTCCGAGGGGGTAACACTCTTCCCGCCTTTCCGCCCTACCGCCTTTCCGTCCTACCGCCCTACAAGGCGGAACGCGCAGAAATAGCCTTCGGCGTCGCGTCCCCGGGCGCCACTCGCCCATTCGCCGGTGAACCCGCTCTCGGCGGCGGAGTGAACATAGAGAGCCGTGAATCCTCCGTCGAAGAGGACCCGATCTCGGCGGTTGGCCAGCGAGCCGAGGCGCAGCGTGATGGACGGGACCTCGCCATCCTCGGTCTCGCGCCGGGTCTCCAACACAAGTGCTCCCGGACTCATGGGATCGCGGGACCCTAGATCGCCCAGGCGCAGTGCCCCCACTTCCTCGACGGCGATGTCCGTGCTGCCGTGGAGGGGTACGAGGGTGGCGGGATCCGCGGCCCCGCCCGGCCTGGCGAACTGGCGCAGGGTGCCGTCGTTGGGCACGAGCTCGAGCCGGCCTTCGACGCGCTGCCCCGCGTGTTCGCCTTCGGTGGCCACGAGCGTCAGCTGGTACGCGCCGGCACGGCCGTCGAGCGTCACCCCGGCGTCCAACTGGGCGTCCGTCGCCGTGCACGCCGGAATCTCGACCGCCTGGCTCTCCTCATTGCTCTGTTCGCCACCGTCACCACCGCACGCGGCGGCGGCCAAGGCCACCATCAGCGAAGGGATGCAGCGTGATGCATAACGTGTCACAGGAGTCCCCCGTGCAACCGTGTTGTCGTTGTTCACCGCTTGCGAGAGCTCGCGCTCCACGAGCAGGGCGGTCGAGACGTCACCGGATCCGGGTCAGCCGCCCGCTGGCGTCGACGGCGTACCCCGGTCGCCGCATGACGTCATTCTCGAGAACGATCTTTCGCCCTGCCGGTCCCACCCTGAACGGGAACACCAACCCGAATGGGTCTGCGCCGCCCTGGTCTACCACGAAGCCCAGATCCTCGAGTGACGCCACGGTGACGACGCTCAGCGGGTTGGCTCCATCCAGTTCCGGCGTCATGAGCTCCGTATCGAAGACCGATTCGCGCCAGTGCGCATCCAAGCTCCCCGACAAGTAGGTCGCATTGTCGTTTTCCACAGGCACCTTGTTCCCGCCGGTATAGGGCTTGTTGCCGATCGCGTCGAACGCCGTGATGGTCTTCGGACCCGTGAAATGCGTGTCATTCCCGGGCGTACCACCAAAGAGGGGATCCGAGGGAAGTTGCAGGAACCCAAACTGATCCCACAACGTGCCGATCCCCAACACGTGTCCCATCTCATGGAGTACAACCGCTTCTTGCTCGGCGGCGGAGAAGGTGCCCCAATCGTCGACATCGAACTCCATCACGCCCAACAGGGGAAGGCCGTTCCCGAGGGAACGGACGATGCACCAGGACGCCTGACCGGCGATGTTGCCGAGTCCGTCGATGGTCTTGAACTCCGCCAAGATTATGAGATCGTCGACGGACTCACTGATCATCACCACGTCGTCCGAACGACAACTCCCGGCCGGCAGATTGACGTTCAGCAACTGGTCCGGCAAATCCCCGATGACGAGTTCCTCCCAACGGGCGGCCGCGTTGTTGAATGCCAGCTGCTGCTGGGCGGTCGGCGGCGTGGCGCCGACAAACCGTACCTCGATGTCGAACAACGAGGCGACCGCGGCGGCCGTAAACGTCACGGGATTCCCCGTGATCCCCGTCCCCGCAACGGTCGCGGTCAGGGTGTTCTCCCCCGCCGCGGGTCCCAGTACCCAAGCTGCTACGGAGGCAATGCCGCTGGCATCGGTCACCGCCAACCCCCCGGCTGGGGTAATGTTTCCTCCACCAGTTGCGACAGCAAAGGTCACGTCAACGCCTTCCACCGGGTTGTCGTTCACATCCACCACAAGCACCGCAGGAGCGACGTTTACGGCCGTGCCGACGAGCACCGCCTGGTTGTCCCCGCCCGCCACCGACACCTGGGCCGCAGGACCTGCGGTGCCCGTGGCGCTGAACGTCACTGGCGCCGCTCCTCCGGCCATGGAGGCCGTGGCCTCATTGTTGCCGGCGACCGTCCCCAGCGTCCACGTGGAGGACACCCGCCCGTCCGCTCCCGAAGTGGCGCTGGCATTCCCCACCGAACCCCCTCCCTCTGTCACGGCGAAGTCGACTGAAACCCCGGGAATGGCATTTTGCAGCCGGTCGTTGACCTGCGCCACCAGGGGGTTGGCGAGCATTCCACCTGCGGTCCCCGTCTGGTCGTTGCCCGACACCATGGCCAAGATCGCAGGGGCCTGCGTCACCGTCACGGGCACGGTGACGGACGCTCCGTTGGCGGTGGCGGTGATGTCCGCGGTGCCGACAGCCACGGCCGTGACGAGTCCTGCACTACTCACCGTCGCCACACCGTCATTGCTCGAAGCCCAGGTGACCGACTGCCCCGTGATCGGCTCGCCATTCTCATCGTTGACGGTGACGGAGAGGGTCGCGCTTGCGCCAATCGCATCGAGTTCCAGGCTAGTTTGGTTTGGAACCAACGTGGTCGGGACCGGCTCCGTGGCGCAGCTGGAGAGAAGCGTCGACGCGACGAGGGCCAACGCCGGAAAGCGGACGATGTGGCGAATCATGATTCTCTTTTACCTGGCTGAGGTCGGACCAAGGTACCTGTGGACTTCGGCACCTGCAACTTTGGGCACACCAACGGGATAGAACGATCGCACCGGCAAAGCGGTGATCCAGAGCACAAACCGCTGACTGAGTATCGCTGGACCACCTTTCACCGGTCTACTACAGGGTTCGCTCGAGAAGCTCGAGGATTCTCCGATGCTCATCCGTCCAGCTCGCAGCCAGCTGAAAACCGTGCCGCTGGGCGGGATGGGTCGCCGCTTCCTAGCCTTCCTTACTTCAACTCGATAAGTCGCTGAACGAGCGCACGGTGCCCAGCGGCGAGCTGATCTCTCACACACGCTCGGGAATTCCTGGTCGGTAGGTTGCGTACTGTGTGATCTTAGCAGCCGCACGTGCCGCGCTCTGCGACAGTCCACTAGAACCGGATCTCGTGGACCACGAAGGCGGTGCCAATCCCGAGAGCGGCACCGGACACGACGTCAGATGGGAAGTGGCGCGCTGCCGCCACTCGCAACGCACCCACCATAGCGGCGGCGGCCATCACGCCGATCTGAAGACTCTTGGGAGCAGGCTCCTCCACTCGCGACATGTTCAGGACGTAACTCGTGGCCAACGCGAACGCGGTCGACGTGTGTCCCGAGGGCCACGACAGCCGACTTCCGGCGGGATCGGCCAGATCGCGGGCGGCCTCGGTGTAGAGAACGGGACGATTTCGGGCTGTCGCGGCTTTGAGGAAGTTCGTGAGACCCGCCGCGACCGCAGCCGATTCCACCAATGCAGCCAGCTGCACGATGCGATTGGGTTCTCGCCGCGCGAGATCCAACGTCGTGACGGCGGTGATGCCGAGCAGCAGCGCGGTGCTCATACGATCCCACGTTTGACGGGGCTCGGCGATCGCCCAACGGTCAAAGAAGGGCACGTTGTCCGGGTCGCATGGCAGGCAGTCCGGAGGGCCGGGGTTCAGGTTGAAGAGGTCAGGGGCGAAGTTCAATGCGGCCGCCCCCACGATGAGCAACCCGTCCACCGGCTTAAGTGACGACTCCTCCGGAACTTGCGCCGAGCCACCGGTAGGAGGCCCTAAGATGGCCACCAGCAAGAAGATGGACCATCCCAGAGGACCCTTGTGTCGGGGGGCGGTGAACGGTACTATCGTATTGCCCGAATAGCGTGATGCTCGGGCGCGTTCAGGTGTTGATTTCACTTTAGCGGTGCCGAGGTTACGTGGAAATCGAGACGCTGCAGCACGTACAGCTATTCGACAAATGTAAGAACTACACCAAAGCCCGCGAGGTCCAAGCCGCCGGGCTCTACCCGTATTTCAAGGCCACCTGCAAGTCTGACGATACGGTCGTCTTGATCGAAGGCAAAAAGCGGATCATGATGGGGTCCAACAACTATCTCGGACTGACACATCATCCGCAAGTCCTCGAAGCGGCCCGGGCCGCATTGGAGCACTACGGGTCCGGCTGCACGGGGAGCCGTTTTCTCAACGGTACACTCGATCTGCACGAGATGCTCGAACAACGGCTTGCAGAATTCTTTGGGAAGGAAGCCGCGCTGGTTTTCTCGACCGGATACCAGGCGAACCTCGGATTGATTTCCTGTTTGGTTGGGCGTGGCGACATCGTCCTCATCGACAAGCTGGACCATGCGTCCATTGTCGACGGCGCTAAGATGTCGTTTGGCCAGACGGAGCGTTTCGGCCATCTTGACTACGAACAGCTCGAACGACTCCTCCGGAAGCATTCCAACCGGGGCACGTTGGTCGTGGTGGATGGGGTGTACTCCATGGAGGGGGACATCGCGGAACTGCCCGAGCTGCTGCGGCTCACGCGCCAGTACGGCGCAGCCTTGGCCGTCGACGACGCTCATGCCGTGGGCGTGCTCGGTCCCAAGGGGGACGGGACCGCCGCGCACTTTGGCTTGGTAGATGAAGTCGACGTGATTGTAGGGACGTTCTCGAAGTCGCTGGCCTCCATCGGAGGGTTCATCGCGGGCTCGGAGTCGGTGATCCATTTTCTGAAGCACAACAGCCGACCGCTCATCTTCTCGGCAGCGCTGCCGCCGGCCAACACGGCTGGCGTCCTCGCGGCTCTCGATGTGATGACCAGTGAGCCGGAGCGGCGCGAGCGACTGTGGAAGAACACGAGTCGCCTGCAGGCCGGGTTGAAGAGCATTGGATTCGACATTGGGCCGTCGGAGACGCCGATTGTTCCTGTGCTCATCGGCTCGATGGAGGAGACATTCGGCTTCTGGCGGAAGCTGTTCGATGCAGGCGTCTTCACCAACCCGGTCGTTCCCCCGGCTGTGCCGCCCGATGGCTGCCGTCTGCGTACGAGTCTCATCGCCACGCACACGGATGAGCAGATCGACTACGCCCTGGAGACGTTTGGAGACCTCGGGAAGCGGGCGGGAATCATTTGACATCACCATTCAGGGTGCGGCCGGTCGAGTCGGCCGCTGACCTCAAACGCTTCATTGAACTTCCATACCGACTATTCCAAGGGGACCCGCTCTGGGTCCCCCAGTTGCGTATGGACGTGAAGAAGATGTTGTCGCGGCAGAAGAACCCCTTCTTTCAGCACGCGGAGGCGGAATACTTCCTGGCCGAACGTCCTCACGGGCGAACGCACGAGGTCGTGGGCCGGATCGCCGCGGTACACAATCGAGCGCACAACGACTTTCACGAAGACCGTGTCGGTTTCTTTGGCTTCTTCGAGTGTATCAACGAAGAGCGGGTCGCCGACCCGCTCTTCGAGGCCGCGGCGGCGTGGTTGCGAGAACGGAAGCTCACGGTGATGCGAGGGCCCACCTCATTTTCCACAAATGACGAGTGCGGGTTCCTCGTTGATGGCGCGGACACCCCTCCCACCGTTCTGACGCCACACACGCCTCTCTACTACACGACGCTGGCCGAAAGAGCCGGGTTCGCCAGGGCGAAGGCCCTGTATCAATACCAGACGGTGAACGACAAGCTTCCCGAGCGCCTCGTGCGGGGCGCCAAACTCATCGCCGAGCGCAAGAACATCACCCTCCGCAAAATCGACATGAAGGAGTTTGATGCGGAGGTGGACCGCCTCAAGCTGGTGTACAACTCCGCATGGGAGAAAAATTGGGGCTTCGTCCCCATGACCGACGCCGAAATAGACCATCTGGCCAAGGAACTCAAGCCCGTGGTGGTGCCGGAGCTCGTCGTCTTCGCGGAGTGCAAAGGCCAGATCATCGGCTTTGCAGTGGCCCTGCCCGACCTGAACGTGGCGCTCAAGACCAACCCGTCGGGGCGTCTCTTCCCAGGAATCGTGAGAATTCTCCTTGCGGCACGGAAGATCACACGCATCCGGATCTTGCTGTTGGGTTTGGTCAAGGAGCATCAGCGCTCCGGGGCCGACGCGCTCATGTACCACTGGATTTGGGAAAAAGGCTACGCCCTCGGTTATCGCTGGGCCGAGGCCGGCTGGATTCTGGATGACAATGCGGCAATGAACAACGGCCTCACTCGAATGGGATTCGAACACTATAAAACGCTCGCTCTCTACGACCGCGCGCTTTGAAAGTTTTTGTCACCGGCGGAACGGGGTTCATCGGCTCCCACCTCGTGGACGCCCTGTTGGCGCGCGGCGATGAGGTCGTTTGCCTCACCAGGAATCCCACCAATGCCAAACGGATTTTCGCAGACCGTCCGGTTGAGATCGTCCAGGGGAACCTGCAGGACGCCCAGGCGCTTGCCGCTGGATGCACCGGCGCCGACGCGGTCTTTCACCTGGCGGGACTCGTAGCGGCTCGAAATCGCGCCGAGTTCTTCGCTGTCAACGGAAGCGCCACACGCACGTTGGTGAGTGTCGCGCACCGCGCGGCGCCCAGCCTGCGCCACTTCATCTACGTCAGCAGCGTGGCCGCCGCCGGCCCAAGCGCCAAAGGACAGGCGCTGAGCGAGAGCGTGCGCACCCAGCCCGTGACCGATTATGGCTGGAGCAAGCTCGCGGGAGAGGAGGCGGTGCGCGCGAGCCAACTGCCCTGGACGATCGTCCGGCCGCCGGCCGTCTATGGACCGCGCGATACGGAGGTGTTCAAGCTCTTCAAGTTTGCGAGGCGCGGTCTGGTACCGCTCTTCGGCGACGGCTCTCAGGAACTGTCACTCGTCTACGCACCGGACCTCGCCGCCGCCCTGATTGCCTGCCTGACGACTCAGGCGGTGGAGCGGGTGTTCTTCGCGTGTCACCGGGACGTGCACACGGCACGCCAGTTCGGATCTGCGGTCTACGCGGCGGTGGCGGAATCCGACGAGAAACGCCGCGCACCTCGATTCATCACCATCCCCCCACCGGCAGCCCGGGTAGCACTATGGATTACCGGGACGGCGGCAAAGCTGGCGCGGCGCGCCACGATCCTCAGCGCCAACAAAGCCAACGAGTTTCTCGCCGAGGCCTGGACCTGCTCCCCTGACGCCATCGAGCGCGCAACCGGCTGGCGTGCATCGACGGCTCTCGCCCCTGGTATCGACCACACCGCAAGATGGTATCGCGAGGCCGGATGGCTCTGAAGCCCGTCGACAGGGTGTTCGGCGGATATCTGGGTTTCGTCACGGTGGTCATACTCGTCCGAGGGCCGTTCCGTGACGCATCCAACGGGTGGATGGTGGGCATGCATATTCTCTTCGGCGTCCTCCTCTACCTCTTCACGAAGCTCCAAGAGGAAGACCGAATCGGCCAGATCATTCACAATCTCTATCCGCTGGTGATGTTTCTACCGCTGTACACCGAGATTGGGCTGCTGAACGCGCAGTTTCCTGCAGACGCGGTGTTTGCGAACGACCAAGTGATCCAGCGGTGGGAAGATGCCGTCTTTCAATCTCAAATCTCCTACACATGGCTCCGCCGGTACCCGTCAGTGTTCTGGTCCGGGTTGTTGCACCTCGCCTACTTCGGATATTACCCGATCGTGGTGTTCGGTCCACTTTTGGTCGCCGTGCGACGTGGCGGGCGCGTCGCCGGAGCCGTGCTGCTGGGAACCAGCATCGCGTTTGTGATCTGCTACGTCACCTTCGTGCTCTATCCGGTGGCGGGACCCAATTACGCCTTTGACCACCCAACAGGCCCGGTCCGGGAAGTCTGGAGTGCCCGTCTCATTTACACCCTGCTCGCCAGTGGCTCATCATTCGGCGCGGCGTTTCCCTCATCTCATGTCGCGGCGACGGTTGCCACCACGCTCGGGCTCTGGCGCTCCTGGCGAGCACTCGGCGCGTGGTTCACTGTGCCGTGTGTCCTGCTGATCGTCGGCACAGTGTACTGTCAGATGCACTACGGCATCGATGCGGCAACGGGCGTCGTGGTGGGCGTGGCGGCGGGGGTGATGGCGGCGAGAGTGGAAGGCGCACGTGCAGGGGCTGCAGGGGCATAACCCGTAGGGGCGTAGCATGCTACGCCCCTACCTTATGCCCCTCCTAATTATGCACGTGCGCCGGTGCGCTCTCCGCATGCTCATCCCCTGCACCACCCTCCGCAATGACACCGCCGCCCTCACTGATGATGTCATACCTGCCGCGGACGACCTGCAGATAATGCTGGCGGTCCAACGCGTAGAGAGGATCGCCCACGTCCACCCGCGGCCACGCACCGCCACGGGAGGGCATGAACACGCCGGCGACCACTCCCATCCCCCCATCGGCAATCGCTTCCTCCGTAGGATTGTCGTAAAACACCGTCACCCGGTACGTGCGGTCGGGGAAAACCTTGACGCCCCCCTTCCGGTACAGGCGACCGATGGTCACAGCCACCAGCTCGCCCTCGTCCTCGACCGGGAACCCCTCCCAGATCAGCTCGCCAGTGGTGACGTCCTCGAACTGTATGTTCGTGGCATTTTCGTGTAGGTGAGAGCCGATGACCATCATCCGGCCCTCCATCGCCGGGCTGGCCTCGTACGATTGTGACGAGCGGCCGGGAGGCAGGTCGAAAGACTTATCGCCGGCGGGGAACGCCACATCGAGCTGAAACGGGTACACCTCAAACAACGGCCACGGACGGCCGACACCCACGTACTTGAGCCTGATGCGGAGGGATACCCCGCGGTGCTCGGCGCCGGTCGGGTTGTGCAGCATCGCCGAGACGACGATTCGCTGACCGACGTACACCGGATAGCCAAACAGCAACCACGGCATCGACTGCGCGCCGGTTTCCTTGCCCGCCGCCATCATGCGCTGCGATATCGGTAGGAA
>JBDHFY010000154.1:0-10692 GCA_039590195.1 Gemmatimonadota bacterium | reverse complement strand
AGGCTCATGGGGTACTTCGGACGGAAGAAGTATGCCGGCGACGAAGACGTTGTCACGGAGGAAGAGGAAGGCTACGACATACTACACTATCGTGAAGTGCGAATGGGAAACGTTGCACAAAGGGTGTTGCAGGCGCTGCTCGACGGCGGGGCGCATGGTGTTAAGACGGGGCTGGATATCATGCCCGGGGTCATCATCATCACTACGATGGTCATGATGCTGGCGTACGGACCAAGTGAAGGTGTGTATACCGGAGGTGCCTACGAGGGGATCGCTTTCTTTCCCTGGGTCGGGGAGAAACTGTCCTTCATCATCGAGCCGTTGTTTGGATTCACGACTCCAGAGGCCATCGCCTTCCCGGTCACGTCCCTGGGGTCCGTCGGCGCCGCAATTTCCATGGTCCCCCAGTTCTTGGAGAGCGGTATCGTCGACGCCAAAGGGATATGCGTCTTCACCGCCATCGGTATCTGCAATGCCGGTTTCCTGAGCACCCACGTGGGTATGATGGACGGTATCAAGGAGCGGGATCTGACCAGTGTGGCCATTGCCACGCACTTCGCCGGCGGCCTCTGCGCGGGCATTTTCGGGCACGTACTGTTCTTGCTGTTGGGGTAGCTAGTGGTGACATGCAGGGTTTCACCGAACCGGCTACTCCCTGTGTCCGAGCGCATCCGCGTTCGTCTGCCAACACCCGGGCGCCCGTGGCCCTCGTGGACCGTTTCTGAAGTTGTGTCGGCAGCGCGGCGATGGGAGCTGCGAGAACGCTATGGGCCGTGCGAGCTTTTCAACCCATTGAGTGTCACGAGGTTCGCGCCCCGCTGTTCTCTCCGCTCCCGCCGCCGCGCCGTGCAAACGCGAAGACTGTCCACACGTGGCCCGCGCAGTCCGGCGCTGAAGTTGTGTGGGCGGTGCGGCGGTGGGAGCTGCGAGAACTCTATGGGCCGTGCGGGCTTTTCTCTCCGCTCCCGCCGCCACGCCGTGCAAATGCAACTTCAGATACGGTCCGCGGCGTGGCCCTTTTGCCGTGCGGCCGCTGGCTACCGCGGGGGAAGTCGGCGGCCCGGCGTCCAGGGCGCTCCCGCGGCCTCGAGAGCCGACTCGAGTTGCGGCAGGTCGGTCTCGATGACGGCTGAGAGGTCCTGACGGAATCCGGCGAAATCGGCTTCGGCGATCTCGAGATTGCGTCGATGGGTCGCGGTCGGCATCTGCCGGCTGTCCCAGTGTCCCCCGACGACGCGGCCGACTCGGCCGCGGATCGATGGCACGGTTGCCTCGTTGAGGCGCCCGCGAGTCCGATCTCCCGAGAGCCTTGTCTGCAGGCCGGCCAGCGCCGCCTCGAGTTGGTCCAGGCGAGCGAAGAGCGCCGCGTCCGCTCGCGGTGTTTCGACGAGCGCCGCCCGCATGTGACGTAGCCGCTCCTGCGCCCGATCGATTTCTTCACCGGCACCGGACACCCGTCGCATCAGCTCACTGGCCTCGAGTTGAAACGCGGCCACTGTGTTGAAATCCGTCCCCGTCGGTGCTGTCGGCACGGGCTTCACGTTGAATTCCTGTGCGGTCCCGAGCGATTGCACCCCCGCACTCGTAACAAGGAGCAACTCGACCCGGTAGCGACCGGGTGGGACGAGCGGCCCTTGTGGAGGGCCGGCCCACGGTGGAACGAAACCGGACGTCGTCAGGTCCACCGGGTCCGGAGGCGGCCGGCGGAGATCCCAGCTCACGCGATGCAGACCCGGCTCGGCGGAACCTTCCACCCAGCGAACCGGCTCACCCCGATCGTCACGCACCATCAGCAGCACCCGGGGTTCGCCCTCGGTCGCTTCGCGCCTGAGTTGGTCGTAACCTGGGAACGGCACGTCTTCGCCTCGTTCGCGGAGTTGCCGCTCCGCGCTCCGACGGGCCTCGCGTTCAGTGAATGGCACGTCGTCGAGGTAGTATGTGAACGTCGCGCCAAAGGGTGGATTGGACGCGGTGTAGTCGGTGCTGCCGAGTGTGGGCTTGCCCCGTGCCTGCATCGGAACGAGTGGGATGTACCACCAGGCATCCCGCACCGGGAAGACTGCGCTTCCGTTCGCGAGGGCACCAGCCGCGATGTCACGCAGCGGCGAGTAGTCGTCCAGGACGTAGAAACCCCTCCCGAATGTGGCACCCACCAGATCCTGATCCCGCCGTTGCAGCTTGACGTCCCGAAAAGGGATCGTTGGGGCGCCGGGCAGCTTGAACCAGTTCGTTCCGCGGTTTGGGGTGACGTAGAGTCCGAACTCCGTGCCGAGGAATAAGAGGGCGGGGTTCTCGTGATCCTGTTGCACCGCCCAGACGATGGTGCCGGCTGGTAAGTCACCGGCTATCGAGCGCCACGTGCGGCCGCGGTCGGTACTCTCGAACACATAAGGGCTGAAGTCGCCGAACTTGTGCGCATCCGCCACGGCGAAGACCGTGTTGGCGTCATGCTGCGAGGCTTCGACATCGTTGATGAAGGAGAGGTCGGGCACCTCGGGAAGGCTTGCGGCCACCCTCCAGTTCGCCCCGCCGTCTTCACTCGCCTGGATCAGCCCGTCATCCGTCCCAACGTAGAGCACGCCCTCGGTGACGGGAGATTCCGTGATAGCGGTGATGGTGGCGTACTTGGACATGGCGCCGTTGTCATAGAGTGCATCCACACTCCAGACGCGCCCCATCAGCTCCAACTCGTAGCGGTTGCGGTTGCTCGTGAGGTCGCCGCTGATCGGTGTCCAAGAATTGCCCCGGTCGTCACTGCGCCACAGCCGTTGCGACCCGAAGTAGAGCCGGTTCGCCGCGTGCGGACTTATGAGGATGGGGGCGTCCCAGTTCCAGCGCTCCGGCGCATCGCCGGGGGCGGGTTGGGGCTGTATGTCCAACGCCTCCTCACTGCGGCGGTCGTAGCGATACAGGTTCCCCTGCTGTGTTTCCAAATACAGCGTGCTCGGATCTTCGGGATCGAAGGCCACGCCGTACCCATCGGCGCCCATGGGGACATACCAATCCCGGTTGCGAACACCTTCGATATTTGTGGTCCGGGCGGGACCGAACAGCGTGCCCAGGTCCTGCGCACCTCCCAAGACGTTGTAGAAGGGTTCGGAGTTGTCCAGAGCGAGCTTGTAGAACTGGGACACGGGCAGGTTAGGGAAATGGCGCCAGGTCGTGCCGTCGTCGAACGTCTCGTAGAGACCGGCGTCGGTTCCTGCGAGCAGGTGGCTTCCGTCGTCCTTGTCGATCCACAGCGCATGGTTGTCGCTGTGCTTCTCCCGCCCCGTTCCCAGGTTGTCGAAGGTGGTGCCTCCGTCGCGCGTCACGTGGATGAAGACGTCCATCTGATACACGATGTCGGGATCTTGTGGCGACGCCTCGATCTCCTGGTAGTAATGCGGGCCGGTTCCGTTGGAGATGTACGAGTTGCGACGCTCCCAGCTTTCGCCCTTGTCCAGAGACCGGTAGAAGCCTCGCTCCTCGTCGTTCGCCTCGATCGTGGCGTAGACCACGTCCGGGTCGGCAGGGGTCACGGCGAGCCCGATCTTCCCCATGTCGCCCTGGGGGAGCCCGACATCGATCCGGCGCCAACTTTCGCCGGCGTCTGTCGACTTGTAGATCCCGCTCTCGGGTCCGCCGGCGAGCAGCGACCAGATGTGACGCCGGCGCTGATACGCTGCTGCGTACAACACGTCCGGGTTCGAAGGATCGAACTCCACGTCGGTCACACCGGTGTTCTCGTCGATCTCGAGAGCCAGATTCCACGTTTCTCCGCCGTCAGTCGTCTTATACAGACCGCGCTGCCCGCCGGAAGACCAGAGCGGGCCTTCGGCCGCGACGAAGACAACGTCACCGTCGCGCGGGTCGACGAGGATCTTGCCAATGTGCTGCGATTGCTCGAGGCCCACGCGGTGCCAGGAACGCCCCCCGTCACGGCTTCGATACACGCCGTCTCCCCAGCCGACATGCCGGCCGCTGACATTCTCGCCGGTTCCAACCCACGCGACGTCTGCATTACCGGGGTCGAGTGTCACAGCGCCGATCGAATAGGAGGGCTGCTCGTCGAACACTGGCTGCCAGTTGATGCCGGCGTTCGTCGTCTTCCACAGCCCTCCGGATCCCGCGGCCACATACCACGTGCTACGTCTCGTAGGGTGAACCGCAATGTCGGCGATGCGGCCACCCATGACAGCCGGTCCGATGCTACGGAGCGTGAGGCCCGACACGGCCTGCGCGAGCGCTTCCCGCTCCGGCGTTTGGGCTGCCAGATCGGCGGTGGTGATGAAGGCGGATGCGACGAAGAGGACGAGTCCTGTTCTGGTAGAGCGGATACCCATCAGAATCCCTTCCAGTTCAGTGATGGTGCGACCGCAGCGTAGCCCGGACACCAGTGGGTCGAAAGGCCCGAGGCGACCGCACGGGCTAGACTACGGCGGACGACCTCGATGCGTAAGAGGGGATCGTATAAGAGACGTCGTCGTCGCCGCAGACGCGCTGCAGAAAGCAGCGTCGCTGAGCACCCACTTGGGCATGGGGGACGGTATCCAGATCCGCGTTCTCTTGAGGCCCTGGCAGGTGGCGCAACCCAAAGGCTAATATTCGAGCGACTTCCTCCCGTTCGCTGTGCGGAACGGGATGACCTAGGCTCGTCCAATCGTGGCCGGTCATGAAACTCCAACGTGACAGTCAGCCGGAACGCGCTTGGCGCACACCGGTTTGCGCAGGATTTTGAAACCCCATTCCCGGTCAGGAGGATCTTGTCATGAGTCAGCTACTCGAGTCCTTGTTCGGCGAGATCGAACAGGAAGCCGACGCGACCCGCCGTACCCTCGAGCGAGTGCCGGGCGACAAGCTGGATTGGCGGCCACATGAGAAATCGATGCCATTGGGGCAGCTTGCCCGTCATGTGGCGACTATCCCCGGCACCTGGGCCCAGATACTCTCCACGGACTCCATGGACGTCAGTGAGCTCGAGCGGACTCCGGAAGCCGGATCTTCGGATGAGCTCCTCCCGCTTCTCGACGAGTGCCTCGCCACCGCGAAGGAGATCATGATGGGCATGGACGACCAGCGGGCGACCGGCACGTGGACGTTGCTGGCCGGCGATCAGAAGGTCATTGCGGTACCCCGGGTTGCCTGTTTCCGCTTGTATGCCCTCAACCACTGGTACCACCACCGCGCTCAACTGGGTGTCTATCTCCGTCTCCTCGACATCCCTGTCCCCTCGGTCTATGGACCGAGCGCGGACGACAATCCGATGGCAGAGATGATAGCCGCGTCTCAGGGCAAAGCTTCGTAGTCCCGCATTGTGCGGAAGCCGGCGGATGAACGGGGAACGTGCGACGAGGCACATTGCTGAGTCGCATGCCCCCATCGCTGCGTCAGAAACCGCGGTCCCCCGTCGTTATATGGGTAGAAGAATGACCCACAGAGCAGATGCAGCCTGGTGTGGGTGCCGAGAGGCTCGTTGGACGGGACGGCAAGTAGGCGCCAGGTGGTCGAGTTCCGGGAGTGAGCGGGGCGCGTCGCTGTTTTCAGGCAGGCGTCGGAATGAAGCGCAGAGCCAGACGTCGATCGTCACTTGTGAGCAGCATCCTGGCTGTTCACGCATCGACATTTCTCTTCCTACTTTGTTCTTCCTGCGGATCGGAGCAGACGGTTGCACCGGAGCATTCGTGTCCACCGGGGCAGTGGGCTCCCGATACGGACAACTATCGCTCCTGGCGGCACGACTGCGAGCCGTACGCCGGCGTCCATTTCACGGTGTACAGTGACGGCAGCGGCATGGAAGCCAAAGCCGCGCTAGCCGGAATCGCGGAGGGCGTGTTCTCGGAGCTTTCTCACGAATTCGAGATTGAGAGTGACGCCGATCTGGCGTTCACGCCTGGCTACAGCTACTACATCTTCGCTTACAGGCACATTTCCGCTCCTTCAGAAGCATACCGCAACGGATTTCTCGTTCCGGCAATCGATCGCGGTCCGTCCGGACTGTATGAACGCGATCCGGTTCGCTTCCGTCGTGTTGTGAAGCATGAGCTAGTGCATGTCTTTCAGTTCACGCTGACTGACTGCCCGAAGAACAGTCTCTGTCCCTATTGGCTCGACGTGTGGTTCAGAGAGGGTCAGGCGGTGTTGGTGGGAGGGGATTTCTCGATTCCCACGTTACAGGAATATCGCGAGTGGGTGTCTGATCCTACCAACGTCAATCCTCTGGAGATACGACGCTCGAACGACTTCCCAGACTACAGCCGAGGAGGGGCGTACTATCCGATGTTTGGATTGGCTGTTGCCTATCTCATGGATGGTGTGCGAGGTCATGGGGCGACGAATAGCGATTGTCGTAACCTGTTTCAGCATATGAACGACGGCGATCCGTTCGATGTGGCCTTCGAAAGGGCCTTCGGAATCAGCATCTCCTATCTGAAGGACAACTTCTTCGAGATCATGGAAGCGTACCTCGACGGATAGGAGTGCCTGCCGGGGATCGACGATCAGCAAAACCCCCAGTGAGGATGCTCACCGGGGGTCTCTTGATTTTCGTCCTTACTAAGCACCAAGCCCCACTCCCCACTCCCAGGTGGCAAGGTGGTGGGTGGGGAAAATGCGCCAGACAGGATTCGAACCTGCGACCTTTGGCTCCGGAGGCCAACGCTCTATCCAGCTGAGCTACTGGCGCGAGGGTGGGGTGGTAAGGCGGTAAGTCTCTTACCGCCCTAACTCCCTACCGCCATACTGCCCTCCCAGTCGGGGCGGGCGGATTTGAACCGCCGACCTCCTGCTCCCGAAGCAGGCGCGCTAACCGGGCTGCGCTACGCCCCGTGGCAGGCGGTACGACGGTACGGCAGTATGGCGGTAAGAGTGAGTCGCCTCGAAGGGATCCTCCTACCGCCTTTCCGCCTTACCGCCCTACCGCCCTACCGCCCTCCAACCATGCGCCCAGGAGGACTCGAACCCCCAGCCTTTTGGTCCGTAGCCAAACGCTCTATCCAATTGAGCTATGGGCGCGGATAAGTGGGAAAGGCGGGATGGCGGTCGGGCGGTAGGTCCTTTCGCCGCCCCTCCTTACCGCCTTGCCGCCATTCCGCCCGACATGGGCGGTACTAGATTCGAACTAGTGACCTCTACGATGTCAACGTAGCGCTCTAACCAACTGAGCTAACCGCCCTGGTGGGACCCCCGCCCCCCCGCCCCCCCCTCTGACCTGGGGCAAGGGGTCAAATCTATTAGTGGCCCCGCCCAGGCGGTATCCCCCACGCCGCATCACCCCACCCGGCGGGCCCCCCAACCAGCCCATCACCAACCGGGCGGACCGGCGGACCGTGCTCCGCCACCACTCCCCTCACCAGGCGGCCCCCCGCCCAACCCATCACCGCCCTATTTCGCAAACGCTCTCATCGCCGCTGTTGCCGTTCTGATGAGTTCGTCCTCGCCGTGTGCCGTCGAGACGAACCCGGCCTCGAACTGAGATGGTGCCAAGTACACGCCGTTCTCGAGCATAGCGCGGAAGAACGCTCCGTAACGGCTCGTGTCCGAGCGGCTCGCACTCTCCCAGTTGGTCACCGGCGCGTCCGTGAAAAAAGTCGAGAACATGGTTCCCACCCGGTTTTGTTGGACGGGAACGCCCGCCTTCTTCGCCGCCTCGCCGATGGCTTCGGAGGCACGCGTGGCCGCCGTCTCGAGTTGCTCCCAGACGCCGGCCTTTTGAATCTCGCCGAGGGTCGCAATGCCGGCAGCCATGGCCAGGGGGTTGCCTGAAAGCGTGCCAGCTTGGTAGACCGGACCGGCTGGCGCCATCATCTCCATGAGTTCTTGTGATCCGCCGTACGCTCCCACCGGGAGGCCTCCGCCTATCACCTTGCCGAGGGTGGTGAGATCCGGCTTCACCTTGTAGAGCGTCTGAGCGCCCCTCAGATGTGCCCGGAACCCGGTCATGACCTCGTCGAAGATCAACAACGCGCCGTTCGTCCGTGTGACCTCCCGCAAGCCTTGGAGGAACTTCTCCGCCGGGGGTACGACCCCCATGTTACCGGCCACCGGCTCCACGATGACCACAGCGATCTCGTCGGGAAACTTCTCGAACTGCCGCTCCACCGCTCCCAAATCGTTGTACGGAACCACGACCGTCTGTCCCGCCGTGGAGGCCGGAACGCCCGGGGAGTCGGGAAGGCCCAGCGTGGCCACTCCGGACCCTGCCTTGGCGAGGAGGGCGTCAACGTGTCCGTGATAACAGCCCTCGAACTTGATGACCTTTTCTCGCTCGGTATGCGCTCGGGCGAGTCTCAGAGCACTCATGGTGGCTTCAGTGCCGGAGTTCACGAATCGGACCATTTCGATGCTCGGGACGAGTTCCCGCACGATCCGGGCGAGTCCGACCTCCAGTGGGCTAGGGGCGCCGTAGCTCGTGCCCTTGCTGATCGCCTCTGAGAGGGCCTCGACGACGACCGGTGCCGCGTGGCCCAGGATGAGCGGACCCCATGACAGGACGTAGTCCAGGAATCGATTGCCGTCCACATCGTAGACGTAGGCGCCCTCCGCGCGGTCGATGAACAGCGGATGGCCACCCACCGCCTTGAACGCCCTGACCGGCGAGTCTACCCCGCCAGGCAACAGGCTCAGGGCCTCCTTGAACAGTTCCTGAGAACGGTTCGTATTCATTTATTCTTATTCCCCGTTGTCATGGCGATTCACTCCACTCCGTTGCTCCTCGGCGTTTCGAGACGGCGGCGCTCGACAGATGCTCGCACGAGCGAAACCCGCTCACCGAAAGAGAGCAAGCACCTCCTCCGCGGGGGCGTACATCGCCGTGTGGAGCGGAGTATCCCGCTCCGTGTAACGCCTGCCCTCGGTGGCCCGAAGATCGTTCACCAGGCTGGAGAACAGCGCGAGTTCGTCGGTCTCGTACACGACCACGAACTCCTGGTTCTGCAGGCCCGCCGAATACAGAAGCAGCTGGGTGATCTGCGTGTATTCCTTTCCGATCCGGATGTGCTCGTTCATCATCCCCTGGCGGGACTCCTGTCCCATGAGGTACCAATCTGTCGTTTTGACGAATGGGTAGATGATGAGGTATCGCCTGCGCTCGTCACTCATGGGGTCGATTTCCTGCTTCGAGCGCGCCTTGGAGTACTGCGAGGGGCGGGTCATCCCCCACAGGATCGTCGTAGCCTCTGCGAGACTGCGGTACGGTGTTGTGGCCTTCGTGAACCGCTTGAAGAACTCGGCGGCGTCGTTGTTTCCACCCGCCTCGGTCGAACTCCACACCAGCACGTCGGCCGATGTATCTGCCGGAAACACCTGATACACCTTTGTGTTCGCTCCTGCCCGCAGCCCGGTGAGCCAGTCCTGATGGAAGGCCGCGCGGTCGTCGGACGTCAGCGTCCAGTAGCGGTCCGTGAACCGGATGAACGCAAAATGGCCGAGGACCGGCGGACGCAGGTCTGGCATGGTGGTGGACTCCGGGGTTCGAGTGAATCGAGGTGTGATAACATACTTGGTTTGGCCGCCTCGGTGCCAAAGGCCAGCGCCCGGGTCCCCGCACAGTAGGGCCGCTTGTTGTGGGAAACCTACGGGGATCCGTTAGGTTGGCGATGCGGTCGCGAAGTGGCTGGCCAGCACCCGCGCTAATCCGTCCGCCGTGTATTCCTCGGCGACCAGATCGACTCGGAGTCCCAGCTGCCTGGCCGTTCGGGCGGTGATGGGGCCGATGCACGCCACCAGAGTGTCTGCGAGAATCGGGCGGGCTTCATCGGGGAGCAGGCCAACAAAGTGCTCCACGGTGGAGGAGCTGGTGAACGTCACGGCATCCACACCGCGCCGGATCTCCGTGAGAGCCTGCTGGTCGATGGGTGCCGCTTGGGTGTCATAGACGGGGACTTCTTCGACGTGCGCCCCACGGCCCTCGAGTTCGGCGACGAGGGCCTCCCGAGCCTTGGCGGCCCGAGGCAGTAGGAAGCGAACGCCCTTCACCTCGCCAAGGCCCTGGACGATGCTCTCGGCCACGTATTCGTCGGGGACCATTGCCGGCTCTACCGCACGGCGGCGGAGTGCATCGGCCGTGGCCGGGCCGATTGCGGCGACCCGGAGGCCGCTGAGGGCGGTCGTGGTACCCCCGCGACGCTCGAGCCGGTCGAAAAAGACCGCAACGCCGTTCACGCTGGTGAACACGATCCAGTCGAACTGGTTCAACTTCGATATGGCGTCATCGAGACGGGGGTTTTCCTCGATGGGAACGATTCGGATCGTAGGGAAATAGACCGGCTCGGCGCCGTGGGCGGTGAGCGCCTCCCCCAGTGCACTCGCCTGCCCCCGGGGACGGGTGACCACGATTCGCTTTCCCACCATCGGACCCCCGCTCATGACGTCCGCCGCCCCGCCGCGCCATTCGAGGAGGCGTTTGATTGACAGTTGGAAAGCATTGGGTGACGCCTCCTGACTCGAAGTAGGTGGACGGCCCGACTTGAAAGCTCTTTTCCCGGCTCTAACAAGATAAAACTGCCAGCCGCCGTGCCGGTCACATCCTCTAACTGATTGTGAAACAATGAGTTGTGCTACTCGCCAGTCCAAAGAAGAAACCGCCGCGCCCTGTGGGCACGGCGGCTTTGAGTAGCGGGGGCGGGATTTGAACCCGCGACCTCCGGGTTATGAGCCCGGCGAGCTACCAGACTGCTCCACCCCGCGTCGATTCAGCGGCTTCAGCCGCGTAAG
>JBDHFY010000153.1:0-9784 GCA_039590195.1 Gemmatimonadota bacterium | reverse complement strand
TGGCCCCGCGGGGGTATCTCGAAGATGTCGTTACTCTGTGTCGTCAACGCGACATCGTCATCGCGTACGACAATCCGTATTGCGAGCTGACCTTTGACGGCTATGTGGCGCCGAGCATTCTGGAGATCGAGGGCGCCCGCGAGGTTGCCCTCGAGTTCCACTCGTTATCCAAGAGCTTTGGCATGACCGGATGGCGTCTGGGTTGGGCCGTGGGAGGGGAAGGACTCATTCGGGCCCTCTCGCGGGTAAAAGACTACGTGGATACCGGACCCTTTTTGGCCGTGCAGTATGCAGGCGCCCGTGTGCTCGATGCGGCGGACGAGCTGATTTCGCCAATTCGCCGCATGATCGCCGAGCGGCGCGACGCTTGTGTCATGGCATTGCGACGGGCCCAAATCAGCGTCGATCCGCCCCAGGCCACGATGTATGTCTGGGTTCCGGTACCCGGTGGTTGGAGTTCTGCGGCGTTTGGCCGCGCGCTGCTGGAGCGAGAAGGCGTCGTTGTCGTGCCGGGTTCTGCGTTTGGAGCTGCCGGTGAGGGGTATTTCCGGGTGGCGCTCACGGTGAGACCGGAGCGGCTGCGTGAGGCCGGGGTCCGGACCGGGCGCGTTCTCGAGGATCTGGGGGGAGTCGGTGCGCGACCTTAGACTCCTGCTCCCACCTCCCGAACGGCCCAAGCCGTGGTGGACCGTCGTGAGCATCGTAGTGCACGCGGTCGCTCTTTTGGGGTTCATAGGGTTGGGGACAGGACGGACCTATTTCGAGCGCACGCGCGCGACGTTGATTCAGCTCGCACCCATCGATCCTGCCGAGCAGCGGGAGTTCGTATTACCTCGGGGTGCGACGTCGGCGCCGTCCGCCTCCACACCGGTCGTACCGGTGCCGCGGGTGCGCGCGATCCAGCGCCGCGATACGACGCGGGTGGCCACCATCGTCGCGCCCACTGAGGTACCCGTCGGCATTCCGCCGGTGCCCGACAGCGCCATGGTGATCGGGACCGCGCGGACGATTGGACCCGCCTATGCCGAAGGGCGCGTGTGGGTGCGTCCCTTGGAGGCCGAGCTCGGGGTCGTGGGCCCCTCGCCCAGCGTGGCGGCGCATGTGGCACGGGTGGACAGTGCGCTCCGCGATAGGATCGTCGCCTTTATCGACAGCATGCCGCGGGACAGTTTCGCCCCGCCGCAGATGCCAGCGTGGACTTCCGAGATCGACGGGGAGACCTGGGGTGTCGATTCCAAGTGGATCTATCTCGGAGATATCAAACTCCCGACGGCGCTCTTGGCGTTGCTTCCGTTCCCGCAGGGGAACTACTACGAAGTCAAACGGGAGCAGGAGCTGCAGCGGATTCGGGCGGACATCATCCGGGCCGCTCGCGCGGCGGAGAACGCCGAGGATTTCCGGCACTATGTGAACGAGGTGCGGAAGCGGAAGCAAGAGGAACGGGAGGCTGAGCGTGCCCGGCAGGAGGCGGCGAGGGATACGGTTGTGCCGTGACCGCCCCGGGGAGCGAAGCGGCCTCCGCGCTCCTCACTCCTTACTCCTCACTGCCCCCCACCGCCGTCCTTCGCCCACTCCTCCGCGGCCTTCATCCTCGCGAGACTCTCTTCCTTCCCGATGAGTGACAGCAGCACGTTCACGGGCTCGGAAACTGTCGTTCCCGTGAGCGCGATGCGGATCGGTTGAAAGACCTTCCCAGCTCCGACGCTCAACTCCTCGGCCAGTCGGCGGAGTTCGCTTTCTAACCGGCTCGGTTCCCAGGCCGAAGCCACTAGGCCCGTCAGCCGGTCGCTCACTGCAGCCAGCGCCTTACAGAACTCTTTAGGGTTCTTCTCGATGGTTTTCTGCGCCTTCGCATCTCGCTGTACGAAGCGACGGTCGAGCCGTACCGCCATCTGCTCCCCCATGAACACGGTGGTCCGCGATCGCTCCCGCACCACCGCCGCCACCTCCCGAAGCCGGTCACGGCCCACAGCCTCAATATCCAACCCTTTCGCGGCCAATGCAGGAATCACGAGGGGAAGGAGATGGTCTGGTGACGTGTTGCTCATGTGCTGACCGTTCAACCACTCGAGCTTCGTGGGGTCGAAGATCGCGCTCTTCTTCTGTACCCGATCGAGCGTGAAGGCGTCGACCAGCGCCTGGATCTCGAAGAAGAGCTCCCGGTCACCGCCGGGGTTCCAGCCGAGGAGCGCCAGAAAGTTGCGCATGGCGCTCGACAGGATGCCTATCGAACGATAGTCGCCCACGGCAGTCGCACCGTGGCGCTTCGAGAGTTTCTTGCCGTCAGTCCCGTGGATCATGGGAACGTGGGCAAAGCGCGGTGGCTCGTGGCCCAGCGCGTGGTAGAGGGCGATCTGCTTGGGGGTGTTTGAAATGTGATCGTCGCCCCGCATCACGAGCGTAATCCCCATTTCAATGTCGTCCGCCACCACACTGAAGTTGTAGGTGGGGGATCCGTCAGAGCGGAGGATGACCCAGTCCACCAGGTCGCGGCCGTGGAAGCTGATGGGCCCGTAGACCTCGTCCTGCCAAGCGAGCTCGACTTTCGGCATGCGAAACCTGATGGCCCCATCGTGCTCGTAGGCGGTCTCCTGGTCGACCAGCTGTTGGGCGAGCGCCTGGTGTTGCTCGACGGAAGCGCTCTGAAACCTGACGTCTTCGTCCCAGTCGAGCCCAAGCCATTCGAGACCGTCGAGGATCACTCGGACGTGTTCCTCGGAGGAGCGCTCCTTGTCGGTATCCTCGACGCGCAGGAGGAACGTTCCGCCCTCATGACGAGCGTGCAGCCAGTTGAACAGGGCAGTGCGAGCACCCCCTACGTGCAGATAGCCCGTGGGGGATGGTGCGAAACGGACGCGTGGGTGAGTCATCGCAACGGGGAGTGTACGGAGAGGGGGGGATGCGAAACCCCGATAGGGCTACTAACCCTATAACGGTGTAGCAAACCGCCGCCTTCAGCCACTCGGCCACACGCACAAGTGCGTGTTCTCCAAAGCGATTGCCAGTGTTTGCCCGTCTCCTCTCGTCCGTTTCCGATGCCACGGTGGCCGGATACTGTGGACAGTTCCACGATAGGATCGCGCTGTTTGCCGCGCAAGTCACTCACAAAACCAGCTCTTCGCCCCAACAACATTACCCCCGCACGAGACAGGGGGGTGAGACTCCGCCGAGCGGTTCCGCGTATTCGTAACTAGGTTAGGTATGCACCGCCGATCCGTGGTAGCGCGGGTCTAGGAACGCATGCGAAGAGCCTTGGCAGCCAAGGGAAAAGGAGGACTGCAATGGCGATCATAACCATCTTCAGGGGGACAGACAGCGGCGGCAAAACCCTTGCCGAATCCCTCAGCAGAGAACTGCGCTATCGTCTCCTATCCCGCCAGGAGCTGATAACCGGCGTTGCCAAGAGAGTCAATGCGTCGGAGGAAGAGATAACGTCCGCGCTCGAACAGAAGCCAGGATTCCTGGAGGGTCGAGGCCGTAGAAAGCTGCAGTACATCTATTGTGTGCAGGCAGCCCTGGCGAGAGCAGCTCAGAATGACAACGTGGTATACCACGGACAGGCAGGGCACTTGTTGCTTAGAGGAGTCCCTCACCACCTCAGACTCAAGGTCGTGGCGGATAGGGAGTCCCGTATCAGTGATGAGGTGAAGGAAGGTAACCTCACCAGAGAGGAGGCAATACGTGGCCTAGAGGAGTTGGATCGGAGACGAGCCAACTGGATGATGTGGCTTCACGGTGTTGACGCAAACGATCCCACGGGCTTTGATCTTGTAGTCAACCTGGAACACATCTCGATTCCGGAAGCGTGCGCCATCGCTGCTCAGACGGCCAACCGGTGTTTCCAGACGACGCCAGAATCTCAAAGGATCATGGACGATCTGGCCCTCACGACCGAGATTCGAGCCGTAATTGGTGTTGATAGTGGTATCTCAGACGACAGGATCGAAGTCGAAGCCAAGGACGGTGTCGTTTCGATCAGGGCGAACGTGCGCTCTCTCAGCGATGCGGATGATGTCAGGAAGTTGGTGCAGCAGATCCCTGGTGTCCGAGAGGTTCAGACCAAGTTGGAAACAACCTGGTAGAGCAGGGAACATCTCAGGAAGAGTGAGAGTTTCGCGAACGCATCGCGGTTGACGCTAGCTCGTAGCTCGGGAGACCCCTGGGGCAGCATCACCATCGTCGCCCGGCTGGACCGTCTCAGGGCTAGCGTCGAATTGGTCGGCCAGACGGATGAGAATGTTGCCCGAGGAGTTCCAGACCGGTGGCGACCCAATCACAAGACGAGCCCGCCACCAACGTCCCACCTGAGTGGGTTCATGACCGCCACCTGCTTCGAAGCCACCGTCCCTGTTTTGGCCTGTCCATCACTAATAACACCCGCATCGCTAGCCGCCGGACCTAAACAAACCGCACGCTAGGGCTGAGCGACCCCGGCGGGCGGGCGGACGCGTCCCGATGTCTGCCAGCGAGGGTGCAGGGGAGCGATTGATTCGAGGCCGCGCGAGGCGAAGAAATGCAGGAAGTCAACGCGGCGTTAGCCGCGTACGGAGAGGGGGGGATTCGAACCCCCGATAGGGCTATTAACCCTATAACGGTTTAGCAAACCGCCGCCTTCAGCCACTCGGCCACCTCTCCAAACCGTTGGTTCGGCGGATGGTGAATGGGCGGATCTGGCCGCCGCAGCGCCGAACCATTTTCGGAAAGTAACGTATGGCGCGCCCGAGGACGGGTCAACCGAGCCAGGGCGCTTGCCAGGGCTACTAGTTTTCACTCAGCGTTCGGGTCGGTGGCACACCGAGGAAGCACCGGACGTATTGGGCCGAACGTTTACGGGCCAGAAGCGCTGCGCGGCATCAGGATGGTCACACCATGAACCCTCGCAAGACCGAACTTGAGGACCTTGGTTCCCGCGAGCCGAATGCGCGGTCACAAGGGCTCGATTTCATCCGATCCATTATCACGGAGGACGTGCGGACCGGTAAGCACGGTGGGCTGGTGGTCACCCGGTTTCCGCCGGAGCCGAACGGCTTCCTGCACATCGGACATGCGAAATCCATCTGCCTGAACTACGGGGTGGCGGCCGAGTTTGCAGGCGCCTGCAACCTCCGGTTCGACGACACCAATCCCCTCACCGAGGACATGCGATACGTTGAAGCAATCCAGCAAGACGTGCGATGGCTCGGCTTCGACTGGGACGACCGTTTGTATTTTGCCTCTGACTATTTCGAAAGGCTCTACGACTACGCGGTCATCCTCATCGAGCGAGGAAAGGCCTACGTCGACAGTTCGACAGACGAGGAGATTCGGGAGTTTCGGGGCACGGTGACAGAGCCGGGGCGGGAGAGTCCGTATCGACAACGTTCCGTTGAGGAAAACTGCGATCTCTTCGCCCGCATGCGTGACGGGGAATTCCCCGATGGGTCCCACGTGCTCCGGGCGAAGATCGACATGGCACATCCCAACATGCTCATGCGGGATCCCGTCCTCTATCGCATCCGCCACGCCAGCCACTATCGCCGCGGGGACGAGTGGTGCATCTACCCGCTGTACGACTTCACGCACTGCCTCTCGGATTCCATCGAGGGAATCACACACTCGCTGTGTACGCTCGAGTTCAAGGACAATCGCGAACTCTACGACTGGGTGTTAGACGAAACGCAAGTCGACTGTCACCCGCAGCAGATCGAGTTCGCGCGGTTGAACTTGCAGTACACGGTGCTCAGCAAGCGAAAGCTCGTCGAGTTGGTGCAGAAGGGCCACGTCTCCGGATGGGACGATCCCCGGCTGCCGACGATCGCGGGACTGCGGCGGCGTGGTGTGACCCCTGAGGCCATTCGCCGATTTGCCGATCTCATCGGTGTTGCCAAGGTCGATAGCCGCGTCGACATCGAGAAGCTGGAGTACTGCATCCGAGACGATCTCAACCAACGCGTCCCCCGGGTGATGGCGGTGTTGCGACCGCTCAAGGTCGTCATCGTGAACCTTCCCGAGGAGCAGGTTGAGGAGCTTGACGCACCGTACTACCCCCACGACATCCCCAAGGAAGGGTTCCGGAAGATCCCCTTTTCCCGCGTGCTTTACATCGAGCGAGACGATTTTCGAGAGGATCCACCCAAGGGGTTTTTCCGGCTTGCACCGGGCCGCGAGGTGAGACTCCGATACGGCTACTTCATCACCTGCTGCGACGTGGTGAAGGATCCAGCGACCGGTGACGTGGTGGAGGTCCACTGCACCTACGATCCGGCCACACGAGGTGGTGATGCGCCCGACGGCCGCAAGGTGAAGGGGACCGTCCATTGGGTATCGGCGGCGCACGCACTCCTGTGTGAGATACGGCTGTACGACCGCCTCTTCTCTCAGCCGAATCCCGAAGAGGTCGAACCGGGACAGCACTTCACAGACTCCCTGAATCCGGAATCACTCGTGGTGCTCTGTAAAGGCCGCGTCGAGCCCAGTGTTGCCCGGGATCCGCCGGGAACGCGGTATCAGTTCGAGCGGCAGGGGTATTTCTGCACCGACGTCGCCGACTCTGGGCCCGGGGCGCTGGTGTTCAATCGCACGGTCAGCCTCCGTGACACGTGGGCGAAGGTACAGGCAAAAGAGGCGGTCCGGGCGAAGGGCACGAAGCGTCAAGCGACGACGCCCGCCACCGCGCCCAGGAGAGGAGCTGCCCGGGGAGACGGGAACCGGCGCAAGCCTGCGGCGCAGCGGTCCCGACGGACGGTGGATCTCAGCGGGTTGGGACTGGCACCCGAGCAGACAGAGAAACTGAGCGGAGACCCCGGAATCGCCCGGCTTTTTGATGAAGCCCTCCGCACCTACTCCAATCCGAAGGCGCTGGCGAGTTGGGTGACCAACGAGCTCGTACGAGAGTCCAAAGGACGACCGGTGGATGAACTTCCGTTAACGGGTGCGGCTTTGGGATCGCTCGTGGCTCTGGTGGAGCAGGGTACGATCTCTCGCCCGGCTGCGAAGCGCGTTTTCGCGGAAATGGTGCAGTCCGGTGGGGATCCGGTGGAGATCGTGAAGCGGGACAACCTCGAGCAGCTGAGTGACGCTCGGGCTGTCGAACCGGTCGTGCGACGTGTGGTAGGTGCCTATCCAGACAAGGTGGCGGCCTATCACTCGGGGAAGACCGGATTGCTGGGGTTCTTCGTGGGTCAGGTCATGAAAGAGACGGGTGGCCGAGCAAACCCCGAGGTAGTGACTGCGCTTCTGCGAGAAGCACTCGGCTAACGTCCCGCGATCGACTCGCGACTAGTCGCCGTCGCCACTCATCTGCCGCGGTCGGCCGGTCCCGGTGTAGGCGCTGCCGCCTGGCGGCGAATCCGGAAGTGGATGGGCCCCGGTCCAGTATTCCGATGAGGCTTCCACCTGACCGGGCGTCAAGTGGGCCACCACGGCGGGGTGGACGCGTGGAAGGAACAGGTAACCGAACACGAGCCCGACCGCTCCGGCGACGGCGCTCGCCAAGAGGACGCCCAGCTTGCCGATGGCCAGGAGCGATGGGTCGGCAAAGGCGAGCTGGGCGATGAAGATCGCCATCGTGAAGCCGATCCCAGCTACGAACCCGACGATGAGGATCCCGCGCCAGTTCACTCCGTCGGGGAGAGTGGCCAGCCCGAGGCGGACCACCAGCCAACTCATCGCCAAGATGCCCAGGGGTTTTCCAATCACGAGGCCCAGGATCACCCCGGCCATTATCGTGGTAAAGCCGGGATCCCCGGCATCGAGCCCGGAGAGATTTACCCCCGCGTTCGCGAGCGCGAAAAGCGGCATCACGCCGTAAGCGACGAGCGGATGGAGCTCGTTCTCCACCCGCAGCGCGGGCGAGAGAGCCTCGCGCCGCGCCACCGCGATGCGCGCGAGTGGCTCCACGAGCTCATGATCGTGCACGCCGCGCTGAACCCGGTCCTCGAAATCGTCCAGCGCCCCCCGAGCGACTTTGACGAACCCTTCTCGTCCGAACCACGAGCGTGTCGGTGCCATGAGGCCCACCAAGACGCCCGCAATCGTGGGATGGACGCCGGTCTGCAAGAGCCCCACCCAGATCAGGAGGATTGGGAGCGCGAGGTTCCAGCCGGGGCGGACGCCGATCTGCCGGAGAAGGACCAAGACGACCAGGCCCAGCACGATGAAGGCGACTCCCGCTGTGGAGAAACCCGACGAGTAGAACAGCGCGATAACTAGGATAGCGCCGATGTCGTCGATGATGGCGAGGGCGAGAAGGAGCACTCGGAGCGCAGCTGGCACGCGTTTCCCCAGCAAGGTGAGCACGCCCACCGCGAACGCGATGTCGGTCGCCATAGGGACGCCCCAGCCACTCTGGGTCGGCGGCGACGGGTTCAACGCGAAATAGAAAACCGCCGGAACCACCATGCCGCCAATTGCGGCGGCGATGGGAAGCGCTGCTCGCCGCAGGTCGGACAGCGCCCCCTCGACGAGCTCACGCTTGATTTCGAGCCCCACGACCAGGAAGAACACCGTCATGAGGAGCTCGTTGATCCAAAAATGGAGGGACTTTTCCACGCCCCAGGTGCCGATGCCGAGGGAAATGGGCGTGTGCCACAGGTGCTCGTAGCTCTCGTGCCACGGGGAGTTCGCCCACATAAGGGCGATGGCGGCGGCAGCGAGCAGGATGAGGCCACCAGCAGCCTCGACGTGAAGGAAGCGCTCGATGGGTCGGGTCACGGCCGCGGCGAGTCGCCGTGCCGGGAGCCACGCTTCGGGCGGTGCCGCCGCGTGTGGATTCGGGGGTCGTGACTGGTCAGACATCCGTCTTCAGGGCTCTCGAATCCGCTGGAATCTGTCCCGCGAGCAATTCCGCAAACGGTCGTGTCGTCTCGATGCGGGCCAGCACGATCCGAATGACCGCCGTGATGGGTGCGGCCAGCAGCATCCCGACTGGGCCCCAGAGTAGGCCCCAGAAGATGAGGGCGAGGAGCACCGTGACTGGGTGGAGGTCCAGGCCCTCCCCCATGAGAACGGGCTCCACGCCATTTCCGATGGTCATCTGAATCACACCCGGGATCGCAATGATACCGATGATGGGCCAAACCGTTTCGTACTGCACTACCGCGATTGGAATCGGTAGCAACGTGGCGATGACCGATCCGATGGAGGGAATGAAATTCAACAGGAACGCCATGACGCCGAACACCAGGGCGAGCTCGAGGCCGAAGAGGTAGAGCACCAGACCGACCATCACGCCGGTTGTCGCTGACACCGCAAATTTGGTGAGAATGTAGCGGCGGATTTTCTCATCGATCTCAGAGTAGATCCCGGTGCGCAGCTGGGCGGGACGCCGCCCGGCCAGGAGATACACGACGAAGATCAGGACTAAGACGCTCGTCATGAGCACGTCGAGGGCCGTGCCAAAAGCCCGTCGGGCCACCTGGAGAAAAGGGACTCGGCTGATGGCGTCGAGGACGGGTTGCTGCCCCATGTCGACCCCGAACCGATCTAGCACTGAGAAGATCCGCTCTGCCGCTCCCCGAAGGCGGTCCCGGTAGATGTCTACCGACTCGAGGAGACCGCGAGTCGACGTCGTGATCAGCAGGCCCAGCAGGGTCATGATGCCTAGGGCCACCAGGATTGCGAAGACAATGGTGACGAACCGCGGGACTTTGAGCCTGTCCTGGAGCAGGTCGACCAGGGGCGCGAGGAGGTACGAAAAGAACACGGCGAGCACGAAGGGAATCATCACCGTGCGTGTGAGTGCCAGGGCGCCGGCAATGGCGACCGCTGCGAGGATCACGAGCGAAACGGCGACGACCCGAGATTG
>JBDHFY010000152.1:0-9855 GCA_039590195.1 Gemmatimonadota bacterium | reverse complement strand
CATGTGAAAAATCCGGTCTTTCCACATTGTCAACACGTGCCAGGCGAGGTCCCTCCGCGACCGCATCCTCCAGGCGTCGCAATGCGTCTGTGGCTCCCTGAGCGACGACCTCCACCCGCCCATCGGGGAGATTCGCGACCCAGCCGACAAGCCCGAGGTCCTCGGCCCGGCGGAGGGTGAACCAGCGGAAGCCGACGCCCTGGACCCGCCCGCTGAGCAGCAATCGAATCCGGTCGGTCATTTTCCTGGCGCACCGTGAATCTCGGCCGCGCCATCTTCGGTTTTTCTTCTTTTTCGATGTTGCCGAACGTAGACTGCCACGACGACCGCCAGCAGCGGGACGAGAATGATGACGGCAAGCGAGGTGTACCGGCCGACCTCCTCGTTCCACAGGACCGCATCCACGTTCGTGATGATCTCGGTGTGCCGCCCGATGTACCAGCCGATGAACGTCAGGATTGCACACCAGATGCCCGACCCTGCTGCCGTGTAGATCAGAAATCGATCCATCCGCATCCGCGCAAAACCGGCGGGCACTGAGATCAGCTGTCGCACGACTGGAAGGAGCCGGGCAACGAATGTACTGATCTCTCCATGCCGCTGGAAGAAGGTCTCGGCCCGGTTGAGAGCCGTCTCCTTAACCAGGACGTAGCGACCGTAGCGGAGGAGGAAAGGGCGTCCCAACCGCGCCGCGACGTAGTAATTGAATAGGGCGCCAAGCAAGCTGCCCGTAATGCCGGACAGGGTTGCCAGCGTCGCGCTCATGCGGCCCTGTGCCGCGAGATATCCCGCTGGAGGTAGCACGACCTCACTTGGGAATGGGACGAACGACGATTCGAGGGCCATCAGCAGCATGATTCCCGGATATCCAAGCGCGAGAATCGTTTCCGTGAGCCACGTGACAATCGACTGGAACATGGAGTTCAGATATCCTCGATTGGAAACCCGTGCCGTCCCACAAGCGGGACAAATTGCGCGTCCCCAAGATCGTCTTCCAAGAGCCTCCCTGCCCTCCTGGTGATTCTTTTGAGCAACTGGCGGTCCCCGCTCTGAACGGGAATGACTAGGCGTCCCCCCTCAGCGAGTTGTTCCAGGAGCGGTGGGGGTATCTCGGGGCTGGCGGCCGCTACCAGGATGCCATCGAACGGAGCAAGCGGGCGCCATCCGAGCGAGCCATCACCCACGACCACCACGACGTCCTGCCGAATTCCAGCGGCCTCCAGTGCTCGTCTCGCCTGTGCGGCGAGCGCTGGAACCCGCTCCACCGATAGCACGCTGGGCGCCAACTGAGCCAGCAGGGCGGTTTGGTAGCCCGAGCCGGTGCCAACCTCCAGGACTCGCTCCTCGCCCCGCAGGCCCAACGCCTCGAGGTACTTGGCCTGCGTCGTCGGCTGGGAGATAGTCTGCCGGTTTCCGATGGGAAGAGCCACGTCTTCGTACGCCCGGCGCCGGAGCGCTTCGGGAACGAACAGGTGTCGCGGCACGATGCCGAAGGCGCGGAGCACCGCGATGTCCCGGATGCCGTTGCGCCGCAACTGCTCCAGAAGCCGTGCTCGATACCCCCCGTACGAGTCCGCTACGTGCCCAGTTCCCACGCTCGAACGTCCTCCAACAGACCGTAGTTGGTGAGGTCCACATGGAGGGGCGTGACCGAGATATAGCCCTCCCGGATAGCTCGAAAATCTGAATCGCGCCCGCCCGACCAGGAGATCTGTCCTCCCCCGATCCAATAGACCGTCCGGTCCCATGGGTCCTTGGTTTCGACCAGCGATTCGGAGTACACTCGCTTTCCGAGTGTTGTCACGCGGATACCCCGGATGCTCTCACCGGAGACTGGCGGGAGGTTGATGTTCAGGAGTGTCTCTTTGGGAAATCGGTCCACGCGGACGATGTTCTGGACCAGCCGGTCGAGCCAGGCGCGTTGCGTCTCGAGTAGGTCAATTTCGCTACCGGCAAAGGAGATGGCGACACCGGGGATGTCGAGGGAAAGCCCCTCCATTGCAGCGGCCACGGTGCCCGAATAGAGAACGTCCTCCCCCATGTTTGGGCCGTGGTTGATGCCCGAAAAGACGAAGTCCGGCCTGTCGTTGAGTAGGGTCCCCAGGGCCAGGAGGACGCAGTCGGTGGGGGTGCCGTCCACCTGGAGGGACCCGTCCGGCAGGCGTGACGCTCGGAGCGGACGATGCAAGGTAAGGGAGTGGCTCGCGCCACTCTGCTCTCGGTCTGGGGCAACGACCGTCACACGGCCCACCTTGAGACAGACGTCGGTAAGCACACTGAGCCCGTGGGCACGGACACCGTCGTCGTTACTGATGAGGATGTTCAAGGAGCTTTTTTTCCGTCAAGAATCGCGAGAACGTTCCTGATCTCGTTCGCCAGGTTCTCGATGGTCTCGTGCTGGAGGGCGTACCGTGCCTCAGACTTGAGGCTACCCGTGCGTCGGTAGTGCTCAATGCGGCGCCGCGCCCCCTCGATCGTGTACTTCTCGGCGTACAGGAGGTGTTTGACGAGCATGATGAGCTCGATCTCCCGTCGCTGGTAGACGCGGTTGCCAGAGCGATTCTTGGCGGGGTTGAGAAAGCGGAACTGGCTCTCCCAGTACCGGAGCACATGGGGTTTGAGCTCGGTGAGCTGACAGACATCGCCGATAGAGAAGAATTCCTGAACCGGGCGCGAGACCGTCACTACCACCACTCCGCTTTCGGCTCCCGTTCCATTAGATCGCGAATGGCCTGCTGCGGGCGTTTTCCCTCCCACAGGATCTGCTCGATCTGTTCGGTGATTGGGAGCTCGACGCCTACCCGGCGTCCCAGTTCGAGCGCCGCTTTGGCCGTTCCCACCCCCTCGGCCACCGTGCGGCGTTCCCGGAGGATCTCCTCAACCGGCCGACCCGTTGCAAGCTCGATTCCGAGTGTTCGGTTCCGGCTCAGGGCACCGGTGGCGGTCAGGATCAGATCGCCCATTCCGGCAAGCCCGGCAAACGTCATGGGGGAGGCCCCCATCGCCTGCCCCATGCGCGTCATTTCTGCCAGGCCCCGCGTAATGAGTGCCGCCCGGGGGTTGTTTCCCATTCCCATGCCATCCAGAACACCAGCCGCGATGGCAATGACGTTCTTGAGCGATCCGCCGATTTCGACACCGCGAACATCTTCGCTGGTGTACACCCGGAAGTACTTCGTCCCGAACGCCTGCTGAACCACACCAGCGGCCTCGCGATCGCGCGACGCCACGACCACCGCCGTCGGCTGGCGCTCGTACACCTCCCTGGCAAAGCTCGGGCCCGACAGTGCGGCGACCGGTGCCTGGGGCATCGTGTCGTGGAGCACCTCGCTCATCGTCTTGAGGGATTCCGTCTCCAGCCCCTTGGAGACGCTCACCAGGATGGGCGGAACACGTCCTTTCAGGGCTGCGGCGACATCGGAGCTCACCTGGCGCACGGCATGGGAAGGGGCAGCTGACACGATGAGTTCGGCACCATCCACCACCTCGGCCATCTCACCGGAGGCCCGCAGCGCCGCTGTCAGAGGGGCATTCTCGAGAAAGAGTGCGTTGACGTGATCTCGGTTGACCGATTCGACGACCTCGGCCTCCCATGCCCATAGCACCACGTCGTGCCCGTGGCGAGCCAACAGGTCTGCCAGGGTCGTTCCCCAGCTCCCAGCACCGACGACGGCGACTCTCATTTCACGCTGCTCCGTTGTCGCCAGCCGATACGGTTCTCGGTTCCCGCAATAAGACGGCGGATGTTAGTGCGGTGGTTGAAGACAATGAACGCCGCGAGTCCGACACCGGCGGCCACGGCGTAGCGGCGCTCTGGATGGACCGCCCACACCACGATCGGAAAGGTGATGGCACCACTCATCGAGGCCAGTGACATGAAGCGGGTGCTGGCGAGCACCAGGAGCCAGGCGATGGTCGTGATCCCCAAAGCCACGGGCTCGAGCGCAAGCACCACCCCTGCAGCTGTCGCGACGCCCTTCCCGCCGCGGAATCCTACGAAAATCGAAAACACATGACCGACGACCGCCGCGATCCCCATGGTCAGGGGCAACCACGCCTGGGAGCCAGCGAGGGGAGCGAGCAGCACGACGGGGATGACGCCCTTTGCAATATCGCCGACGGCGACTGGCAAAGCATATTTCAGACCGAGAACACGATAAACGTTGGTGGCGCCAAGGTTCTTGCTGCCGTGTTCCCGCAAGTCCATACCCGCGACGTACTTCCCCACCAGATAACTCGAGGGGATAGCACCGACGAGATACGCCAGCCCAATCCAGGGAAGTATGTTCACGATTTCCGGCGACGGCGTCGGAACTTGAGTCGGATGGGTACGCCCTGAAAGCCCCAGGCTTTGCGCAAACCGCGCTCGAGGTAGCGGCGATAGGATTCGGGAATCGCCTCGGGACGGTTGGTCACGACTGCGAAGGTGGGTGGATTAACGGCCACCTGGGATGTGTAGAGCAGCTTGACCTCGCCTCCTCCCCGCTGGGGGGGTTGAGTCCGCGCCGTCAGCTCACGGACAACTCGGTTGACGTCGGCCGTTGGGACTCGGCGAGCACGCTCGGCTGCGACGTCCAGAATCTGATCCAGCACCCGACGAACCCGCTGCCCGGTCACCGCTGACACGTAGAGAAACGGGACCGCCTCGACGAATGGAGCGCGTTCCATAATCTGTTGTTGACCACGACGCGCGGTGGTCGTGTCTTTCTCCTCGACGAGATCCCACTTGTTCACGGCAATGATGAGTCCCGTACCCCGTTCCCATGCCGTCCGCGCGATCCGAAGATCCTGCGCCTGCATGCCAAGCGTCGCGTCTACCAGGAGAACGCAGACATCGGCCCGTTCGATCGCGCGCTCCGTACGCAAGGTCGAGTAGAACTCGAGTTCATCTTCTACTTTCGATCGTCGCCGTAACCCCGCGGTATCAATGAAGTTGAGGGTTTTGCCGTGGTATCGCAAGGGGGAGTCGACCGCATCTCTGGTTGTCCCCGCCTCTGGGGCGACCACCGCGCGCTCCTCGCCGACGAGCTGATTGAGCAGACTGGATTTGCCTACGTTGGGTCGTCCGACCACGGCCACGTGGACGACATCTTCGTCCGCCGGAGCCAGACCGTCGGGAAGCAGGCAGACCAACCGATCCAGGAGGTCTCCGCTGCCCCGCCCCGTGGCGGCTGAGACCGGCTGCGGATCGCCAAGGCCGAGCCGATGAAAAACGTGGTGCGAGAGCGCGTCGGCGAGCTCGTCGGCCTTGTTCGCGACCACCAAGACGCGGTCTGCATGTGGGCGGAGGATCTCGGCGACTTCGAGGTCGGCGGGGTGTACCCCCTCTCGGGTGTCGACCACGAAGAGGATGATCTCGGCATTGGTGATGGCCAGCTCCACCTGCCGACGTACCGCGACGCTCAGAGCGTCGTGGGTGCCGGCAACCCATCCCCCGGTATCGACGAGCCAGAACGATTTCCCTCCCCAGTCGGCGGGTGCGAAGTTGCGGTCGCGGGTCACACCGGGGCGCAGGTCGACGATGGCGCGACGGCCACCGACGATGCGATTGAAGAGCGTGGACTTGCCGACATTGGGGCGGCCCACGATGGCCACCGTTGCCCGTCTCACACCGTTACACTCTCGACGAAGGCGTCGGCAAAATCGTGGGAAGGTCGGATCTCCATGGGCACACTCTCAACGAGTTGAACGAACTCGAGGTCGTCGAGAAATCGGCCATGGGCGTTGAGTGCCTCGGCGGGCAGGAGCGCCAGATCCAAGTCCACTCGGTCTTCCAGCGCACGTCGAAATGCGCTTCCGGGTAGCAGGCCGGCGGAGGTGACGGATCGGCCGAACAGGTCGTTCTCGATCGCAAGCAGCTCGAATGTCGCACGGGTCGCCTCGGCGAGGGTGTCGATGACGTGCGGCATGAGGGGCCCCATCGCCGCGCCGGTCAGAATGGCGACATGCATTCCTCGGAGATCAGGCAGCGCGTTGCGAGCCTGGGCGATGCGACGCTGCAGGTAGCGGACGGCGCCCACGCCATTCTCCACCTGCTCGAATTCGTCATACCGGTCTACCTGCGGCAACGGAAGTTCGGCGACCATGTAAAGCTCGTCAGCCCCATACGCCCAATGCGTCCCTCGTTTAGCGACTGCGCGGTGGGCGTAGCGATCCACGGTGGCCACGGCCGCGCGGCATTCGGCAGCGGACGGTTGGCGAACGAGGTGGTGCTTGCTGTATTCCGTGAGACCGACGGGGACGACGGAGACCGAGAGGACCGGGTCGCCGAGAGCGAACAAATCTTCCAGGCTTCGTTCGAGGACCGCTCCGTCGTTTACGCCGGGTTGGAGAACGATCTGCGTGTGGAACCGAATCCCATGCTCCGCGAACATTCTGAGCGGTGCTACAATGTCCGGAGCGCGGGGATTTCGGCGCAAGCGGCGACGAACCATCGGATCGGTCGCATGGACGGAAACATAGAGGGGGGAAAGTCGGTACTCGACTATACGATCGATGTCGGGTCGTTTGAGATTAGTGAGGGTGGCGAAGTTCCCGTATCGAAACGACAACCGGTAATCGTCATCTCTGACGTAGAGGGGCTCCCGCAGCCCACCGGGCAGGCCGTCGACGAAGCAGAAGTCGCACCGATTGGCACACCGCCGGATGCTGGGGGACTCGAGTTCGACGCCCATGGGGAGCGAGTCGGGCCGCTCAATGTCGTACTCGACGAGCTCGCCTGCCGGTGACCGGGCGAGGAGTACAAAGCGATCGTCAGCGGTCCAGAACTCCCAGTCCAGGAAATCACGGAGCTCGCGGCCGTTCACCGCCAGGAGTTCCGTTCCCGGTCCAAGCCCCAACGTGGAGCCGAGCGAGTCCTCGTGAACGGCGGTAACGCGAATCATACGAGAGTCGTTGAACAGAGCGATCGAGTGGGGGACGTGAAAATCGTAGGGGCGCAGCAGGCTGCGCCCCTACGTGCGTTCGGATTCGCCTCAGAGCGGGCGACCGGATTCGAACCGGCGACGTCCAGCTTGGGAAGCTGGCATTCTACCCCTGAATTACGCCCGCAAGTGTATCGACTAGCGAAGGTTACCGCCCGGCGAACTGACCTGTCAACAGGGCGGATGGGGCCATGGGCCCCACCCGCCGGCGTGCTGTGTCACGTCCCGACAGTGTACCGCCATGCCGCGATGTTCTCGGCCCTGCCGGTCACTTCAAAGTCCTCCGACTGGTGGGCCGTGAGCTGTGTCAGTGGCAGGGTCTCGGTGACGAGCATGTTGCCCTGCCCATCCATGAACTCGAAGGTAATGCTTGGCACCTTGGTCACCGCGCTCTTCATATTGCTGATGGTGCCTTTGACAAGCATGCCCCCCTCGACCTGTTCGGATCGATACACCTCGACGCTCAACGAGAGACCGTCGACTCGCTGCATGACCGCCCGCGTCGAGTCCTCGATCTCCCGGAGCGCATAAGACGCCGCGAGGAGGCGAAGGGACTCATGCCCCAGCGGTTCGACGCCGACCAGGCGGCGCGCAGCCGCCTCCATGGCCTGGGCTGCCTCGGCTCGCTCGGGCGTCTCCTCACCTGCCTGCTGTGCGATGGACAGATGACTGTTGGCCAGGTTGTAGAGCCCATCGCGATGATATGGGTTTCTTTCGAGAAATAGAGAAAACGCGCGTGCGGCTAGTGCGGGTTTCTGGGCTTGAAAGAGATCCTGGCCTGCTTGGAGGAGCTGATTCCCGGTCAAGGAATCAGCCATTGCGAGTGCGCTGTCGTACATCGCCGCTGCGCGGTCTGTTTGGTTCAACTCCTGGTAGATCGTCGCCAGTCCAATGGTCGCCTGCGCGTCCTCCGGCTTCATCTCGCGGTGCCGCTGATACCAGACGGCTGCGGAGTCCAACTCCCCACTCTCAACGTATATCACACCGATGTTGAACGTCGCGGCTTCGATGTTCTGTTCGCGCGTTGAATCGATCGCCCCAACTTGCACCGTCTTCCTAAAATAATGCTGGGCACTATCCGCGTTGCCCAAGTTGTAATGGGCGACTCCGAGGTAGTAGTAACCAAAGTTGTCTTGCTCGAGGATGGTAGCCGCTTCACCAATCAGCCGCCTGGCGGTTTCGTATGCCCCGGCGTTCAGCGAGTCGATCCCGGCGTTGATCTTGGGTCCCCACATCGTCGACCGGTAAAACGTGATGTCCGGCTCGCAGTCTGGCGCCAGTTGCTGCGCCCGATCGAACGACGAGTCGGCACCGATGGCATCATCGGTCATGAAGTAGTACCGGCCGAGGAAGTACCACGCGGCTGGATTGTCGGCCTGATCGCCCGAGACGGCCTTGACGAGGTTCTGCCTGGCGTCTTCGAGCATTTTCTTGGCCTTGGCAGGATCCTGCTCCTCGGTCGCGCCCTTGATGTACACGGTGCTGTTCTTCACGAGGAAGTGCCCCGTGTTGAGTTCGCACAGCGGAGGCCGATACTCACCAACCTGCGCCTCCGCGCGACCCGCGACCAGCGTCAACCCGACGATCGCAGCCCCCACAAGTACAGACGTCCTCAGTTGCATCTGCATCTCGCTCCTTGGTAACGGCGTTGCGCCTGTCCTAGCCATGCTCGATTGCGACGTCCGCGAGACGCTCTGCCTCACGGGCCACCTCGATCGCTGGGCGTTGTAGGGCAGCCGCGGCCGCCACTACATCGCCGTATTCCGCCTTGAGACGGGTCCCGAAGGGTCCATCCCAGACCTTTACTCTTACCCGAACCGCACCCGAAAGCTCCACGCTCAGTTCGCGACGTGGAAGGGTGGACCGTGTCGCGACCCAGCGTCGGGCGCCCGCGGTGGTGCTGTGGGCGAACAGGGTCTCGAGGACACGTTCAGCCAAGCCATGCGGCACCTGAATCTCCACCCGAAGGGCCGGTCGCCCCTTTTTCCCAAAGGTGGCCCAGACCGCACAGTCCACGGCCCCGGTCGCTAAAAGTGCTTCGCGCAATGGCTCGACGTATTCAGGCGGCATGTCGTCGATGTCGGTCGCAATGACCTCGACGATTCCAGCTTCGGGCGCTCCCTCGGCCACAACCAGTCGCAGCGCGTTGGGATACCCGTCAGGATCTCGCTCACCAGCCCCCCACCCCGTAAGGGTGCCGCGCCAGCGATCGGGGGGCCGTCCCTGCGACAGCACCTTGAGCAGCGCGGCGCCGGTGGGCGTGGTGGCCTCTCCCGTAATCGGTCCGCCGTGGCGGAGGTCGATGCCTTCCAGCAGGATGGCGGTGGCAGGCGCCGGGACAGGCAGCTTGCCGTGCGCCGTATCGACCCAACCCGTCCCAATCGCGACGGGCAGGTGATAGATCCCGTCGACCCCGAGACGCTCGAATCCTTCAATGGCCCCGACGATATCTAATACGGCGTCCACCGCCCCCACCTCGTGCAAGTGGATGTCCGCTGGTCGCACACCGTGGACCCGCCCTTCAGCATCTCCGATGAGCTCGAAGGCACGGGTTGCCCGGGCTCTCACGCTCTCTGAGATCGGTGCTTCTCGTACGATCTGCAGGAGTTCGTTGAGATGACGGCCATGCTTTTCGGCCGACGGTGGAATGGTGAAATCCACCTTGGTGGCCGCGACCGCGCCCCGTTCGACGCGCCGTACCTGCACGGTGACATCGGCGAACCCAAGTCGAGCGGGCAGGCCCTCCAGCCAGTCACGTGCGACACCAGCATCCAGCAGGGCGCCCAGGGTCATGTCGCCGCTGATCCCCGCAAAGGGGTCGAGAATTGCAATTGGCATGTCCAAGCGCAACCCGCAATATCGCTTACGCTGCGCGGTAAAGCCACCCAGCACCCGTGTTGAAGAGCACCACCGACTCCTCGGGTCGGATGGC
>JBDHFY010000151.1:0-9912 GCA_039590195.1 Gemmatimonadota bacterium | reverse complement strand
GTTCCTGTCCGATGCCGACGTACCTGTGGATGTCACAATTCAAGCCTTCAACCCGATGGTTCCCTGTGACCTCGATAAAAGCAGCATACCGGTGGCGGTACTGCGATATGTTCTTCGCAACAAGACCGCCGAGCCGTTGAGCACAACAGTCTGCGGCACCATCCCCAACTTCATAGGGACCGACGGGTCGAGAGGTGAACCGGAGGGCAACACGAACGAGTTCCGCAAGGGGCGGAGCGTCCAGGGCATCTTCATGCGTTCCGAGGGCGTGGATCGCTGGCGGGCGCAGCGGGGCACAATCGCGCTGGCCACAACCGCCACAGCGCGCGTCACTTACCGCACCAGTTGGATCGATACGGGCGGCTGGGGCGGCGCACGCCTGGACTTCTGGGACGATTTCAGCGATGACGGTGCACTCGAGCAGGGGGAGTACGAAGAGGAGCTGCCACTGACGTCGCTTGCCGTTCCTGTTGAACTGCCGCCGAACGCGTCTGAGACCGTGACTTTTCTCGTCACGTGGCACTTCCCGAACCGCCGATCGTGGACGCCGACAGATTCCGGGATTTGGGGTGGCGACGAGGATGAGGAGGAACGCGCGGCCGCCGACGACCCAGACCGCATCGGAAACTACTATACGCAGCAGTACGTGGACGCCTGGGACGTCGCGGAAAAGACCGGCGCCCGGCTTGGCGTCCTCGAGCGGGCAACTGTGGAGTTCGCGCGTGCCTTCTACGACAGCGACCTGCCGGAGGTCGTGAAAGAGGCAGCCTTGTTCAACACCAGCACGCTTCGCAGCGAAACGTGTTTCAGGACGCCCGACGGGCGGTTCTACGGCTTTGAAGGGTGCGGTAACAAGGTGGGATGCTGCGTCGGCTCCTGCACGCATGTCTGGAACTATGAGCAGGCCACCGCGTTTCTGTACGGTGAACTTTCCACGGCGATGCGGGAGGTGTCGTTCGGACAGGCGACGGACGAGCAGGGAATGATGAGCTTTCGCGTCCACTTGCCGATCGAGCGCGCGCAGGATCTCGGGCAAGCCGCCGCCGACGGGCAGATGGGCTCGATCATGAGGATGTACCGCGACTGGCAGCTTTCCGGCGACGACGAGATGCTGGAGAGCTTGTGGCCGCATGTGAAGCGCGCTATGGAGTTCTGCTGGATAGAAGGCGGGTGGGACGCTGACAAGGACGGCGTCATGGAAGGCGTGCAGCATAACACCATGGACGTTGAGTACTTTGGCCCCAACCCGCAGATGGGGGTCTGGTATCTCGGTGCGTTACGCGCGTCGGAGGAGATGGCGCGGTCCCGGGGCGATGAGGAGTTCGCCGATACGTGCCGCGGTCTGTTCGAGCAGGGCTCGACGTGGGTTGACGCGAACCTGTTCAACGGCGAGTATTACGAGCACGAGATTCGACCGCCAGAGAGCGCTGCGGATGTCGCGGCGAGTCTGCGAGTCGGAATGGGCGCGGAGGACATGAGCAAGCCGGACTTCCAGCTCGGCCCGGGGTGCCTGGTCGACCAGCTCGTCGGCCAGTTCCAGGCGCACGTCTGCGGCCTCGGGTACCTGGTCAAGTCCGAGAACGTACGCCGCACGCTGCAGAGCATCATGAGATACAACCTGCAGGAAGGGATGCACGACCATTTCAACAACATGCGCAGCTTCATCATGGGCGACGAGTCCGGGCTGCTGATGGCCAGCTACCCCCAAAGCCGCCCGGCGAGACCGTTCCCCTATTTCGCCGAGGTGATGACCGGGTTCGAGTACGCCGCGGCTGTCGGTATGCTGTATGAAGGGTTGACGGACGACGGACTGCGGTGCATCACGAACATCCGCGACAGGTACGACGGACGGAAACGCAGCCCGTTCGACGAGGCCGAGTGCGGCCACCATTACGCGCGCGCCATGGCAAGCTGGGGCGCCGTGCTGGCTCTGACCGGATTCCACTACTCCGCCGTCGATAAATCCATGACCTTTGCGAACCAGGACGGCACATTTTTCTGGTCGAACGGTTACGCGTGGGGTACCTGTACTGTCAAGACCGTTGCGGAAACAGGGAATACCCAGGTGGATCTCTCCGTCCTGGGCGGCAAGCTGGAACTGACAAGCTTCAGTCTACGCGACTTTGGCCAGATGCAGTTCGACGAACCTCTGCAGATCAACGCCAGACAGAAGGCGACCTTCGAGGTCACCGCTGAACAACCGGTGGCAGAGATCCGAGCCACGCAGGGGTAGGGAAGAGACAATCATCGCGCTTGCGTAGGGGCGGGTCGCGAACCGCCCGAAGGTCCCCGGCAGCATACGCAAACACCCGTTCCCCTTCCAAGAACTTTTCTGTTCGTAGGGGCGGGACTAAGACCCGCCCGAAGGTGATTCACTGCAAATCGACAGGGACTTGCAGGAGACCTCAACGAGACGCACGAGCGAAATCTCTTCCAAGTCTCGTACGTGTCCCTGTTGGAATGATGTAGTCAGGGGAAACCTTTCTGGAGAAAGGTTCTCCCCCACACCCCTTCCAAAGACTTTCGGGCTCGGGCGGGTCTTAGACCCGCCCCTACGTGTGGGTTCTTGGCGTCGTGTCGAAGATCCTCCGTGTTGAAGACTCGCCGTGGAGAGGCGCGACGCGTCTGCGACAAGGCAGAGGGTAGGGAAAAGGGCAAAGGGCGAAGGGACAAACCTCGTCCCTATTCATGCATTCTTGCCGCCTCTGCGTAGGGGTTTGATTCATCAAACCCGCATACCTTGCTGACGAGGTCCTTTCTCGGGCACGATGAATCGTGCCGCTACACCCCCCTGTTCTATCACCACGCTTCAGTGTGCGGAGATGGCACCTGATCCGCCCTTCGCGTGTCTCCTATTACGGAGGCGAGGACGCGAGTCCGAATCGAGCGCGGCCCTCGACAAGAGCAGGCGTTTTGAGGTAAAACTGTAACGATAGATGTCCGGGCCGCGCTCGGACAGAAGAGGGAGATAGAAAGATGGACACCGCTGCCGTAGATTCCGCACGCAATGGCGACACGCAGGCATTCGCCCGGTTGGTCGAGGAGAATTACCGTGCCGTATACGGATTGGCGTTCAGCGCGGTCGGCGACTGGGCAGCCGCTGAAGATATCACCCAGGAAACGTTTCTCGTGGCCTGGACCAGTCTATCCGGATTGCGTGCCGCAGGCGCATTTGGCGTCTGGCTGCGCCAGATCGTGCGCAACCTCGCCAAGAACTGGATCCGGTCGGCAGGGTACCGCCGCAAACTCGAGGAACACCAGCGCCAACTTGCGGGAACAGAGCCAAAGGAGGTCGAGGCGCATCGCCGGCTGGAACAAGCTGACCGGCGTGCGGAAGTCTGGGACGCCTTGCGGGCGCTAAGTCCCAAGCTGCGGGAGGCGGTTGTGCTGTTCTATCTCGAAGGGCGCTCCGTGGCCGAAGTTGCGCGCGCGCTTGACACGACGGAAAACGCCGTGAAGAAGCGTCTGCATCACGCCCGACCGAAACTGCGCGCCTACTTCGAAGCCCGCTGGCAAGCAGAGCTGGAGCGTGAAGGGCAACGGCGCAATCCGAGCGATGCAGCGGCGCGTTTTCTCGCGTGCGCGGCGATTGGCCCTGCCCAGGCGTCGGTAGGCGCCGCTACGGGCTCAGGTTTGGGGCTCCTGATCCGAGGCATCGGGCGCGGGGAAGTCCCGGCCCTTGTCAAAGGCGTGCTCGCCGGAGGGGGTAGCGCAACGGCAGCCAAAGTCGCGCTCACGGGCGCGTGCGCATTGTTGATCGGTGGAACCGCTCTCGTCGCCCTGCGCAGTTCGCCGCCGCAGACGCCCGAGAGCGCACCTGTTTCGGCTCCCGCGATCGTCGCGGACACGAGAGAGGAGGCGGAGGAAGTGCCCGTCCAGGAACCGGCACCTGAGCCTGCCGAGACTGCGGAGACGGGTCCCGGTATTCCGCAAGAGAAACCGTTTGAGGCAGGTGTGATAGCCGATCCTGCCGAGTACGGCAGCGTTTCGGGATGGGTTGTCGACAACGAAGGGAACGCTATCCCGGGCGCCAACGTCACTGTGATAGCGACCGGATTGCCGGGCTCAACCGCTGTGACCACAAGCTTCGGCGGGGGCGGATTTGGCGGCGGAGGCGGTGCTGGCGGCGGAATGGGCACCATGACGACCAGCTTTAGCGGAGGAGGAGGTGCAGGCGGTTTCGGAGGCGGAGGTTTCGGTGGTGGCGGCCAGGGCATGGCGGGCAGCTTTCCTCCACCAGGGTTACGCTTCCATAGGCTGGGTGGAGGCCAGCGGGTTCCGGACGCTTTGGACCGGGCAATCGACGACAAGACCCGCCACTTCCCGACGGTGACCGACTCGGCCGGCGCGTTCCTGGTCGAGGACATCCCCTACGAAGGGCTCGCAATAGTCACTGCATCTACGGACGGGCATATACCGTCTGAGGAGTCCGTGACAATTGTGCCGGGCGAGGCGAGCGATGAGGTCACTGTCACGCTGCAGCCCGGCGTGACGTTGGCGGGCCGCGTGGTTGATGATGAAGCAACGCCCGTGGCGGATGCCGGCGTGCAGGTTGTCGGGCTGAGTTCGGTGAACGGCGGCCACGTGGTCGGCCCGAGCAGGTTCCGAGAGGTTCGGACTGACGAACAAGGCCGTTTCGTGCTCGTAACACAGGATTACGGCCTGGCCTCCGTGCTGGTTGACTGGGACGCCCACGGAAAGCGCACCTTCACGAACGTGCCCGTTGAAGAGGACGGTTTTGCGGAATTGAGATACCCCGCCGGCGCGGTCGTACAAGGCCTGATTACCTGGCACGACGGCACATCCGCGACGGGCTGTGTCGTCCTGTTGACAGGCCTAAGGAGGCAGGAGAGCTACAACGAGTTCGGGGAGGTCATCGGTGGGGGCATGGGATCAGGCGAAACCTACGAGAGCTCGACCGATTCTGACGGCACATACCGTATCGCCAACGTGGATCCGGGCCAAACCTACATGGTTGACCTCGAGGACGCCGAGGGCATGCGTATCGCCCGGAGCCTTGCGCTGGGGAACGTCGAAGCCGGTCAGGAGGTCACCTGGGACTATGTTATCAGCGAACCCATCGTCGTCCGCGGCACGGTATCAGGTGCAGGCTCGGGCGAACCGATGGCAGACATTGCCGTGACGTGCCTGAAGGTGGAAGACGTCAATGAGGAGCCAGTTTTCGTCGCCAGCACCGTTTCGGGGTCAGACGGCACGTATGAACTGCGCATCTTTTCGGAGGCGGGACCCTACACGATCTGGCCGAGCCATGGAGGGCCCGGGATTCGTTTTGCAGGCCAGCAGGACAGCGAACACAACCGCACAGTTGAGTTGAGAAGCGGGCAGGACAACACGTTGGACCTGAAACTCCCGGAACCCTGGTCGCGGTCGTTCCGCGTCGTTGACGAGGAGGGCAATCCTGTAGAGGGTGCCCGGATCTCCGTCGAGGAACATACGGAGAACGGCGTATCCGGCCGTTCCTATCCGGGTGTGACCGGGCCGGATGGCCGCATCCAGGTGGCAGGTTTGACGCCGGACGTTGAAATCCGATGCGCTTTCTCAGCCAACGGCTACGTGACGGAAAACAGCACGCCCATCGTCGGCCAGCCCGGCGAGAGCTTTCCCGAGGAGACCATCGTGCTCCACCGGCCGTCAGGGATCGCGTGCAGTGTGGTCGATGCGGATGGTCGGCCCCTTTCAAACGCGATGGTTATCCTTACGGTTCATTACGGAGATCAGGCTCAGAGGCAAATCTTCTCACGGACCGACGCATCGGGATACCTGGAAGTCGACGGCGAAGTCCCCGCCACCACCCTGGTGGTAGAGGCGACCGCACCGGGCCGGGACGGCGAACGAGCAAGATATGTCGGAGAACCGGTCGAGTGCCTTGTCGGGCACATCACGGACCTGGGCAGCATCACGCTGGCGGATGAGCAGTGAGTTAGGGCCTGTTTCATGCTGAGAATCGCAAAAGTCGCCATACTCCTCGGTCTTGTCCTCGTGATCGGGCTTCCCATGTTGGATCGGTTGACGCGGGAGTCCCCCGAAGTAGGCTCGGACGCGACACCGGATGAATCGCGTGCTGCGACACCGGGAAGCGGCGCAGCACCCAGAGCCGCTGAGGATCGTGGGCCGGCAATAATAACTCAGGCGCAGGCGCAGCAGATCCGGCCCGGCATGACGTACGAGGAGTGTATACGAATCATTGGCTGTGAAGGCGACCCGCCGGCGGCCAACCAAATGGGCGGACTGTCAGCCAGCGCATATTCAGAAGCATACATGTGGCATTTCCCCGGCCTCGATCAAACAAAGACGATTTACTTCCGGGACGGCCGTGTGACAGGCGGAGCCACGGCTTCTTCCCCCTCTCACAACGCAAGGGCTCGTGCAATGCAAGGGAGCCGCCCCACCCGGCAGCGCGGAACGGGAAGCGGGAAGCCTCCTTACATCAGCATGGACACATACATGAGAATCAAATCCGGCATGACCTACGAACAATGTGTCAAGATCCTCGGCGCCGAAGGCACCTATGTGGGTCGACAACCCTCGGCCGGCGGCACTTTTGACGCCAACGGCCGTCCCGTCCGCCTGTATCTCGACACGTATACATGGACCAATCCGAATGACTCCACACACGCTACCATCCAGTTCCGTGACGGCAAAGTAGCCGCCAGAACATTTGGCATGAACGCCGGCGGCGCCGGGTAAGGCAGAGGGTAGGGAAAAGGGGAAAGAGCGTAGGGGGCGGGTCTTAGACCCGCCCGAAGATGCTTCACCGCAAATCGACAGGGACTTGGAGGAGACCTCAACGAGACGAACGAAATCTCTTCCAAGTCTCGCACATGTCCCTGTTGGAATGATGTAGTCAGGGGAAACCTTTCTAGACAGAAAGGGTCTCCCCCACATCCGCCTTCCCCACCATGTCGGAGACCCGCCGTGGTCGGCGCGTCTGCGACAAAGACCTTCAGTCACGGGCGGGTCTTAGACCCGCCCCTACCTGTAGATTCTTGGCGTCTCGGCGTCTTTGCGGGAGGCCCGTTTGGCTCATCGGCCCGTAAGGGAGGTTCGCGAACCGCCCGCCCATAACCAGACCGCGCTACTCGATGGGTACCCTCTCCCACTCCTGAGTGCACCAAGGACGAGATCCGGGGCTTGCATTCTCTTCCCGCCTGGCGTAGACTATGGTGGGGAGAGGAACGAGCATTCTCCCCAGGGGGGTGGTAACCATGTATTAGACCTGCCGGTGATCTGTTTCATTCAGGAAGGCCACAGTGTTGGGGGAGTATTGTGTATTGTCCTGCGACTACGATAAGGAGGGGGAGAGATGAGACGAGCACGGCGAATATCTTTGGCACTTGGGATGGTTCTTCTGCTGGCAACGGTTGCGGCTGCCGAGACGCATGTCGGCGACTGGGACGTGACGGGGGAGATAACGGCGTCCGGTAATTTTGCCACTTTCGGAGATAGCAGCTATGTGACACCGTTCTCGGGGTGGTCAGGCAACAGCCGTATGGTGGCGGTACGTCAGCCCAACGCGGTATCTTCCGGTGTATCTGCCGGGTTCATGTTCAGCAACAACCAGACGAGCGGCGCGTTCAAGAACGTAGCGCAGCTGATGTTCCTGAACGAAGCTATAGTGGCGGCGGATAAGCGTGTAGCGCAGATTCTTGTTACGACCGGAGGGAGCACCGACTCCGGGAAGATGTACATCCGCATGTACGACGGTGGTACTGGTACGAACGGTTTGATTATCAGAAAGGACGGGACTATTGAGGGTATCAAGTTCCTGGACGGTGAGACCCAGACGACGGCGTACATGGGCGCGACAGGCGGCGGCACAGGCAACACCGCCAGCGGGCTCCATTCGACAGTAGGCGGCGGCGAGGACAACACCGCCAGCCAATGGTGGACCACGGTCGGCGGCGGTGTTCTCAACACCGCCAGCGGGATGGCGGCCACGGTCGGCGGCGGAGGCAACATCACCGCCAGCGGAACTGCTTCGACGGTGGGCGGCGGTGATGGGCACCTGGCTACCGACGACTACGGCACCATCGGCGGGGGCTACGCTAACCAGGCTGGTGATGGCGCTGGTACCACCGCAGATGCCGCGTCCGCCACGGTCGCCGGCGGGTACTACAACGAGGCCCTGGCTAAGTACGCGACTATCGCCGGGGGCGGCCCTTCCGATGAAGGCAACCCGACAACGACCAACAACGTTGTGACCGACGACTACGGCACCATCGGCGGTGGCGGCGGGAACCAGGCGGGCGATGATGCCGGCACGAGCGCTGATGCCTGGTACGCCACGGTCAGCGGCGGGCGTAACAACACCGCCAGCGACAGCTACGCGACGGTCGCCGGCGGCACTGGCAACACCGCCAGCGCCAACCACACCACGGTCGGCGGCGGACATACCAATCAAGCCAGTGCCCTCTGTTCTACTACCTCTGGTGGTGCCGACAACACCGCGAGCGGCAACTACGGGACGATAGGGGGCGGCTACCAGAACATCGCCGACGGCATTTCCTCGACGGTCGGCGGCGGCCAGCAGAACACCGCCAGCGGCTACCGTGCCACGGTCCCCGGGGGATGGAACAGCACTGCCTCCGGCGACTACAGTCTCGCTGCGGGACGGTCTGCGAGCGCGACTCACAACAACAGCTTCGTGTGGGGCGACTCCGTTGGCGGAGGCAGTGCCGGCGCCGACACCTTCAACATCCACGCCTCGAACGGTGTGTATTTGAATGGCGCTCTGCACGCCGCGAGCGACCGCAACAAGAAGGAGCACTTCGAGCCGGTGGACGCGCGCGAGGTGCTGAAGAAAGTGGCTGATCTCCCCATGTCATCCTGGAGCTACAAGCGTGAGTACGGAGGCATCCGTCACATGGGCCCCATGGGCCAGGACTTCTATGCCGCGTTCGCCCTTGGGACCGATGACAAGCACATCACCACCGTCGACGCCGACGGTGTGGCACTCGCGGCCATACAGGGACTGAATCAGAAGCTGGAGGAGAAAGACGTCGAGATCGGACACCTACGGCAGCAGAACGCCTCCCTTGAGGCGCGTTTGGCGGCGCTCGAAGAGGCGATATCGCAGAAGTGAGTTGGAGGACTACTTCAGAAGGGATGTGACAATCACGGATTAGACGTGCCGAGATCTGTTTCAGCCATGAAAGCCGAGTGTTGGGGGAGTATTGTGTATTGTTCGAGGACACAGAAGGGAGGGAGTGAAATGAAGTCAATACTACGAACACCTTTAGTACTCGGTATAGCGCTCCTGTTGGCAACGGTCGCCGGAGCCGAAACGCACGTGGGCGACTGGGACGTGACGGGGGAGATAACCGCATCGGGTAACTTCGCCACGTTCGGGAGCGACAACTATGTGACACCGTTCTTCGGCTGGTCCGGCAGCAGCCGTATGGTTGCAGTACGCCAGCCCAACCCCGTTTCGTCCGGCGTTTCTGCCGGGTTCATGTTCAGCAACAACCAGACCGGCAATGCTCAGAACATAGCGCAGTTGATGTTCCTGAATGAGGCTATAGGGGCGGCGGAGAAGCGTGTGGCGCAGATTCTTGTGACAACCGGTGGATCGGTGAACTCCGGGAAGATGTACTTCCGCGTATTCGATGGCGGCTCTGCGACGAATGCCTTGACCATCAACCGGTTTGGGACTGTCACAGTGGGTGACGGTCTGACGTTGCCGGACGGTGAGACCCAGACGACGGCGTTCAGGGGTGCGACCGGCGGCGGACCGGGCAACACCGCCACCGGGCTTCATTCGACGGTCGGCGGCGGCGCCGACAACATCGCTAGCGCTCAGGGGTCCGCGATTGGCGCCGGCGTGATCAACCTTGTCACCGACAACTACGGTACGGTCAGTGGTGGGTACGACAACCAGGCAGGTGATGATGC
>JBDHFY010000150.1:0-9968 GCA_039590195.1 Gemmatimonadota bacterium | reverse complement strand
CGGATTTCTTGGGATGTCTGCTGATCCGGCGCACCGCAGCGCGCGAAGGACCGTGGGCTTGCGCGGCCTGCGCGGAACGGCGTATTGTCTCCTTCCTCGGACCGCCCGGCGTTCCAACATCTCGGGGCTGCCGGCTTTTCCGCACTTTCCAGTACGAGGAGGTTGTACCATGGCGACTCAGGCGTCGGTGCGGTTCTTTCGTTGGGATGATATGCCGAAGGAGAAAGTGACCGATCAGATCCACCGGAGGCTGATCACCGGTGACCGCATGATGTTGACGCACGTTTATCTCGACAAGGGGAGCATCGTCCCCATGCATTCCCATGAGAACGAGCAGTTCACGTACATCATGGGAGGAGCGCTCCGTTTTTGGATTGGGGATGAGGGAGCGGAACCGCTTGACGTGAAGGCCGGCGAGGTGCTTCACATACCATCGAACGTACCGCACAAGGCGGAGGCGCTCGAAGATACGCTCGATGTCGACATCTTCAGCCCGCCACGCCAGGATTGGCTCGACGGCACCGATACATACTTTCACCAGAAGTAGACGACATGGATTTCGGCCTTGAGGGCAAGACCGCCCTGGTGGCGGCTGCGAGTCGGGGCCTCGGGCGGGCGGTGGCAGAGGAGCTGGGTGCCGAGGGTGCGCGATTGGTCATCTGCGCCCGTGGTGGAGAGGCGCTCGAGGCGACGCGGGCGGCCATCGAAGGCGCTTCCGGAGTACGTGTGGTCGCGGTGCCTGCCGATCTCTCGCAGCCTGATCACGTGCAGAAGGTCGTCAACACGGCCAGCGACGAATTCGGTGGCGTCGACGTCCTCGTCACGAATACCGGCGGGCCTCCGGCGGGGACGTTCGAGGCGCACTCTCCCGAGGTCTGGCGAGATGCGGTGATCCAGAACTTGGACAGTGTCCTCAACCTCACTCGTGCCGTGCTACCGGGGATGAAGGAGCGTCGTTGGGGCCGGATCATCAACATCACGTCAATCGCCGTCAAGCAGCCCGTGGACAACCTCATTCTCTCCAACAGTGTCCGCGCGGCCGTGACGGGCTTCGCCCGCACGCTGGCCAACGAGGTGGCCACCTTCGGGATCACCGTCAATAATGTGCTTCCCGGATACACCCGTACCCAGCGGGTGGAAGAACTTGCCGAGCGGATCGCCGAGGCCCAGAAGATCACCGCGGAGGACGCCATCAGCAGGTGGGAGGCGGAAATTCCCATGGGCCGGATTGGTGAGCCCCGGGAGTTTGCGAGTATGGTTGCCTTCCTGGCCTCCGACCGGGCCAGTTACATTACCGGCACGTCGATCCCCGTCGACGGTGGATGGATCCGGTCTCTTCTCTAGGAGCACACATGTCAACGCATCTCACCGAAGCTGAGTGGATTTGGCATAACGGAGGCTTTATCCACTGGGATGATGCCCGGGTGCACATTCTGAGTCTCGCGGTCCAGTTTGGATCGTCGATCTTCGAGGGGATTCGCTGCTACAAGACATCCGAGGGGCCGGCCGTCTTCCGCCTGGAGGAGCACCTGCGGCGTCTCGAGGATTCGTGCCGCGTGTATCGGATCGAGCCGCCCTATGGCCGGGAGGAGATGACGGCAGCATGCGTGACGGTAGTCGAGAAAAACGGGTTGGAGGATTGTTACCTCCGCCCGATGGTGCTGCGAGGTTACGGCGCCGCCGGCATGAATCCGATCGGGAGCCCGGTGGAGACGTACGTCGCCGCCTGGCCGTGGGGAGCGTATCTGGGCGATGATGCTCTGGAGCGGGGCGTCGATGTGTGCGTGTCCAGCTGGCAACGCCCGGCGCCCAACACGTTTCCGTCTGCGGTCAAGGCGGCGGGGCACTACAACAACGCACAACTCATCAAGATGGAGGCAGTCGCCAACGGATACATCGAAGCCATCGCCCTCGGCCCGTCGGGCGTCGTGAGCGAGGGAAGCGGTCAGAATCTGTTCTTGGTGCGCGACGGCGTTCTCGTCACGCCCGCCATAGACGGCACCTCTCTCGTCGGTATTACCCGGGATGCGATCATGACCCTGGCTCGGGAGACGGGGATCGAGGTTCGAGAGCAATCAGTTCCCCGGGAGATGCTGTACGCGGCCGACGAAATGTTCTTCACCGGCACTGCCTCCGAGGTGACGCCGATTCGAAGCGTCGACAAGATCGAGATCGGAAGCGGTCGCTGTGGAGAGCTGACGCACACCCTCCAACAGCGCTTCCTCCAAGCCGTTCGGGGTGAAGTGCCCGACACACACAACTGGCTCACACATGTCAAGCGTTCGGCGGTGACGGCACGCTAGATCCGCTGTCCCGGCCGCATGCTGTCTTCGGCGCCACCTCACGAAGGTGACGCCTGACCAAAAACAGCTGTCCTCCTATGGTTTGACGTGATGAAGAAATTGGTGGTGAGAGTTTTCCTGGCGGCGATGGCAGCTCCCACTGTGCGTGCGCAGAGCGTGGGCAACACACCCATCATTCTCGAGTTGCCGGCGAGCACCCGCGCGCTTGCGCTCGGCAACGCTTTTGTCCTCTCGGACAGAGATCCGGATGCCATCTTCTACAACCCTGCCGTGTTGGATCGCGCACAGGGCATGGGGATCGGGGTGCAGCGGTACGGGTCGGGCGCGACTCTTGGGACGATCTCGGTGGCGAGAGAATGGGCGGCGGGCCGGTTGGGCGTCGGCGTGCAAGTCCTGGGGTATCGGCCGTCGACGTTGGACGCGGGGGCGGTAGCGGCGGACGAGGAGGCGCTTCTTTCCTCGGGAGCGTTTGGCGCGTCGGAGTTTGTCGCCCTGATCGGTTACGGGAGATCCTTCAAGGGAACGCGCCTGGGTATCGCCGCCAAGTTCGTCGAGCAACGGTTGGCCGGAACGCGCGATGCAACCATTGCCGCGGACGTGGGCATCGCGCGGGAGATCAAGTCCGTTATGGTGGGGCTTGCGATCCAGAATCTGGGCCCCGACCTCGAGACCGGGGGCGGGATGGCCGATCTACCGTTACCGTATCGTGTGACGCTGGGTGCATCCCTCCGAAGTCGCCCCCTCGGGCCATTCGACGTGGTGAGCTCTGCCTCGGTGTCGAGGCGCCGCGATGGGGAGATCATCCCCGCCGGCGGCGTGGAGTTGGCGTGGTGGCCGGTAGTGGGGCGCACCTTCGTGGCCCGGGTCGGTGTGCGCAGAGTGCCGGATGAGGGCACGCAACCGGTGACGTTTGGGGGCGCCTTCATCGGAGACGACATCACCGTCGAGTACACCTACCAAGGCTTCGACGCGCCCGGGACCGCTCACCGATTCGGATTCCGCTGGCGGTAATGGTAGGTGCGTAGCATGCTACGCCCCTACCATCTACCTGACCGCCTTACCTACCTCCCCCCTGCCGACACGCGGGTAAACGCCGGATCCATGTGTGAGAAACCGATGTCATCCACGATGACGGTGCCGGCGTACGCGCGGTCGAAGACGAAGCGAATGGCCCGAAGTTCGGACAGGTCGAGCTGTGGAGCTTCCTGCAGGAAATCACCGAGCATTATCGAATATGTTTGAAGCACTACTTCGTAGTTCCTCGGGAATCGATCCTTCTCCATATCCTTGCGCCGTAGCATGCTGATTTCCAGTGGGCGCCGCACCGCACCGTAGTGGGTGAGCGGAACGCTGGCTGTCACACCCTTTGCATCGGACAGCTCGATGGAGAGGTCGACGGGCGGTTTCTCTTCATCGTCCTGCTGTCGGCCAGACGGCCCCTCTCGGCCGTCGGCTTCGGAACTATCCCTTGCCGCTTTGCGGGGCCCTGGGATGTCTTTGGTCGGGGCAAGCAGGAAGTCCAACGTGGCGTTTCTGTCGAGGGCCCACTCGCCGGCCAGGGTAGCGGGCAATTCCACGGTGTACGATGCGGCGGTTCCGAGCTTCGTCGTGTCCTCCCCCGCGATGCGATTGTTCCACCCAAGCCAGACCGCCTGATTGTTCTGTGAATTCGATGTAGTCGGGCGATTCCTGGAGCGGAGCACCAATCGCCCCTCCCGCCACGTGGCCAGGCTGTCCCCACGCAGCGTCACTTTTGACTTCGTGCCCGTCGTAACGTCGATATCCTCCTCGAAGTCGGCGACCGGGCGGAAGCTGCTCTCCTGGAACCGGGTGATGTACATCGTTTTCGGGAGCCAACCGCCGATGACTCGATGGTCTCGAAAGATCGGCAGGTATCGTTTGTCGCCTTTGAGCGTGGACTCCAGGAAGGCGGAGATGTAAATCTTGCCGAACTCTCTCTGATCCTCGGCGTCGATTAGGGTTCGGAGGTCGAGAATCCGTCCGCTTCGCCTCCCGTTATCGTGACTGCCCCACACGGTGTTCCACTGCCCGTGATTCGCGCGATACACGTACACCGCCGCCCTGAACCGCGGAGTTCCGTCGGTGAAGCGCACTCGGTGATACTGCCGAAGCCCGTGGAAACTACTCACGTCACCGTCGTGGGAACCGTGGAAAACCAGATAGTTGACGTTCTCCATGGGCACAAAGCGTCCTGTCGGGAGGTATTGTCCGTCAACCGGTGCGATGGCAATGACCGATTGAATCCCAAAGCCGAAGTCGAACGTGAGGTTTGCGTCGTCGGGATAGTGGCTGAGACGGTTGAACGCCGCAGCGTGGCCCACCGCTTCGCCGCCGCGCGAGTGCCCCATGACGGCGATGTTCTCCATGTCTACCTTGCCGAAGAACGGATTGTCTTCGGTGCGGTTGAACTCCCGCCAGGCCTGGAGATGTTTGAGAAGCAACCAGCCCCGGGCATCGTTTTCCCCGCGAATTCCACCGTTGACGAAGTTCATGTCGACGGACGTCAGGATGAAACCTCGGCTCGCCAAAAGCTCGCCGAGGTAGCCGTATCCGGGGTCGGAGAACTCCCTCATGTTGTGATTGCCGTGGACGATGAGCACCAATGGGAAAGGTCCGGGTCCGTCGGGGTGCCAAACGCGCCCGTTGATTGGGAAGTTCTTGGGTTCGAATCCCCAATAGCTGTTACGTGAGTCTGCCTGATCTCCGAGGTCGACGAGCTTCGACGCATCCACGGGATCGGTCTTCAGGGTGACGGAGTCTCGAAACTCGGGCCGGCGCCTGTCCGTACCGCTTCCGTAGTACATGGTCATGACGCGGAACGAACCCGGCGTCCCGGGGTTGGGTGCATCCAGGAGCTGCCTGGCCAGAATGACGTCGGCGTCGTTGGGCGCAAGCTTGAGCGACCCTCCACAACCAGCCAGCACAACGCTGACCGTGACCCAAACGCCGAGTCGGAGCCTGTTTCGGAGCATTGCGTTTCTCACGGGCGTACGGTTCGGATCAATGTTCGATGTCTCCAGGGCGGTCGGCCCGGGTCATGGAAAGATATGCACACGATTTGCTTCTTGCCGCAGGTGCCAACGTCGGCCGTCAGCGCCGCAGCCGTCTTAACGCGCACGGCGCGGAGCGTCAAGGCGCCCTGCGCGACGAACGGCTAAACTCATGGGAAACAATGCATTGTGCGGCTCTCGAGCGGTCTCCACCGTGACGGGGTGCGTCGGACCCCGGGCAATGAGGTGGATCCGCCGCCGCGGGAACGCTCGGCGACTCCCACGCGTTGAACCTGCGATAGTTATGGCTCTTTCCTCTGGCCTGAATACTCGGGAATGCGGGAATAGATGAATGAATGCCTTTCTCAAGTTCAATAAGGGCATCTTGAAGCTGCCCGCGGCTGTTCGGGTCTGGCTCATTTTGCTGGTGGCCGCAAACATGGTTGTACCGCTCTTCTTACTGGGCCGCCCCGAGGCCCGCGTGGTCCTCATTCTCTTCATGGCGTCTGCCATGCTCATGACCCTCCTCACGGGCTTGGTCGGCTTCACGCGCCTGCTGGGGCTCGGACACATTCTATGGATCCCGCTCGTGTACTACCTGTGGACACAGCTCGACGCGATCCCGGCGAACGATTTCACCGGTTACTGGATTCGTGCCATCATGTTGTTGAACGGCATCTCACTGGTACTCGATGCCGCCGACGTCATCCGCTATGTGGCCGGCGACCGGGCTGAGATGGTGGAGGAACTGTGAGAGCGATGACGACAGAAGGGCGGAGGGCGGGGATGACGTGGGCGTGAGGCTAAGAGGTCCGGCAAACACGGGTATTCTGTCTCCCGCCCGGCGAGGCAATGTCGCGACAGTGGTGGGCTGAAGGAGCTAAGCGATTCTCTCGTGTACACTTGAACCACCAACGGCGGCGCATGTGCCGGCTGAACCAGGCGATCGATGCCGGGAAAATAGTGAGATAAATCCCTGATGTTTTTGGGAACACCAACCACATTGGTGCTCGCGTCGAGTTTACAGCTGAGTTGGATCTGAAACGTGAGACCTCGGTGGGCTGAATTGGAACGCCCCGCACGCTCGGCATCCCGAGGTTGAGATGAACATTGGGTCCTCCGTCCCCACGGGGGTTTCGGGAGCGGACGCGCGCTCCGTTCCCTGGGGGAGCGGTTGGTGATGCATGTCACAAAAGCGGACGGCGGCGAATCTATGACATCCACCTGCCCTAAGTGCCAGTCACCCATCAAAGCAGGGGTGGCGCGGTGTCCCGCCTGTGGGGAGGACGTCCCTACCGCACCAGGCATGGAGACGGCGCCCTACAGCCCAAAGGCCGCGGATGAATCACCGACCGCCGTTATGGGCCGGTTGACTCGGGCTCTCGGAACCAGCTACCAGGTTCGCGAGCTGGTTGGTCGCGGTGGATTCGCCGAGGTGTACGAGGTTTGGGACACGAACCTCGAACGCCGCCTGGCGGTCAAGGTCCTCGACCCGAGCATTGCCTGGACGCCCGGCACCCTAGATCGATTCCGGCACGAAGCACGAACGGTGGCGCGCCTCACCCATCCTGCCATCCTTCCCATCCATTTCGTGGGCGATGCCGAGGGGATTGCGTATTACGCGATGCCCTTCGTCGAGGGCGAGTCGTTGCGGGACCTCCTCCAACGCTGTGGGGCCTTGAATGCCGAGGAGGCCGCCAGCATCGCGCAGCCGGTGTTGCAGGCCCTGGCCCATGCGCACGAGATCGGGTTGATCCACCGGGACATCAAGCCGGACAACGTGATGATCGAAGAAAGCACCGGCCGGACGTTGCTGGTCGACTTCGGCATCGCGAAGGCGCTGGACCCTGAGAAGGCCTCCCAGATGACGCAGACCGGTCTGGCGGTCGGCACGCCGCACTTCATGAGTCCCGAGCAGGCGATGGCCGACAAGCTGGACGGGCGCTCCGACCTGTACTCCTTCGGTGCCATGCTGTTTGAGATGATCACCGGTGAGAAGCCGTTCGACGGAGACACGGCACAGGGCATCATCGCCCAGCATCTTGCAGATCTCGTACGAGAGCCGTCAGAGGTCAACCCGACCGTTCCCGACTGGTTGTCGGAAATCGTCGTCCGGTTGATGGAGAAGCGTCCCGGCGACCGTTTCCAGAACGCGACTGAGGTGTTGCAGGCCATTCAGGAGCAGATCGGGCCCGCACCCAACGGCAAGCCGTCGAAAACCAAGGTGGATCTCGGTGTGGGTGAGATCCTTCGCGGCAGCGATTGGGCCGACGACATGGAAAAGACCCTCCAGCCGACGGGCTTGCCGTCCCGTCCGAAGCCGGAAACGGACCCCGCACCAGACGAGGACGGTCCGGCTCCGACCGTCGCGGAGGACGGCGTAGCTCGAGGAGTGAAAGAACCGGACCGGGCTAGGTCACCGGTGGCGAAACCGCTGATACCGGAAGAGGTCGGGCCGGTGGTCGATGGCTACATCGAAGTGACGGCCGAGGCGTTGAGGCCGCCCCCCGCCGAGACCCCCCGCCGTGTCAGTTCCACGCCACCGGCACCGCCCCCGCCCAACGCCCCCCCCGTGTCGCGGGCGCCGGCCGCAGTGGGGCACAAGCCGCTCAAGGCGCCCAGCCAGGAAGAAGAGTCGGCGGCGGAGATTGCCGCCAAGGCGTTCGCCGAAGCGGCGGTCCACGAAAAGCGGCTGAAGAGGGCCGAGCGGGCTCACAGCCTCAATCGCCAGTTGCGACGCGTGGCTTTGGCAGCCGTGGTGATCGTGGGTGGCGGCGGAGCGCTCTTTGCGGCCAGTGGCAATCCGCGGGGCGTTCAGGGCATGTGGGAGAATCTCAGGACAAAGGTGGGTGGTTTGCTCGCCGGTGGATTGGGTCGCACCGTTGCGGGCGGACAATATCACTACATCACCAACTCACTGGTTGAGCCGGTGGAGCTGTTGGTCAAGGGTGAGGTGGACCGCACGTTGGGACCGGGTCAGCGGGATTCCATGCCGCTCACGGCCGACAATGCTTCAATGGTCTCCTGGCGGTTGGTGCGTCCGAACCGCCGTGATGGCCGGGCGATGGGGAGGCAGTTCTCTGCGGTGCTCACGGGGGGTGTCGAGTCGAACGGCAACCGGCACTCCAGCATCGTCGGTATGTCGGCGGGGCGGTCGATGTTCGCGCCGCTGATCACCAACCCCACAAATTTTCCCGTGACGGTGCTCATCAACGCCGGGACGCGCTGGGAAACGCGCTGCGACTGCGTGGTTCCGGTGGGCACGAGTGGCATGCATATCGGCTACTACCCGTTGCTCGAGAACTCGACGGTTCGCTTCTTCAACGCGCGGACCCCGTACCGTGGCCGCTACGTCGAGCGCCGAAACTTCGGAACGCGTGTCGATCGTCTGTCTGGATCGGTTGCGCTGAACGTAGCTAGGTAGTAGCTGCCCCACGCCATTCCCCACATCACTTAGCGCCGCGAGTCTGCGCGTGCGCGTAGCGGGCGGTCGCCTTTTTTGAGGCGGTGGCGATAGATCCGAGATTGTGGACCGCGCCTGCCCCGGCCATGCGACACACGGGCGGGCTCGCGCGCCCCAACCTGCCCCCCTTCCACCTGGCCGAATCCCGCTAATTGCTACATCTTAGATGCTACATACGGCCCAAGAAGGAACGGAATGATCAACACCGTTGACCGTCTCACTGCCGCCCTTGCCGACCGCTACGCCATTGAGCGGGAACTCGGAGCGGGCGGCATGGCCACCGTCTACCTCGCCGAGGACCTGAAACACCACCGCAAGGTGGCCGTCAAGGTCTTGCGGCCCGAGCTCTCCGCGATCCTTGGTGGTGACCGGTTCCTGGCGGAGATCAAAGTCACCGCCAACTTGCAGCACCCCAACATTCTGCCGCTCTACGACTCCGGGGAAGCCGACACCTTCCTCTACTACGTGATGCCCTATCTGGAAGGTGAAACGCTGCGCGACAAAATGGACCGCGAGAAGCAATTGAGCGTCGAGGAGACGGTAAAGCTCGTGGAGTCAGTGGCTGCCGCGCTCGATTACGCCCATCAACACGGCGTCATTCACCGCGATATCAAGCCGGAGAACATCCTGCTGCAATCGGGCCAGGCGCTGGTGGCGGACTTTGGCATTGCGCTGGCGGTGAGTCAGGCAGGCGGGACACGGCTCACCGAGACCGGGCTCTCCCTCGGCACACCGCACTACATGAGCCCCGAGCAGGCGACGGGCGATCGGGACCTCGATGCCAAGAGCGACGTGTATTCGCTCGGTTCTGTCACGTACGAGATGTTGGTTGGCGAGCCGCCGCATGTCGGCAATTCGGTCCAGGCTATCGTGGCAAAGATCCTCTCGGACACGCCCGCGCCAGTTGGACGCACGCGGCAGCTTGTGCCACCGAACGTGGATGCCGCGGTGCAGCGGGCGATCGCCAAGAGTCCGGCAGACCGATTCGCACGGGCGGCGGACTTCGCGGCGGCGCTCACCAATCCGACGTTCACCCTGCCGGGCACCGCAGCGGTCCCGTCTGCCACGGGTGGCAAAGGTGGCTTGTGGAATCCTCTGAGTGCTGGGCTGGCGGCGCTCGCCGCTGTTACGACGCTCCTCACAATCTGGGCCCTGTCGCGCCCGGGCCCACCGGCGCCGGTGGTCCGCTAC
>JBDHFY010000149.1:0-9992 GCA_039590195.1 Gemmatimonadota bacterium | reverse complement strand
AATGGCCGTGGCTCTCGATGAAACCGGGAGTGACCAGCATGCCATTCAGCTCAATAACCTAGGAGCCGCGGCCGATGTAGGCAGCGATCTCCTCGTTGGTCCCTACCGCCATGATGGTGTCACCCTTGACGGCGATCGCCTCGCCCTCTGGCATGGCGTCGTCGACGGTGATCACCTTGCCGCCGCGGAGGACGAGATCCGCCACACCCTCGGTCGTCCCACATCCGACTACAGCGACAAAGACGCATGACAATAGCAAGGCCAGGTGAGTTCTCAGACGAATAGACAGCATCTTGCGAACCTCCCCGCTTGAAAGCTCGTAGACTGTTTGTGCGGAAAGCCACCCGACAACGTGGCTCAGGTCGAGCGGCACCGCCAATTATACACCCCGCGACCACCCAGCGCCTCTCCACAGAAAGAGCCAAGCAGGGGTGTTGGACTGGAGCGTGGATCGAAAGGCTAGGAAATGGCGGGAGGGCGGAACGGCGGAGAGGGGGTAGGGTGGGAGAGGGGTAAGGTGGTAAGGTGGTAAGGCGGTGCGACAAATGCTGACGACATACACCACTTGCTCGATGCTTCCTACCGCCGTCCCGCCCTACCGCCTTACCGCCATCGTCATTCGCAGCGCAATGCCGCCATGGGGTGCGTGCGGGCGGCACGCCGGGCCGGCACGAGCACCGCGATCACGGCGATGCCGGCGAGCAGCCCCGAGATGACGAGAATAGTCGGCGGATCCGTGGCACTCACGCCGTAGAGGAACTGCGTCAAGACACGTTGCACAGCGACGATCCCGGCGAGCCCCACACCGATTCCAAACGCGATGAGCCACGTACCATGGCGCAGCACGAGGGCCAACACGTCCTGTTCCCGAGCCCCGAGGGCCATGCGAACGCCGAGTTCTCGCGTACGTTGGCCGACCATGTACGAGATGACGCCGTACAGACCTACGGCAGCCAGAACGACGGCGACGATCGCGAACGCAATGACCAACCACAGATTGAACCGCTCGGCGGCAACGGACGACGACACCCGCTGCTCGAAGGTTTCAATCTGATAAGGCGCCAGTTGATCGTCGAGCGAGAGAACAGCATTCCGCACCGGCGCGACGAGGGGTTCCGGCGTTTGCCGTGTGCGAATCGCCACCACCATGCTACTGAGATACATGGAGCTGTAGGTCTGGAGATAGGACAGATACATGTGCGGCTCGAACGGCTCGCTGAGTGACGCCTGCCGCGTATCACCCACGATGCCGATGATTTCTCCCTCCCAATCGTTGTACTCGATGACCAGTCGCTTCCCAATGGGGTCCTCCTCAGGGAAGAAGTGTAGGGCCATCGTCTGGTCGATCAGGATGCCGTGGGGCGAGTCTTCAGTGTCGAGCGCGGTGAAGTCGCGTCCGCGCAACAACGGAATGCCCATCGTTTGGAGGTATCCGGGACTCATCCAGCGCAAAATCGCTGCCACCCGATCGGCGGGTGTCGCTGGCGGGTATTCGGGACGATAGAACGAGTTGCGCCACAGTCCTCGGGACCCGGTAATCGGAAGGATGCTCGCCATTGCGACCGACTCGACCCCGGGCACCTCTCCCACCGTCCGGTGGAGACGCTGGAAGAACATTGCACGGTCGAGCGGCTCCGAGTACTCAGATGCGGGAATGGAAACACGGACTGCCAACAGATTCTCCGGATCTACACCTGGATCCACGTTGACCAGACGCACGAAGCTATTGACGAGAAGCCCCGCTCCGACCAGCAGCACAAAGGAGAGTCCCACCTCGGCCACGACCAGCCCTTCACGGAACCGGCGGCCCTGCCTCGAGACCCGCCGCCCGCTCTCCACCAATGCCGTATTGACGTCAGTGCGCGCGCCCTGGATGGCCGGCGCAATTCCAAAGATCACACCCGTGAGAGCGGTCAGCACCAGCGTGAAGACAAGCACCGGAGAATCGAGCGTGATGGCTTCGTTGAGCAAGGCCGCGGGCGCCATTGCTCTAACGAGATCGACCGCCGCAAGGGCAATCCCAATGCCCAAGCCGGCGCCGAATGAGGCGAGGAGGAGACTTTCAGTGAGTAGCTGTCGCATCAAACGCCCGCGCCCTGCTCCCAGGGCTGTGCGAACAGCAAACTCGCCCTGACGCGCGCTGCCGCGAGCCAACTGCAGATTGGCGACGTTCACGCAGGCGATGAGGAGCACCACGAACACGGCCCCTTGCAACAAAAGCAGCGCCGGCCGGACGTCGCCGACCAGATCGTCGTGCAGGGGGGCGACCGTTACGCCCCAGCCTTCCTGCTCCCTCGGGTACTCGAGGGCGAGGCGCTCCGCGATGGTCTCGAGGTCCGCGCGAGCCTGATCCAGCGTCACGCCGCCGGCTAACCGCGCGATGGCATCCAAATAGTGCGACCCTCGATTGTTCCAGGTTTCCTCGTCGAGTGCTAGCGGCCGCCATAACGAGACGTCGTCGGGAAGATCAACTCCCGGCGGCGCAACTCCCACGATCTCATGATCGATGCGGTTGAGCGCCATGCTCGCACCGACGATGCCTGTGTCGGCGGCAAAGCGATTGTGCCAGTATTCATGACTCAGGACGACAACATGGTGATTTCCCAGTTTGCCTTCCTCAAAGCGAAACGTGCGGCCTAACGCAAGTTTCACACGCAGCACGGCGAAGAAACCCGGCTGGACGGTGCCGAGCCGCACCCGCTCGGGGATCTCTCCGGCAACGGTGACCGTGCCCGTGGTTTCGTAGTACGCAGCGATTCCCTCGAAGACGTTGTTCTGTTCTTGCCAATCGCGGAAGTTGGCGGGAGAGCTGGTGTTGCGAGGGTATCCGCGGCGTATCTGGTTCTGCCACACCGCAACGATCTCGTCCGGAGCGTCGTAGGGGAGTGGCCGCAGCAATACGGCATTCACGAGGGTGAACATGGCCGTATTCGCACCGATGCCGAGCGCCAACGTGATCACCGCAACTGCATAGAAGCCCGGCGCATTTCGCAAGCCGCGAAACGCGTACTGCAGGTCCTGAAGGAAAGCACTCGTCAGCCCGTCTCCTCCACGACGCTTCGGTGGCCTGGAACGGCGTCCTCGCCAAAAAGCCCCCACATGTTCGCGTGGCACGGCTCGCACCGTATCGGCGACCATACGTTTCCATGCCCAGATCCGGCCACGCACCACGCCATGGCCGGTGCTCGCTGTGAGCAGATCGAGGAAATCCTCCTCCAAGGCAAGTGCAAACCGCAGCCGGAACGGGCGCGGATACGCGCGGAGCACGACCCGGAAGAGCAGAAGGGAGTAACGAAACCGGCTGCGTGGAGACCGATGCATGCTACGCTCCCCTCGGTGCCAGTCCCCTGGCTCGCACCATGTCGGACAGGCGCGCCAGGCGGGCGGATTCCGCTTCGAGGGCTTTGCTACCCTCTCCCGTGAGAGCGAAAACGCGCCGCCTGCCGCCATGGGCGGGCTGTTCCTCCACCAGGCCGGCCTCCTCCATCCGCTGGATGGATCCGTAGATGGTGCCCGGTCCCATGCGCTGGGCCGACTCAGTCGATTCCTCCACGGCCCGCATGATGCCGTACCCGTGGAGCGGTCCATCGGACAGGGCGAGGAGAATGTGAAAAACAGCGGGGGTCAGCGGTCCGTGTGTGGTCGTATCTTCTTTCATGACAATTAATTACCCGCTTGACATTACCGTGACAGTATTACCGCTACGGTAATATACCCCACTCTCGCAGGAGGTTCCACGCTGGGGCAGCCAACTGCAGAGGCGCGGAGGTGCTGCAGAGGGGCGTTGAGGCATATCTTTGGGCCGGCTCACGCCGGAAAGGCGCGGTAAACAAGCGATGGCATATCAGCAGACCTCTCTTCCTCACACCGGTATCGCCACGTTCTGCAAAGCGCCGTACATCCCGAACCTCGACCAACTGGACGCGGACGTTGCGGTCGTGGGGATCCCCTACGACGGCGCCACCGCCATGCGCCCGGGATCTCGGCAGGCGCCGCGAGCGATCCGCGATGCGTCGGGACGTTTCGGGTTCTTGGGTCGGCCCGACCACAACGGCTTCTACGACATCAACCGTGATCGTCGCTTGCTCGATGGCATTCGCATCGTGGACGTCGGCGACGTCGACGTGATCTACGACGACCGGGAACGGAACTTTCGCCTCATCCATGACAGGATCACCCGGATTCTCGCCAAGGGAGCACTACCGATGGTGTTGGGTGGCGATCATGCGATTTCGTATCCGGTCATCCGGGCGTTCGAACTGGACAACCCACTCACCATTGTCCTGATCGATGCACACCTGGACTACCGGGACGAGGTCATGGGACTCAAACACACGAACAACAGCCCCATGCGCCGGGCACATGAGCTGCCGTTCGTGACTCGGATCTTGAGTTTCGGTATCCGCGGCATCAAGTCCACCGATCGGGAGGTACGCGAGAGCCGCGCCCACGGCAACCTGATCTTCTCGAACTACGACGTCTTTAATAAAGGAACAGAAGAGTTGCTCAGCGAGTTGCCCCAGGACATCGGCAACTACTACGTGAGCATCGACATCGACGGCCTCGACCCCCCCCTCGCGCCGGGCACCGAGAGCCCGGAAGCGGAGGGACTGACGGTTACGCAGGTGAAGGGGATTCTCCAAGGTGTTGCGGAGCGAGGCGATCTCGTCGGTGTGGATCTGGTCGAGGTCAATCCGTATCTCGATCCTTCCGAACTCACACAGCATATCGCTGTGCAGCTGCTCATCGAGACACTGGCCACCAAGCGGTGGTAAGAGCGGGGCTTGGAGTTTGGGGTGTAGCGTGTAGGGAGTGGGGTGTAGGGTGTGAGGAGGGTGTAGGGTATAGGGTGTTGGGTGGAAAGGGTAATCGATCGGACCCGAGGGGCCTCGGTGTAACTCGCAACGTCAAGACGAGACGGGGAGGACGGCCCGCCCGGGTGGGGTGGACGAGTGGAGGACGGTCCGCCGGTCCGCCCGGGTGGTTGAGGGGTTGGGTAGGGGTCCGCCCGGGGATGGGCGGTGGGCGCGGTGGGTCCGCCGGGGGGTGGGGCGGAGGGGGGGATTGGACAACGCCGGCCCTCGTACGGATTATTAGGCGGCTAACCCCTAAGCTAGGCCCGGTGGTGTGATATGAAATCGATGGGATTCAAGGTACTCACGCTCGCGACCGTGCTCATCGCACTGGCGGCACAGCCCACTCAGGCCCAGGCGGGCACCGCCGATTCGGCCACCATCTCCGTGCGGGATGGTGTCTATTCGGCAGCTCAAGCCAATCGCGGTAGGAGGGTCTTCGGGAAAGCCTGCGCGGACTGCCATCAGGAGAATCAGTTCGCGATCCCCGGCTACTTGCGTGGGTGGACCGGCCAGACGGTCGACGCCCTGTTCGAATTCATCCAAGCCACCATGCCCGAGTACCATCCCGGCGGACTCGAGCGCGAAGAGTACGTGGATGTCTTGGCGTACATCTTCAGCCTGAATGGACTGCCGGCTGGTGAGATGGAAATGAAGAGCGACGCGGCGTCGTTGAGCCGAATCCGCATCGAGAGTCCATCCGGCGGTTTGTGATTCTATCGGTCAGCCACAGATGACCGCACCGCCACCGCACCCACGGGCGGGCTGGCGGACCGGCGGACAGTCCACGCCGCCGCCCGGACTAAGCGAGGCTGAGGTCTCAGCAAGGCACAGGGCCCAAGCCGGTGGGGCGGAGGGGAACCGCAAGCAAACCGCGTTCATCCGCGGCCAATAAAAAAACCCCGGGCTTGCGCCCGGGGCTGGCTCAATCAAAAACCCCATTGAATTTCTGCGTTCATCTGCGTCCATCTGTGGCCAATAACTGACAGGCTACTTCCTCCCGGACCCGGCGCTGACATCCTTACCGATCAAGAACCGGTCGAGAAAGTCATCAGCCGCGTTGAAGGATTTCAAGAATCTGTCATCGATGAGAAAGTCGTGCACGTCGTCCGGGAAGACAATCAGTTCATGGTAGATGTCGTGCGCCCGGAGAAGTTGCACGAGCCCGACAGTCTGTGAGAACTCGACGTTGCGGTCATCGTCGCCATGGATCAACAACACCGGTGACGTCCACTTGTCGATGGCCGCAATGGACGAGGACTGGTACGACACCGCTTCGGGATCGGTCGACTCGCCCCACAGATGGACCCCTGCCATGTCCACGCCCGCTGCAAAGACATCGGAGTTCCGTGCGAGGCCCTGGGCCGTCAAGATCCCACCGTATGAGAGTCCCCACAAACCGACCCGCTCAGGATCCACGTCGCGACGACTCTGCAGATACTTCCCCGCCGCCAGGATATCCTGATACTCCGTATTGCCGAGCCGACCTCGGCCGGGCGCGTCTCTGAATTCCTTTCCGTACCCGATGCCACTCCGATAATTCACCGAGAGAACGACGTACCCCTTGTTGGCGAAGTACTGGTTCAGGGCGTACGCCATGTGATAGAAGTGCATGTAGTGGTACCCAAGCAACATCTGACGGCGGGAGCCGCCGTGGATGAAGATGACGGCAGGTCGCTTCTCCCCGGGTCTCAAGTCGCTAGGCAGGAACAGCTGATTCCAGAATTCCAATCCGTCAGGTGCCGTCAACGTGACGTTCTCCGGGACGACCTGATCGTCGATCGGAAAACCGGCCGGGATCTCGGGCGCGATGACTCGTGGTGTTCCACCCGTTGCAGGAATCAACGCCACCGATTGGGGCTGCGCCGCTCCGGCGCTCAGAATCGCCACCCGATCGCCTGACGCGAGCACGGCAGGGTAGGTCTCGACCCCATCGCCGTTCGTCAGTTGGACGGATCTTCCACCGCTCGTCGGGACCTTCCAGATGTGGCGCCGGTGTATGTCGCCCACATTCGTGCTGTAATAGAGGAATCGCCCGTCGCTCGAGAGTCCGATGTGTTCGGCGATTCCCTCACCCGGAGTGAGCTCCACGGGACCCGCCGTACCATCCATCGCCGACACGGAGAAGTAGTGTCGCCAGTTGCCGGGTTCGGCCATGAACAGAATGCGGTCATTTGCCCAAAGGAGATCTCTGACCTGGGCGAACGCCGAGTCTCCGGGCTGGTTGTGCCAGATCTCGTGACCATTTCCGGTCTCCACATCCGCAACCCAAATGGAGAACGTGTAGCCCCCGGCAAACGCGGAGTGCGTGAGTCCGGGCCGTGGTTCCTCCGTTGGACGGTCCCCACGCCGGAAGAAACCACGGAGCTGCGCAGGCCGTTCGCCGCCGAACGCCTTTCCCGGTCTGCGAATGAACGCAATCTTCCTTCCATCCGGAGACCACACCGGTGCGACATCGAAGTCCACACTGGGCGCGAGGTACGCAATGCCCGGGTCGTCCATGTCGTAGACCGCCACAAAGCTGTGATCCTGACGATCACTCACGAAGGCAATCATGCGGCCGTCGGGAGACCACACCGGGTCGCTGCTCTGGCCGAACACCTTGAACAGCGGTGGAGCATCATCCGCGATCGCGGCTGAACCACCGCTCACCGGCGCGCCGTAGATCTCTCCGTCCTTCACGTGGAGGACCCACTGGCCGTCGGGCGACAGGGCCGGACCTCCCCCTTCCACGACTCGCCGGGGGGAGCCACCATTCGTGCCCACCGTCCAGATAGCGCGTTCCGCACCGGCGGGATCACTCGAGGGATTCGCAATCCAGCCGTCCTGATTCGGTCGATGTCCCCGCACGTAAACGAGGGTGGATCCGTCGTCCGAGATCCTGAGGTCCGTCAGATCGTTTCCGTCGTCCGCAAGATTGCTGGTGACGCGTACCGGCGCGAAATCCGGTGCGGCGGCCGTATAGACGTTGCGCATTCCCCGCTCGTACTCAATCCACGCGATCCGGTCGGCGCTTCGAGCTGAGACCAGCTCGAACGGGTACCCCGGGCTCAAGACCTGTTCGATGGTGAACCGCTCCTGCGCTTGTGCCGCCGTCGCGGCACAGAGAACGGAAAGAAGAGAGAGAAGTACGGGAAAGGACGTGAGATCGGTGCGACGCATCGTTCCCCCTTACGACTGAAGTCAAGGCGGCGGGGACTCCGCCGGCCCGTGCTGCGGCGGGCCACCCTGCAGCTCCTCGCGTAAGACTGCACCCAGGTCCTCCTGATGGCAACGCCTCCTTCTCCGCCCCTCCCTCCCCTCTCCCTTCTCCCCGCCTCCCGCTTCTGGCGAGCACCCGTCACCCGTGCGATCTTCTCCGCACCAATGGCTGCCAGCGATGTCAAAGGAGGCTCTCATGTTTGGAACCACAACTCGTTCGAACCCGCTCCGTGTACGACCATTTTTCTCCACCATCAGCGTGGCCACGGCAGCGGTGCTGCTGATCGCTCTCGCAAGCCCTCAGGAGGGTCGTGCGCAGAGAGGGACCGCCGACGATCAAGGCCCCTTGCCATCGATCCAGGAAAAGACCGACGGGATGCAGAAGCTCGACGGATTCTTTCCTCTTTATTGGGACGATGACGCCGGCCGGCTGTGGATGGAGATCACGAGACTCGACACCGAAGTACTGCACATCAACGGCCTCGGCGCGGGGCTGGGCTCGAACGACATCGGTCTCGACCGGGGCCGCCTGGCGGGATCGCGGATCGTCGAGTTCGAGCGGGTTGGACGCAAGGTTTTGATGGTCCAGCCCAACTACCGGTTTCGGGCGAGCAGCGAAAATTCCGCCGAAGTGCGAGCTGTAAACGACGCATTTGCGCGGTCCGTGCTGTGGGGATTCACGGCGGGCGCTGAGTCAGGCGACCGCGTGCTGGTCGACCTCACCGATTACTTGATCCGAGACAACAACATCGCCCAGCGCATGAGGCCCGGCACGTATCGGCTGGATGCGGGTCGCAGCGCCGTCTACATGCCCATGACGATGGCGTTCCCCAAGAACACCGAGATGGAGGTCGAGCTGACCTATGTGAGGCAGCCCGGCGGGCCGGGAGGCGGTGGCTTCTTCGGCTTCGGCCCCGGCAGATTGGGTGGATCGTTCTTCGAGGGGGTGGGCAGCGTGGCGGCGACCGCCGAGGCGGCGAGCGTGCGCGCGCACTACTCGTTCGTGGAGCTGCCCGACGACAATTACGAGCCGCGGAAAGCCGATCCCCGGGCCGGATACGGCGGCGTTGCGTATCAAGACTACGCCGTTCCTCTGGGGGAGCCGATGACCAAGCGCTTCATTCGCCGTCATCGGCTGGAGAAGGTCGATCCTTCGGCTCAGGTAAGTGATGCCATCGAGCCCATCGTGTACTATCTCGATCCGGGTACTCCCGAGCCCGTCCGCTCAGCTCTCCTCGAGGGCGCGAGCTGGTGGAATCAGGCGTACGAGGCGGCGGGATACCGCAACGCGTTTCGCGTGGAACTCCTCCCGGAAGGCGCGAGTCAGCTCGACGTACGCTACAACACCATCAATTGGGTACACCGCTCGACGCGAGGCTGGAGTTCCGGGGCGACGGTCGTCGATCCCCGCACGGGTGAGATCCTCAAGGCCACGGTGACACTTGGGTCTCTACGGATTCGCCAGGATTACATGATTGCCGAGGGGCTGCTCTCCCCTTACGCAACGGGCGATGAGACGCCGCCGGAACTGGCGGAGTGGGCTCTTGCGCGAATCCGCCAACTCGCGGCCCACGAGGTGGGCCACACGCTCGGCTTGGGCCACAACTACTACGACAGCGAGCAGGGCCGCATCTCGGTGATGGACTATCCCCATCCACTCATCACCCTGAATCGGGACGGGACGTTCGATCACTCCGACGTGTACGAGGTCGGTATCGGCGAGTGGGACAGCGTGACCATCGCGTATGGCTATCAAGATTTCCCGGGCGGCACCGACGAGGGTCGGGCCTTGCGAGAGATTCTCGACAGGGCCTGGGATCGGGACATCCGCTACATGACCGGCCAGGATGCAAGCGCCAACCCGAGAGTCGATCAATGGTCCAACGGTGCGGACCCCGCGGCCGAGTTGAACCGCATGATGGAAGTGCGGCGGGTGGC
>JBDHFY010000148.1:0-9999 GCA_039590195.1 Gemmatimonadota bacterium | reverse complement strand
TGCTGCGGTGCGACAGGGCCGTGGACACATTTTGGACACATCTGGCCCCAGCCAGGCGCAAAACTACGCAGTGAGACGCAAACCGCTCTGCTCTTTTCTCCAGCCCTGACAACGATATGGAGTCAGGCGCAACGACACGCAAAACGCCTCTGACAACTCGAAAACCGGTAGGCCCCTTGGGGTCTCGTGGGTTCGAATCCCACCCTCTCCGTTAACACAAAGGGCGACGAACTTTCGGATAGTGGATTCTCAGGTGTCAGCGGGTGGCAGGCCAAGCCGCGACGCGCAAGTCAATATTAAGCGCAGGTACCGGTCGCCGTGGTCGCTGGAAGCGCTGTGATATCGCGAACCAGGGAAAGGAACACCTGGACACAGTCCGGATCGAACTGCGACCCGGCCCCGTCGCGGAGTTCACGCACAGCCTCGCTGAAGGGAAGTGGTGCACGGTATTTTCGGGCGGTGGTCATTGCGTCGAAGCAATCGGCCACCGTCACCATGCGGACCGCAAGCGGTATCTCTCCACCCCGTAGACCGTCAGGAGAACCGCTCCCATCGAAGCGTTCATGATGCCAGCGCACGACGCCCAACACGGTCGGGTGATCGTGGAGTAGCGGAAGGAGGATCTGTTCCCCGACCAGCGTGTGCTCCATCACGCACCGGTATTCGTCAAACGTGAGCGGGCACGGCTTGCACAGCAGCTGATCCGACACGCCGATTTTACCCACGTCGTGTAGCTCCCCTCCCAGACGGACCTCTTCAACGTCGCCGGCATCGAAGTCGAATTCGCGGGCCATCGCCACGGCATAAAAGCCCACCCGCTCAGAATGCTGTCTTGTGTACGGATCTTTGGCCTCCAGAGCCTGAGCCACACACCGCACCGCACCGCACAACAGCTCCTCAATCGCACCGAGAGCGCGAAGCTGTGGTGCAAGCGCAACACGTGCCGCTGCCAGGTCACCCCTTCCACCTACTGGGTCGAAATGACCCAGGCCCTGAGCGGGCAGCCGCCCGGCTCCAGCCTGGCGGCGTTGCCGGCGGACTCTGCTAAGTCGCCGTGTGAAAGAAGTTGCACTATTCAAGGCCTTCTCCTGTGCCGGGGATCGCCATCGCGGCTGCCGTGCGGCACCCTACTACCTCGCAACGGTGGGGCCAAGGCCGTAGATGCCTATAAACCATTATTGCAATGTGATTTACAGGAAACTGGCAACAGACTACGGCCTGGTACGACTTGTGCGACATGGTTCAAATCGGACCACGGGAGCTGGCCTCACAACCGGAAGAGCAGGATAACGTCGATGGCAGGTTTGACAACCCTCGTCGTACAGCTGTCAGAATCCTTCGCGGATCTGTGGGATCACATCGGGGAGGACCTCGGCGTGGAGGTCCGACTGACCGGCGACACTGGAGCGTACACGGTAGGACCAGACGTCGCCGCCATTATCCTGGCGGCGGGTGGGGTGGAACGGGAAGCGCTCGAGTGGTTGGACGGTCACGAGTCGCCGCTTGCGGTACCTGCCATCGTTGTTGGGGCCGACCCCGGGCGGCGGACCGCGGCCCAGCTCGTGGCGCGCGGAGCGAGCGATTACTTCGCACTGCCGGAAGACGTTGAGATCCTGCGAAACGCCGTGGCCTCCGCGGTCGCGAGGCACCGCGGCGCTCTCCAACGGGCCGTGGGCGATGAGAAAGCGGTCAAGGACCAGGCATTCAAACACCTCATCGGCGACAGCCCGACATTCAAAGCAGCGCTGGTCCGGGCCGCGCGCATTCTTCCGCACGCTGACGCGACGGCGCTGATCATCGGAGAAACCGGAACCGGGAAGGAGCTGCTCGCCCGCGCGATCCACGACGGCGGCCCCCGACGAGGAGCGGCTTTCGTGGCCGTCAACTGCTCTGCACTCCCAGCGCATCTTGTCGAGTCGGAACTGTTTGGGCATGAGCGGGGGGCATACACCGACGCTCACGCTGCCAAGCCAGGACTCTTCGAGGTTGCCGAAGGGGGAACGCTCTTCCTTGACGAGATCGGCACTCTCGCGCCCGACCTTCAGGTCAAGCTCTTGCGGGTGTTAGATGACAAGCGCGTGCGACGCGTAGGTGGAACGAAGTCCCGCCAATTGAACGTGCGGATCATCGCAGCAACCAACGAAAATCTCGAGGACAGCATCAAGAGTGGCGCATTCAGGGAGGACCTGTACTTCCGCTTGAGTGTCATCACGCTGTCCCTTCCGCCCCTGCGAGATCGTGGGGAGGATGCCGTCCTCGTTGCACAGAAGTTTCTCCCACGTCTTGCGAAACAACACGGGTTGCCCGTCCCGAAGCTGGGCGCGGACCTCCGTCACGAGCTCCTCGCCCATCATTGGCCGGGCAACGTGCGGGAACTCAAAAACGCAGTAGAGCGGGCGTTGCTGCTGTCTCCACCCGGGCAGCTCATGGTATCGGAGTTGGTGCCCCGTTCAGCGAGCAGGCTGCCAAACAACGGGCCGCTCCCATTTCCGGCGCATCTCGACGACATCAACATGGCCGCGGCGCATGCCACGCTCGTGCACTGCGACGGCAACCGCAGCGAAGCGGCGCGGCGGCTTGGGATCTCACGTCGGCGCTTGAGGAGGCTGCTTGACCTCGAGGGATCGCGGGCCTCATCCGGTGGTACAGTTCATCTCCCGCTGGTTCAAAACGACCCAGGCGCGACCGCCGGCAACGCGCCAAGCTTGTATAACACAACCACTTAGGAGGCATCAACAGCGGCACGCCATGTGCGAGGTTGGGCATCGGAGACTGCAGATCGCCTCCGGACTTGGCCCCTCGCCGATGGCAACCGCTCCATCGGAGGCCTCAGTAACTGTTGGAGGACGCAATGTCCAACCGGATCCTTCTGATCGCACTCGCCTCGAGCGCGCTCCTCGCGGGCTGCGCCGACCTCACGGGACCACCGCCAGACATCGCAGATGCCCCTATGGCGACAGCCGCCGACGGGACACTCCACCCCCTGCAATGGAATCTGGCACAAGGCGCCGCCGTGTTCGCCGTCGATGATGCCATGCCGAGCGACCTGTTCCTGATGGGCGGCGTGCCAGCACACTCGCGATCGCCCCTTCCGGTTGAAACCTACGAAGTGAGTTTCTGGGCGGTTCGCGGCCAAAAGCGTTTCGTCGAAGTCAATTACCTGAATTGCCCCTTGAACGAAGCGGGTGGGGACGATGACGGGGGTGATGACGACGACGGGGAGGACGACGACGGAGATGACGACGAGGACGATGGCAAGAAGAAGAAGAAAAAGAAGAGCGAGGATGTGTGTCCGTTCCTGCGTCTGAAGATTCCCAAGTCCGCCCTCAATCGTCTGTCTGACGGAAGTTACATCGCCAAGGGCGACTCTGTACTGATCACGGTCTCCATCAGCACCTCTCAGATTCTGGTGGACCTCGAGCCGTCCGGGCTGGTGTTCGATTCACCGGCAGAGCTAGAGATCTGGTACGGTGGAGCCGATCCGGATTTCAACGGCGATGGCGTGGTGGATAAAGAAGACGAACGGATCGAGCGCGAGCTGCTGAAGTTTTGGCACCAGGACGAACACGGAGGGCCGTGGCATGCTATGAAGGCAAAGCATTCCACGAAAAAGAAACACTTCAAGGTCAAACTCCCACACTTCTCTGGTTACGCAGTGTCCTGGTAGCGTCCAGTGAGCGGATTACAGCCCATGCCCACCACCCCGACTATGGAACCGCGGGAATCGCTCATCACACTGCTGGTTGTGCGGAAGCTAACCGAGACCGGCCGGCACACCGACGTGGTGGAGTCTCTGAGTGCTCAGCCAGCTGAGGCCCTGGAACAGTCGCCCACCCTCGCGCTCCAGTACGGGATCGCCCACGCTCGCGTTGGGTCCCGGCAAGCCGGCGAACGGTGGGTGGCATTGGCCCTCGACCGCTCGCGTGAGCGAGGAGATGGGGCCGTCGAAGCGTGGGCGCTGAACGCCGGCGGTGTCATTGCGTTCGAGGCCGGTCGGACTGCTGACGCAGTCGGCCACTTCATGCGCGGGCTCACGGCCGCGAAGCGGGAGGGCGATCACGCCACCGTCGGGCGCTGCTCCAACAACCTCGGAATCATCTCGAACCTCCGCGGCAATTACGGCCGGGCGGTGGGATCGTACACGATCGCACTCGCCGCCTTTCAACAGGCTCGCATGCAGCGAGGAATCGCAGAGACGCTGAATAATCTTGCCATCACCAACCGGGACCAGGGTGATCTCGTGAACGCCCTCAAGACAGCCGACCGTGCGGTTGAAGAGGCCGAGAAGGTTGGTGACCGAGCCCTAACAGCCCAGACGCGGGGCGGCCGGGCAGAAATCCGGTTGCTGTTGGGAGATGCCCAGTTTGCACGCCGCGAGATCGAACGTGTCTTGGAGACACGCCGTGAGCTGGGAGACGTCATTCAGGAGGCGGAGGATCTGCGCGTGCTCGCGGGCGCGCTTGCCGCGATGGAGCAAACCGCTGACGCGGCGCGCATGTTCTGTGATGTGATCGAGCGCGCTGAAGAACACAGGCGACCGCTACTCGCGGCACAGGCCGAGCGCGACCTGGCGTGGCTGTTGCACCGAGCGGGACGTCTCAGTGAATCGACGGAGGCTGCCCGCAAGGCGCGCGTGCGCTTCAACCAGCTCCGAGCCGAGGCGGAAGCCGAGAAGCTCGACGAGCTTCTCGGCCCGGACGGGTTCCGCCCCGACTCCGCCCAAACTCCTATCACCTAAGCACTTGGCGAAGCACCCAGCAAAGGAACGCGATGTGCCATCCTCGTCATCGGAGCTTGCTCAGTAACTGTTGGAGGGACGCAATGTCCAGCCGGACCTTATTGATCGCACTCACCGCCAGCACGCTCGTCTGGGCGTGCAACGACGCCACCGGACCCTCGATCGACACTGCGGAAGCACCTCTTGTTGCCGCCGACGGGACGTTGCACCCCTTGCAATGGACCGCCGCCCGTAGCGCCACAGGGATTGGCAATGAGGGCTTGCTACGCGACCTGTTCCTGGTGGGCGGTGTGCCAGCACACACCGCGTCGCCACTGCCGATCGAAACCTTTGAAGTGAGTTTCAAGGCAGTTCGCGGAAGACATAGTCACGTCGAGATTAATTACGCGAATTGCCCTAAGAGCAGTTCCCGGGGCGACAAAAATGACGAGGATGACGATGACGAAGATGACGGGGATGACGATGACGGTGAACGCGCAAGCACGGCTTGCCCGTTCCTCCGGTTGGACATTCCTTGGGCAGCGCTCCAGACCCGGCCGAACGGAAGGCGAATCGGCTGGCGAGAGTCCGTGGCGATCACGGTGTCCGTCAACACCTCTCAGATCTTGGTAAACCTGGAGCCGTCCGGATTGGAGTTCAATCCTCGGAATAAAGCAACGCTTACAATCTGGTACGGGGGAGCCGATCCGGATTTCAATGGCGACGGAGTGGTGGACCATGAGGACGCGCGGATTGAGCGTGGGCGGCTGAAGCTGTGGTCCCAGGATGAACACGGAGGTCCCTGGCATGAAATGGCTGCAACCCATTCCGCGGCCGAGAAACGGTTCACGGTCAGACTCCCACACTTCTCTGGTTACGCAGTGTCCTGGTAACGTCTGGATAGCGGATTACAGGCCATGTCCACCGCCCCAACCGTGGAACCGCGCGAATCACTCAAGATACTCTCGGAGGTGCGCCAGCTCGCCGAGACCGGGTGGCACGCCAGCGTAGTAGCGTACCTGAGTGCGCAACCGTCTGTCACACTTTACCGATCGCCAACCCTCGCGCTCCAATATGGGATTGCCCGGGCCCGGCTCGGCGCCCGAGAGGACGGCGAACGTTGGGTGGCCGTCGCCCTCGACCGAGCGCGCGAGCAAGGGGACCGGGCCATTGAGGCATGGGCGTCGAACGTGTCCGGAGTCATCGCACTCGAGGCTGGCCGGATCGCTGATGCGGCTGACCACTTCATGCGTGGCCTCGTAGCCGCGAAGCGAGAAGACGATCACGCCACCGTGGGGCGGTGCTCGAACAACCTCGGAATTATCTCGAATCTCCGCGGCAATTACGGCCGAGCAGTAGGATCGTACACCATGGCGCTCGCAGCCTTTCAACAAGCGCAGATGCACCGAGGAATGGCGGAAACGCTGAATAATCTCGCCATTACCTACCGCGACCAGGGCGACCTTGTCGACGCACTCAAGACGGCCGACCGTGCAGTGGAAGAGGCTGAGAAGGCCGGAGACCCAGCCCTGGTGGCCCAGACGCGGGGCGGGCGGGCAGAAATCCGGTTGCTGTCGGGTGATGCCCAGTTTGCCCGCAGCGAGATCGAACGTGCCTTGGAGACGCGCCGCAAGCTGGGAGACGTGGTTCAGGAGGCGGAGGATCTGCGCGTGCTCGCGGGCACGCTTGCCGCGATGGAACAGACGGCTGAGGCGGAACGCATCCTCTGCGATGTGATCGAACGTGCAGAAGAGCATGGCCGGCCACTGCTCGCGGCACAGGCTGAGCGCGACCTGGCATGGCTGTTCCACAGGTTAGGACGTCCCAGCGAATCAACCGAGGTTGCCCGCAAGGCCCGTGTACGCTTCAACGAGCTCCGAGCCGATGCAGAAGCCGAGAAGCTCGACGAGCTCCTCGGCGTGGCCGCAACGACAAGGTAACAGACTCCCGCCGAGGCACGACCACCGCGTTTTCCGGCGGTACAGTTCATCCCCAGCTGGTTCAAAGCGACCCAGGCCCGATCGACCCTCACCGCACCAAAAACCCTATCCCATATGTACTTAGTGATGCACGGGCCGCGGCACGCCATGTGCCAATCTGATCATCGGAGACTGCCTCGGGTTAAAGAGTTGGCCCTTCGCCGGGGGCTATCCATCACTGGCCTCAGAACCTGTTGGAGGACGCAATGTCCAGCCGGCCCCTTCTGATTGCACTCGTGTCGAGCGCACTCCTTGCGGCATGTGCCGACGTCACCGCGCCACCAATCGACATCGCGGATGCTCCTGTCACGAAAGCCGCCGAGGGGACGCTGCACCCCCTGCAATGGAACGCTGCCCGGAGCCCCACCGGCGCGGTCAATGATGGCTTGCTACACGACCTGTTCCTTGTGGGCGGCGTGCCGGCGCACACTGCGTCGCCACTGCCGATCGAGACCTTTGAAGTGAGTTTCAAGGCAGTTCGCGGACGACATAGTTACGTCGAGATTGATTACGCGAATTGCCCTGAGAGCAGTTCCGGCGACGACGAGGATGACGGCGACGACGAGGATGACGGCGACGACGAGGATGACGAGGATGACGAGGACGACGAGGGCGCGCGCACGGCATGCCCGTTCCTCCGGTTGGACATTCCTTGGGGTGCGCTCCAGAGCTGGCCGGACGGACGGCAAATCGGCTGGGGGGAGTCCGTGCAGATCACGGTGTCCCTCAACACCTCTCAAATCTTGGTAAGTCTGGAGCCGTCTGGGCTGGAGTTCAATTCTCGGAATCCGGCAACGCTTACGATCTGGTACGGTGGAGCCGATCCGGATTTCAACGGCGACGGCGTAGTGGATCAGGAGGACGAGCGAATTCAGCGTGAGCAGCTGAAGCTGTGGTACCAGGACGAGCAGGGGGGGCCGTGGCATGAGATGGAGGCAACGCACTCCACGGCCAACAAGCGGTTCAAAATCAAACTCCCACACTTCTCTGGTTACGCAGTCTCCTGGTAGCGCACTGCGGATCCCCGCCCATGGCTGCCCGTACCATGGAACCGCGCAAATCACTCATGCTCCTCCTCGAGGTGCGCAAGTTGGCCCAAACCGGCCGGTACACCGACCTCGTGGAGTGCCTGAGCGCTCAGCCATCTGAGACCCTGGAACGGTCGCCGACCCTTGCACTCCAGTATGGGATTGCCCTCGCTCGCCTCGGGAGCCGGGAGGCTGGCGAACCGTGGGTGGCGATGGCCCTCGACCGAGCCCGTGAGCGGGGAGATCGGGCCATCGAGGCGTGGGCGTTGAACGTGTCCGGGGTGATCGCGCTCGAGGCCGGCCGAATCGCTGACGCCGCTGACCACTTCATGCGTGGATTAGTCGCAGCGAAGCGGGAAGGCGATGACACCACCGTGGGGCGCTGCTCGAACAACCTCGGCATCATCTCCACCCTCCGCGGCAATTATGGCCGCGCTGTGGGGTCGTACACCATGGCGCTCGCCGCCTTTCAACAGGCCCGCATGCGTCGAGGGATCGCGGAGACATTGAACAATCTCGCGATCGCCTACCGTGGACAGGGTGACCTCGTGAACGCCCTCAAGACAGCCGATCGTGCGGTCGAAGAGGCCGAGAAGGCCCGGGACCCGGCCTTGGCCGCTCAGACGCGCGGCGGTCGAGCGGAGATCCGATTGCTGTCAGGAGACGCACAGTTTGCACGTCGCGAGATCGAACGCGCATTGGAGACACGCCGCGAGCTGGGAGATGTGGTTCAGGAAGCGGAGGATCTCCGCGTCCTCGCCGGCACGCTTGCCGCAACCGAGCAAGCCGCCGAAGCGGCACATATCCTCCGCGACGTCATCGAGCGCGCGGAACGACACAGCCGGCCACTGCTCGCGGCGCAGGCTGAACGCGACCTGGCGTGGCTGCTGTACAGATCGAGACGACTCAGCGAAGCGACGGAGGTTGCCCGCAAGGCACGTGTGCGCTTCAATCAGCTCCGGGCGGATGCGGAAGCCAAGAAGCTCGACTGGCTGATGGCTCAGGGTGTAATGGCGCGTAGAGAACCCGTGCCTAGCCGCCGCTAGAACCCGCGTGACATTGAGGCCGCCTCCTCATCCGGGCGGGCCGCACCGCAGAGGTTTTCCCGCTCCATCTCACCGGGATGACCTCGATGACCTCGGACGTGGACGGCCCGCTCCCATCCTTTATCCATCCTCCTTCATGCGGTCTTCACTCTTTCTTGAGGGCCATTTCGCTATTACCTTCTTTGCCCAGCCGAGGAGGTGGTAGCATGGTACTGTGCTCGGTGGAACGTTCCAAAACAAACCATGCCTGGCTCTGGGGGGTCGTGGCCGTGGCCTGGCTGGCCGCTTGCGCGGACACTCCCGAGGTCGATCAAGCAGGTGGAACACCCGGCGGATCTCAGATGACCTTCACCGACGAGCTCTTGCTGGCGTCCGCGAAAGTTGCGCTTCCACCCCCGGGGGTAGGTCCGCAAGATCTTCCCGACCCGAACTCGGCCGGTGCGGAATACACGCAGAAATACTGCGTGGCGTGCCATGAGCTTCCGAGTCCGGGGACACACTCGGTTACCGACTGGCCGGTGGTGCTGAGGCGGATGTGGCTGCGCATGGATCAAGTCGGCCTGGATTTCGATGTTCCGATTCCCACGGCGGCCGAGCGCGTCATGCTGATCCGCTATCTCATCGATAATGCCCTGCAGGTGAGCGAGGCAACGCTGCCAGAGGGACCCGGCCGTGAGCTCTTTGCCGAGACATGCAGCAAATGTCACGACCTGCCGGATCCGAAGCAGCATGGGCCTGATGATTGGGCGGCGGTCGTGTTACGGATGATGCAGCGGATGGAAGAGATGCTCGAGGAGACGCTTCAGCAAAGCGAGTTTCAGCAGATCGTGTTGTACGTCGAGAGCGCGTCTCGGCAATAGGCCCCCGAGCTACACGACGGCCTAACCAACACGGCGCAATGAAAGCAGGCGGCCCTGGTCATACGACGAGCCGCCTGCGTCTCTTTCACCCGCCCGCGCCTCATGCCCTTATCCAGTGTTCCACGACGTCTTCATGGCACCACCCCGCACCGCCACCGACGCGAATCAGGTACGTCTACCACGTAGCTCCTTCAGTCTCGCGAGGCTCGCGCCGGCCCCCTGAGCGAACGCCCTGGCTTTTCACCGCTGAGGGACCCGTCCTTCAACACGGGCACACCGTTCACCACTACGTGGCGAATACCGACGGCGAATTGATGAGGGTCGCTGAAGGTCGCCCGATCCAGCACGGTCTCGGGGTCGAAAACCGTG
>JBDHFY010000147.1:0-10022 GCA_039590195.1 Gemmatimonadota bacterium | reverse complement strand
TGCGCGGTCAATCCTTCGTGATCACCTCCTGCCCCCGCCGCCGCTCGCTGCGGCTGGTTTTCCCAGCAGGTTCATGTCCCACCACCGCGTCATGCGCCGGTAGCTGTCTCGCCGAGTGGAGACCTGGCGCCAGCCATGCGCCTCCACAGGGTACGTGACGAGATCGAAATCCTTTCCCAGCTCGATGAACACCTGAGCCAGGCGGTAGGAGTCCTGAATCTGCACGTTGTTGTCCACCAACCCGTGTTGGATCTGGAGGGCGTCCTGGAGTTGACTTGCGTAGTAGATGGGACTCGACACGCGATACGCCTCCGGATCGTCCGTCGGTGTTCCGTTGAGAATTCGGCTCGTGTAGCCGTCGTTGTAGTGCGCCCAGTCCGTCACCGGATAGAGGGCGACTCCCGCCGCGTATCTCCCCGGGCTCCGCAACAGGGCCATGATGGTATAGAAGCCGCCGTACGAACCTCCATAGACGCCGATGCGGCCCGGGTCGACACCGTAACGTTCGACGAGGACATCCAACAACGAGAGCCCGCTGTCAATGTCCCGAATCCCCATTCCGCGGTAGGCGTACGTGCGATTCTCGTGGCCGTATCCTGAGCTGCCCCGGTAGTCGATGGATGCGGTCGTGTAGCCGTGCTGGTGCAGGTAGTTTGCGTATAAGAAGGCCGGCACGCGCGTCCATCCCTTGTCCACGGCCTGTGCGCATTCGCCGCAGCCGTGGGCATAAATCACCGCCGCCCCATTGGAGTTCCCCGGTTGCTCCCAGATCTCGGCCCACGTCTCATTGCCTTCCCTGTCCGGGAAGGTGACGAGTTCGCTTCCGATCCAGTCGTACCGGTAGAAATCGTCGGTGCCCGATTTCGTGATCCGCGTCTTCTCTGCACCGGGGCGGTTGTCCATGACGTACAGATCCGGCATCGTTTTGGGAGTCGCAAATGTCGCAGCGACCTTCCGTCCGTCCGGTGACACGAACGACTGGTGTACGCCTACTCCCATCGTCACCCGGCGAAGCTCGCCCCCTCGAGCGTCCATCTGGTAGAGGTGGGTTTCTCCTGGATGCTCGAGGCTCGTCTCGAGATACCACGTCCGTCCATCCGGTGACAGCGACGCACGGCGCACTTCATACTCGCCTGAGGTGAGCTGGACGACGTTGCCATCCAGGTCGGCCAGGTAGAGCATCGCCCAGCCGGTGGCGGTCGACGCGAAGGCAAACGCGCTTCCGTCAGGAAGCCATTGGAGATACCCCGGTGCCCACCGCCCGACGACCAGCGGACCGCCGATCCATGCATCATCGTGCTGATGATCAACGACGGTCGTCTTCCCCGCCTCCACGTCCAGCATCGCGATCCAACGGTCCTTGTGATCCATCGAAAGAATCTGAAGGACCGCGTTCTCCCCGGTGGGGCTCCAATACGGCCCGTGCATGACTGTTGCCTTTTCAATCCCGTCGTCCACCCACGTGACCTTCACACTGTCCTTCGGCACAGTCGGATCGACGCGCACGATGCCGAACTTGTACGTGGCGCGGGGAGTCCCGACCTTGGGCCGGGCGTCCCGCGCTGTTGCCTCGCCGCTCTCATTGATGGCCTCGAAGTACGTCGTGCGGTGCTCCCGCGAGGGGTCCTTCATCCAGCGAAAGGTGAGATACCGGCCGTCCGGGGAGAGCTGTAGGTCACGGACCACCGCACCGTTCTCCACAGGGATGGCTTGGGGCGGCGGAAGCCCGCGACTCCGGTTCACCGAGTCGGCGGTCTCGCGATCTTTCTTCCGCTTTCGCACATACTCTATGAGCTCGAGTTGCTGATCGCGAAGCCATTGGTCCGATTCCGATTGTTCCTTGGTGGGTTGCACGGCCGTCGCGATCTGCGCGACCCGATTGTCTGCCCGATCGTACATCCAGAGGTCCGCGCTTTCCGGACTCTGCGATCCGAACCCGAAACCGAAACCCTTTGTGGCGAAGAACACCCGCCGGCCCTCCGCCGAGACACGGATGTCCCCCAGATTGGTGCCGGAATGATGGACAGCTCGAGCGTCCTCACCGGCCGCCCAAACGACGAGGGTGCCCTCGTTGGCCCACGCGGCCACCCTGCCGTCCGCCGACCAGGCAGTGTTACCTGAAGGGATCTGCCACGTGTCACTGTCCGGGACGACGTGGGCCTCCCTGCCATCTCGGGACGCGGCGTACCAGGGATCGGTCGAGGTATGCTGTCCGGGAGCCGGATCCTCCCGCCACCGGAAGTAGATCCAGCGGCTTCCGGGCGACCAGGTGACTTGGCGGGGCGAGAGGCCGAGCCACCGTTGGTCCTCGGCCAGATGATCGATGGTGAGCTTGAACGTCGGATCTACATCGTCGAAGGTGAGATCCGACTGGCGCAGCGCCTGGGCCCCGAGCGCCGCCGGCGCCGCGAGTGTGAATACCATGAACGGGACGATACGGCCAGCCCTGCACATGATGGAACCTCCATATCGCTTTCAGGACGAGTCTGCCTCAGCCACGTGGGATAAAAAGTGCTGTTTGGGACGGCGGCACACCAGCTCTCCTTGCCACTCTCAGGAGCCGGTACCTGCGCGGGGGGATGTTGAGGGGTCTCAAAACACTTCAGATGCGGACATAAACAGAAATCGGGGAGCCCCTGGCTCCCCGATCGTCGTATGCTTCGATTCGGCACTCAGCGTCCTACTGCCGTTAGCGTCAGCTTACCTTGAGCCCGTCCGTTTCCGCGGTCACTCGAATCTCGCTCCACGGCGCGCGGTGATTGCGATTGTAGCGCTGCACCGCGTCCCGGGCCGCGAGGGTTCCGGCGATCACTTGGCGCCAGAAGTCCTCGGGCAGCTCCTCGCTGCCAATGTCGATGGTCGCCGACGCCTGGAAATCGTTGAGGAAACATCTCCTCCCCGACGATGTGCCGTCGCGTCGCGCGAGCATGCGGTTGTGCGCCACGTTCAACTCTATCCGTACGGTGTTGCGCCAGCGGAAAAGCCGCACCACCACCTCACCCCGTCCGATCCCGTCGGGAAAGCGCAGCGGCGCCAGCACCCGGACCTCGGACTCGTGTCCCTCGATCATCACGATGCCAGAATTGGAGATCCGCTCGAGGAGATCCTCGACGGCCGGCAGAAGGCGGCCGATCGTCTGATCGAGCTCCCGGGACAATACCGAGTTGCTGATATCGATGGATCCACTCATTTTCACCCCCCCTTCTGGAAGGGCCTTACGGCCCGTCGTGTTCCCCTACATCCTCCTTTTTCTACCTCATTCAAACGCAGCAAGCGTGCCAGCCCGTCACAGGTTGGAACTTTTCCCTATCTCATTGTTCGACAAAGCCTTATGAGAATGCGGCGTGGACGCCACGGCAAGCCCGGATGTGCCAAAATGTCGCAAAACTGCGAAATGGCATGACGGTTGGTGGGACAAGGCCGGGACGGGACCGATGCCTGCCCCCATCCGGGCCCTCCCGTCCAGGCCCCTCCGGAGACATCTTGATCTCGCTGTCCGACCCACCTTATCGGCTTCGAGAACTTGCTCACCCTAACGGAGCGGATCACGCATGAGGATATCTCGACGAGAACTCGTCAAGCTGTGGGCCGGGGCAGGGGCCTCGTTCATGCTGGGTTGGCGCCCGAGGTTTTGGCAGGAATCCCCGCTGATCCATCGCGCCATCCCCTCCACTGGAGAAACCGTTCCTGCCGTCGGCATAGGGGCGAGAAACTATCGCGTGGGCCCTTCCGCCACCGAGCGAGCGCCGTTCAAGGCGACCCTCCGGGTGTTTGCGGAACTGGGTGGGAAGCTGGTGGATACAGCCCCGTCATACGGGAACTCCGAGACGGTCGTCGGGGACCTTGTCGCCGAATTGGGCACGCGAGACGACTTGTTCTTAGCCACCAAGGTGGACCGCGAGGGCCGAGAAGCGGGAATCGAGCGGATGGAAGCTTCCATGCGGTTCTTGCGCACCGACCGCATCGACCTGATGCAGGTCCACAATCTGAGAGATAGTGACACGCAGCTTGGCACGCTCAGGGAGTGGAAGGCGCAGGGGCGCATTCGGTACCTCGGCGTCACGACGTCCTCCGCTCGCCAGTACGAAGCCCTGGGACGCATCATGGAGCGGGAGACGCTCGACTTCGTGCAGATCAACTACTCGCTCGGCGCGCGGGGAGCCGCCGAGCGCCTGCTTCCGCTGGCGGCCGACCGCGGGATGGCGGTGCTGATCAACCTTCCGTTCGGGCGCGGGCGGCTCTTCCGTCGGGTCGGCGACCGGCCGCTTCCTGGCTGGGCGGCGGAATTCGACTGTGAGAGTTGGGGCCAGTTCTTTCTGAAATACGTCCTGTCCCATCCGGCGGTGACGTGCCCGATCCCAGGAACGACGAAGGAGCATCACGCGGTGGACAACATGGGGGCGGCAAGGGGACGTTTGCCGGACATGGCTCTGCGTCGGCGAATGGAGGAGTTTTACGACGCGCTTCCCGAGGGGTGACCGGTCTGAGACGGTAGGGGCGAAGCATGCTTCGCCCCTACCGGTTTACTTTGCCGCCTTGTCCTTCAGGACACGTCGCGTAGTGCCGAGCCCAGGCTTCAGCCGAGGGAAAACTAGAAGAAACGACGTCGGCGACCACCGCCCATGCGCGGATTCACGATGTTGGCGAACTTCGAGCCAAAGCGATAACTGAAGCCGATACCGATGTCGAACCGGAAGTCGGTTTCGCGCTGGCGGCGTTCCAGGAGGACCTCTTCCTCCGTGAGCTCCTCGCTCGGCAGGAAGAACTGGTCCTTGATCCGCGAGAACTGCGCGAAAACGTCGAAGTTGAATCCGCGAAACAGCCGGTACTCGAAGTTGGCGAAGGTATTGATGCGGTGAGTCGCTGGATCGTGGAGGTACTGAATGCCCTCCACCGAACCGTGAATCTCGCCCCACGGCTGCTGCACGGCGACTGAGACCAACATGCTGTGGCGGGGCAGGATCTCATCCATCTTGCCCTCCACCGTCTCCAACTCGTAGTCGAAGCGCGCGACTTCGAGCGCGTACCGCAAGGTGAGCTGCCGACGCGTCGATTCGTCGTAGGGGAAGATGTTGTATTCGAGAGCGGGCCCGGCCGAAACGGCCAGGTCTCTGTTCAGAAAGGTCGAACGGTTCGCCGTGGCGGTCCCCCCTGCGGACCAGTGGTCAGTCAAGCTCCAGACCGTGGTCAGGCGTGCCGTGTAGTCTTCGGAGACGTCGATGATCGTGTCCACTGTGACGATCCCTGCATCATCCTCGTCTTCGATCTCGAACTCCTCGCGGTCGTAGTGACCGGAAAAGCTGAAGTTGATCTTAAAGTTCTCCGAGACCCGGTCGGCGCGGGCCGACCCGCCGAGCGAATATTCCCGCTGGCTGGCCTCGCCCTCGATCGATCCGTCGACACCGATCCGGAATACCCAGAGGTTCCAGGGATCGCGCTCATCGCGCTCCAGCACAGCGCCCTCGGGAGCCTCATACACGACCCGCAGCTGGGAAGCCAGCGGAGTCACCTCAACGAACTGGACTAGTCCCAACGCCATGGTTTGCGTCAGTGACTCTCGGACCTCCGTATCCGTGTCGTCGGGATCGGAGGTGTACGAGAGCGACTTGTTCACGCCCTCAAAGGCGCTGAGGCCGATGTAATCCAACGTGTAGTGCCAGCCCCCACCTCCTGTTCGCTCGGTGGTTACCAGCAGGTGTACGTCTCCGTCCTGGCGATCGCGAACCCAGTTCACCCATGCGATCTCTCGGCGGAAGTGGTCGAAGTCGCAGTTGGGGCCGTTGCAGTCGAGGAAAACAAAAAGAGCCTGCGCCGTGGTGTCGGCTGCAGGCTCCTGAGCCATCGTGGTGGTCCCTGAATAGGTTGTGCACAGTGCGAGGAAGAAGGTCAGTTTTGATAGGTGATGCCCCATGCTTGGTCACTCCAAAACCGTGGGAACGAAGCCACTGAAGCGTGTGCTCGGTGTGGGTGAGAAACTCACACGCAGCTCTTTTGGATTGGCAACGAGTGTCCTTTCAAGTGCGGCCCCCCAACCGACGCAGCAATCTCCACGAATGTATCGACTCATTACTGGTTGGGCATAATGCTCATCGGTGAGGCGGCCCGTCGGCTCTACGCCATCTACGTGTGAGGATCCAAGTAGGTTGAGATTCTCGCAAGAGGTCGTAAATCAGAGGCATATCATCTGCTTTGCCGCCCCTCCCCGCCCTGGGGTCGGGCGGTGGCCCGGCGAACCGCTTGACATTGGCTAGGAATGGGGTGCACATGAACGGCGTCCGCCCGGTCGCTCTTCGGCATGCGGCCAGATCCAGACCGTCGCTTTTCCTCAGGAGTCCTCCCATGCTCATGCGCACGAGAACAAAGACGATCCTGCTCGGTGTGGGACTGCTTGTGACCATGACGTCCGTCGCCGCCGCCCAGGTCACGGCCATCCGCGCGGGCGGTCTCGTCGACCCCGAGACCGGGACCCTTTCCGCCGACCAGGTAATTCTGATCGAGGGAAACACCTTCACCGCCGTCGGACCGGATCTCGCCATACCGCAGGGCGCCGAGATTATCGATCTGTCCGAGCTCGTCGTGCTGCCCGGTCTGGTGGATGCGCACAACCACCTGGCGTTGACCTACAAGGAAGAGCCCGAGCACAACGTCTACTATCTGACGTATGTGCTGGACGGCACCCCGCTGCGCACGATTCAAGCGGTGTCCAACGGCATGCAGATGCTGAACGCGGGCTTCACGATCGTCCGTGACATGGGGAACGCGGGGGACTACGCAGACACGGCGCTGCGCAAGGCCATCGAGCAGGGTTGGATTCCGGGACCGACAATCATCAACTCGGGCATCATCATTGGGGGGATGGGCGGGCAGTTCTGGCCCACACCCGAGATGGCCATGCAGAAGGATATCGTCTACCCCGAGTACCTCGACGCGGATACACCGGACGAGATTGTGAAAGCCGTGAGGCAGAACGAACTGTTCGGCGCGCGAGTGATCAAGATCTGCGTGGACTGCAAGCCATGGGGTTACACGACCGACGAGATCAGACTGTTTATCAGCGAGGCCGCGAAGGCTGGTTTGAAAGTCGAGGGCCATGTGCAGACGGTCGACGGGGCAGGGCGCGCGATTGAGGCCGGTATCTGGTCCATCGCGCACGACCGAGGCCTGACCGACGAGATGCACAAGCTGATGGCGCAGAAAGGCATCTTTCGCGCCGGCACCGAGACGCCGCTTTCGCTGACCGGGCACACTTCCGAGGCGCGGTTCCAGCGGACCGTCGCTGGCCTAAGGAACGCGTACGAGAACAACGTCCCGCTCACCTTCTCCACCGACGCCGACTACTACGTTCCGGGCATGACGCGGGGCGAAGTTGCGATCGAGTTCATCGAAACATGGAAGGCCGCTCGCATCCCACCGGTCGACATCCTCCGCGCCATGACGACGAACGGCTACCTGGTCAGCGAGACTGAGAATACGCGCGGCCCGATCAAACCGGGTCTCATCGCAGACCTCGTCGCGGTCGTGGGTAGTCCGCTGGAGGACATCGACGCGCTGCGCAACGTCCAGTTCGTGATGAAGGACGGGATCGTCTTCAAGCAGAACGGTGTCATGACGCCGGCGAAGTTCTTCCACGGGGGGCCGGTCAACGGATGGAACATCCGGTGAGACCGTAGGGCCTCGGATCGCGCGGACAGGTGTGGATCCTCCCTCCTCCCCGGTGGCAGTGTGGTGTGCAGTGAAGTGACGGCTATGAATGTCGCTGTATGGCATCGATAAGCCGCGCGACATCTTCCTCGGTATTGAAGTAATGCGTTGCCGCACGTAACCCACCGACCGTCGAGGTATAGCGTATCGATATCATGATCCTGTCGTCCAGGATCTTGTTCAGCAGCGCAAGATCGTCTGCAGGGTCATCGTGGCATCGAAAGACCGTGATGCCGGAGCGGTGATCGGGGTCGCGTTGCGAGACGAGCCGGGCACCGACCTTGTCCAGCTCATCGTGCAACAGATCGGTGAGCCGGCGGATGTGGCATTCCGCGTTCCCGATGCCAATCGCGTTGACGAGTTTCAGCGACTTTCCGAGTCCCACGGCGCCCGGGTAGTTGGAGGTACCGGCGATCTCGAACGTCTTGGCCGTGCGTGGAAAAGTGTACTCCCTGTACGGTGTGATGTCTGGAGTCTGGAAGTATGTCCCCCATCCATCTTCCGGGGGATCCAGCGCGAGGTAGCCGTGTGAAATCGGCTCTAGTTCCGCGAGCGCCCGATCTGCGATGAACATGATGCCGCAGCCGAACGGCGCATTCAGCCATTTGTGCCCGCCGGCGATCACGAAATCCGCGTACTGCGTCGAGAGATCGATCTGCATGGCGCCCATCTCCTGGATGGCATCCACCACCAACCAGATCTCCCGCGCTTGGCAGATCTCTCCGAGTCTCCTGACATTCACCCGGTATCCCGAGCACCACTGAACGGAGGACACGCACACGACCTTCGTCCGCGAATCGATGGCGCTCTCGAAATCCTCCGGAGTCAGGATCCCTTCGTCATGGGAATGAACCGGCTTTATCTCCAGGCCGATCGATTCCCACTTTCTCGCCCACGGTATCGCTACCTGGAGGTACTCCGTATCGGCGATGAGAACGTTGTCCCCGCGGCTCAAGGGTAGGGCGTTCGCGGCGATGTTGAGCCCGTGCGTCGTGCTTTCCACGAGCGCGATGTTCGTCGGCCGTGTATTGAGCAGTTTCGCTGCCTCCTCCAGCGGTTCGTGCCGCAGATTGTCCATGGCGAGATGCAGGCGGGATCCGTCTTCCGCGTCACCGCTCATCGCCAGATCGAGGAACGCCTCTATGCCTTCACGGGCCTGGATGGGCGTCAGGCTGACCGCGGCGGAATCCAGGAACACCTTGTCGCTCAGACCGGGAAACGATCTGCGTATCTCATCGAGGGTCATCCGTGCACCTCCTTCTGCGTGTCCAGTCACCCTGGGGAAACGTCTGGTCGTGAATCCCCCCTGCAAGTTATGTTGGCGGCCGGCCGTTGCTGACGAGGAAATTCGAGTGTGAGGCCGATTATGTCCATCCGATGTCTTGGCAGGCTCGCCGGTCTCGCGGCAGTCGCGGTGCTGTAGTCCGCCTGTGGGAGCCAAACGGACCTCTCCTTCTTTGTTCTGGTGAAGTCCTCGAACTACGCACAGGACAGTCTGGGAGAGCTCACGCTCCTCAACCACCATTTCTTCTCCGAGATCTTCCTCGCAGAAGGGGGCAATCTCGAAGGGGCGACCCTAACGCTTCCCAACCGTCCCGCCGAGCCGCTCGAGTACGTGAATCGGGGCAGCAATTACTATGTGGAGGGTGGCCACTTTGACACGCTGGAGGAGTTGGACCGGGCATATCCGAACGGGACGTTCGCCTTTGACATCGCCGCGCCGAGCGTGCGGCTGGCCGGTGAGGAGCTACGACTCGCCGGACCGGGCGGCGAGACGGACCTTCCCGCTCCCATCACCATCTCGCTGTTCCAGGAGGGCCGGGCGGTGTCGCCCCTGGAGATCGATCCGCAACAGGCGCTCGTCATCAGGTGGAGTGACTACTCGAACGGACTTGGGGATCCTCGCGGCGTCGTGGACGACATGATCTTCGTTGTGGTTGCCGACTGCCACGGGCAGCGGCTGTATCACACGGGACTGCCGTTTCAGGGTGAGTACCTGACGTATGAAACGACGGAGGTGCTCGTCGACCCGAACACCCTGAGCCCCGGACAGCCCTATTCCATGTTTGTGGAGTTCCCCCACGTGGTGGACAGCCGGGTGATCGATGGCGTGCCCGGGTTCACCTCCTACGCCACGGCAACCTACCTCGACCTCCGCACGACTGGTGCTAGTTCCGACTCCACCTGCCCGGACGCCCCGCCGCCGATGGATACGGGACAGACGGACAGGGGCAGCGAAGCGCGCTGACCCGGTCTTCAAGCCCCTCCCAGCTCTCCGGCCCACAGCAGACAAAGCCCGAGCCGGCCCCCCTGGGCCCAAC
>JBDHFY010000146.1:0-10055 GCA_039590195.1 Gemmatimonadota bacterium | reverse complement strand
TAGTGCCCCCACGCGGGCACATCGAGGAGCACGGTGTGACCTCCGGACACGATGAGGGCGACGCACGGCGGCTCGAGCTCTGGATCGTCGAGGGCCGGAGCGAACAGATGACCTTCCAGGTGATGCACGCCGATGAGCTTCCGGCCGCCGGCTGCAGCCAACGCCTTCGCGTAACACACGCCGACGAGCAAGGCGCCCACGAGCCCCGGACCCTGTGTGACCGCGATGCTATCCACCGATTTCAGCGGAACCCCGGCCTCATCCAGTGCGCGATCGACCACAGGCCCAATGGCGCGAACGTGCGCCCGGCTTGCGAGCTCGGGCACCACGCCGCCGAACACCTGGTGGATGTCCTGTGAGAGAATCACCAGGCTCGCGAGCTCCGGCCTGTTTCCGCTGCCTACCACCACCGCCGCGGAGGTCTCGTCGCAGGATGTTTCGATGCCGAGCAGGACCTCAGCCACCGCCGGATCTCCGCACGACCACGGAATCGGGGCCGGCGGTGGTGACGAGACCCGCGGGTCCACGAACCACTAGCCCGACCCTTGCACTGTCTCCAACTGGTGGCGGCGCGGCGATCACGGGCAGGCTGTCCATCGTCAGTCCAACGAGGCGTGTGAGCGGCCCGCGTACCATGACGGAGGCCTCCGAGGGGACGCTCTCCCATGCGCCGTCTCGATCCGTCTCGACAGTTACCGGGATGCCAAGGAAGAACCGCTCGGTGAGCGGTGTGACGTTCACGGCGACTTCCACGTTCCGTCTGGAGATCCGTAGGTTTCCCAGTCCCGACGTATCGAGGCGTACCAGCTGCCGAGCCGGTGCCCGGAGCGGCGGCAGATTGAGAGGGACCGTGAAGACCCGGCGGACGCTTTGCACCTCATCTTCGCTGCCGCTCAAGACGACGCGGGCGGGAGACACGGTGATATCACCCACGAGTTCGAATCCGGAATCCGGCTGCGCCGTTACCCGATGGGTGACCGGGACTGCCCGTCGAAACACCGAGTCCAGGGCGATGACAATTTGACGCGGCAGGACGTCCTGCGCATCGACCCCGGCGTCGTCGGTGAGGGTGAGATCTTGCGGTGATAGCTCGAGCGTGACCGTCGAGAGCGTGAGAGTGTCGGGGATCGTCTTACGGATGAACGGTGCGGAAGTATAGAGCTTGAGCAACTCGCGCGCGGAGCCGCTGTACAACGCGCGAACCTGTGGGAGCGCCTGGGTGACCGTGCGCCCTGGCGGAGTTTGTACCTCCAGCGTCACCGGGACCAGCTGCGTGGTCGGCTGCTCGGCTGCCACCGCCGCCCAGAGGACGGTGGCGAGCGCCAGAGCCGTGAGCTTCATCGGCCAATTGGTGACGGCCGCTTTCTTGACCTTGGTGAAATCGAACGCCATTACGCCGGCGTCCCCGGATCGCTCGGGATTTCTTCCTCGCGCTTAGTCGTGTTGGCTTGCCTCTTCAGCATCGACGCCGAGCAGTCGTCGCACCAGCGCCTGCTGTGCCGGAAGATCCCATTCCACAGCGCCGATCTCCTTCTTGACGATGACCCCGTGGCGATCGATGACAAAGCTTTCCGGCAAACCGGTGGTTTGATAGGTCAGCTCGACTTTTTGCGACTCGTCGTGCAGGATCTCGAACGTGAGATCGAACTCGTCGACGAACTCTTGCACGATGCCTTGTCCGAGATCATCGACGCTGATCGCCACGACCTTGAGACCCTCGGGACCGAGTTCCTGATACAGCCGCTCCATGGAGGGCATTTCCTGACGGCACGGTGCACACCACGTGGCCCAGATATTCAACAGGACCACCTCTCCCTCGTAATCCGCCAACTCCACCGTGTCGCCGCTGGCGATGTTGACGGCCCGGAAGTCCGGAGCCCTGCTCCCTACGGCGACCGGGAAGAGATCGTCCGACAGAGCGACGCCGATGGTGAGTGCCCCCCCCAGGATCGTCAGAATGATTGCTACGGCAATCCATTGGCCACGCGACGCCGTCATACTGGTACTCCTTCCTTACACATGTCTCTCAACTTACGGACTGCCTTCCCGGGCGAAGGCGACGAAAAAATGGCCGACCCGGCAACAAAGGTATCTGCTCCCGCCGCCCAGGCGGCGCCAACGGTCTCCGGGGAGATTCCACCGTCCACCTCAAGGTACGCCCCGCTCCGCCTCAGGTCGAGGAGCTCCCGGACGCGACGAATCTTGTCGGTCGCAGCCGGAATGTATGCCTGGCCCCCGTACCCCGGGTTCACACTCATGATAAGCACGAGGTCCAGGTCGTCGATCACCTCCTCGGCGCTGGCGATGGGCGTGCCCGGATTCAGCGCCAGTCCCGCCAGCATGCCCCGCTCCCGGACAGCGACCAGCTGCCGTTGCACGTGCACGGTCGCCTCTGGATGGAAAGTGAACACCGATGCCCCTTCTCCAGCAAACGCATCGATGTGCGCTTCGGGTTCCATCACCATCAAGTGCACGTCGAGTGGGAGGTCGGTGATTCGGCGCAATGCGTTGATCATCGAGGCGCCGAATGTGATCGGTGGCACGAAGCGACCGTCCATGACGTCGATGTGAATCCAATTCGCTCCGGCCTCCTCCACCTCCACCACCTGGTCGCGGAGCTTGAGCAAGTCGGCGCTCAGGACACTCGGGGCGATGCGTACCACTTTCTTCATCACGGCCTCTGCGCGAGAACGACGTTCACGGGCGTTCCAGGAGCCGTTAGGGTCTCGGGTTCGGGAGCCTGTTTGAAGATGTTCCCGGGTTCTTGTGCGCTGGAAGTTTCGCGCCAGAACGTTCCCAGGACCAGTCCGGCCTCTACCAAGATAGCCTCGGCTTCCTCAACGGTCATGCCCGTGAGATCTGGCACGGAGATCGTGGGTGCGCCGACACTGACCACGAGGGTGACACCGAGGCCCGGCGCACGGGGAGTGCCCGCGGGAGGCCGGGTGTTCACCGTGACGTTCTTCGGAGCCGCCGTCTGTACCGAATCGATCGCCCGGACCGTGAGCCCGGCCGATTCGATGAGCATGATCGCGATAGCCATGTCGTAGCCGGCGACGTCCGGCACGGGGATGCGCTGTGGTCCGCTGCTCACCGAGAACTGTACCGGGGTTCCCTGGGGCACCACGACGCCTGCCGGTGGGTCCTGCCATACGACAACGCCGCGCGGCGCGCTCGGATGGGCCACTTCGTCCACGTTGGCCAGGAACAGGCGCTCCTGCTCGATGATCTCACGCGCCTCACCCTCTGTGCTGCCGATGAGCTGCGGCATGGTCTGGCTGGCCGTGAAGAGGGGGGCCGGGAACAGCACGACCGCGGCCAGGAGATACCCCAGGACGAGGGGAATCACGAACGTCCAGCCCAAGAGCGACCACCTGCGCCGCCTGGGGCGTTTCTCGGAGGGGGGCGCCGCCGGTGGCGGCGGCGTGGGGGGCTTCGGCGGTTCGGACGGGGGAGATTTGGCTCGATGCCCAGGGCGCAGCCAACCCAAGAAACGCGCAAGGCTTGGTCGTGGCGTCGAGAACGTGCGGCGAACCCTCATGCAATTCTCCTGAGCCGGGCGCCGAATCCACCGTCCGCTCCGGAATCGACCGGAAAGATGAACAAGTCGTCGGCGTCGCGACGATATTCGGCGTGCCGATCCAGAAACGCGTCGATCTGTGCGTCATTCTCCTCCGGCTCAAGGGAACAGGTGAGATACACCAGCAAGCCACCGACGGGGATGACCGAGCCCACGCCCTCCAAGAGCTCTCCTTGGAGTTTGGCGAGTCTGTCGATTCGGCGAGGCGACAGACGCCAACGTGCATCCGGGTGCTTGTTGATGGTGCCGGTGGCACTACAAGGGGCGTCCACCACGGCCGCGTCGATGGCGCCGCTTGGAATCGGGGGGTGTCTGGCATCGGCCACCGCCAGGTGTGCGCGGGCGGCAACGCGCGCGAGATTCTCCTCGAGCCGACGTAAGCGCACGTGCGAGCGGTCGGACGCGAGCACCACCGAGTCACGCGCCAGGACCGCGGCCTTTCCACCGGGCGCGGCGCAGGCGTCCCACACGCGCGAGCCCGGCGGGAGGGCCGCATACGTCAAGAGCTCCCGCTGCGCGGGAGCCTGAACGATGAACCCGCCTTCGGCAAAGCCCGGAAGATCGCGAATGCGACACTTTTGAAGCGCCAGCCCGTGGCCCATCGGCGCGTCCTCGACAGCAATCTGAGCCGCTCTCAACTCGTGGCGAAGACGGTCCACCTCCCACCCGATCGGCTGGATCACGAGCGGCGGCACGCGGTTGTTGTGGTGTAGTAAGGCCTTCGTCCGCTCGAACCCGAACCGGTCGAGCCAGCGGGCCACCAACCACTCGGGGTGTGAGTACTCCGCGGCGAGGTCCGTAACCGCGTCATCCGGACCCGACGCTGTGACTCTCTCGTCCTCGCGCGACAGCCGGCGCAACACGGCGTTCACCAGTGGTGCGGAGTGAGGGCCGCAGGCGGACTTGGCCAGTTCGACTGCGCTCTGAACCGCCGCGTAGGCGGGCACTCGGTCGAGGCAAGTGATCTGATAAGTCCCGATTCGCAGGATGTCTCCCAGGTCCGGTTGCAGCCGCTTTCCGGGGTTGGAAAGGGCCGACTGGATTCGCCGGTCTAACCTACTGCGCTCTCGCAGGACACCCGCGGCGATTTCATGCGCGAGCTTGCGGTCCGGTTCGCAGAGACCGGGAACGACGCCGTCCAGGGCCCGATCGAACGGTGCTCCGCCGCGCACCGCCCGCAGGATTTCGAGCGCGGCCTCGCGGGGCTCCGTGCCGACTCCCACACTCAGTCGAGCAGGCCCGTCGCCGGACTCGACGGCACGGCGATCTCGCGCCGAGGCATCCGACCGGCAAGATAGGCCAGGCGCCCTGCGTCGACCGCCAGTCGCATGGCTCGACCCATGGAAACCGGGTCATCGGCGGCCGCGATAGCCGTATTCATGAGGATGCCATCTACACCCTGTTCCATCGTAATACAGGCATCCGACGCCGTACCGACGCCGGCGTCCACAATGACCGGCACCGTAAGCCGTCGCTTGATGGTGCGGATGTGGAACGGGTTGAGGAGTCCGAGCCCGCTCCCGATCGGAGAAGCCAGGGGCATCACCGCGGCGCACCCGGCATCCTCCAGACGCAAGGCGGTGACGAGGTCTTCGTTCGTGTACGCCATCACCTGGAAACCTTCATGCGCCAGGGTGCCGGCGGCTTCCAAGAGGCCGACGGTGTCGGGGAGTAGCGTCTCCTGGTCCCCAATGACTTCCAGCTTGATGTATTCGTTGAACCCCGCCTCGCGAGCGAGCCGGGCATATCGTATGGCGTCCTCCGCGGTATAACATCCGGCCGTGTTGGCGAGCAGGAAGTGCTGATTGGGATCGAGATGGTGGAGAACGCCCTCGACCTTCGTCCGGTCCATGTCGACGCGGCGCACGGCAACCGTCACGATCTCGGCGCCCGACGCCTCGATCGCCTTCACCATCGTAGTATTGTCCGCGTATTTCCCGGTGCCCACCATCAATCGCGATTTGAAGGAGCGGTCGCCGATGACGAGCGCCGTATCGCACGGCGCACTGAGCGCTGAAGGCATAGTCGAAGCTTCCTTGAGGCCGGCTAGCCGCCCCCGACAAAGTGGACGAGCTCGACCTGATCGCCGTCTTGAAGACGCGTGCCGGCCAGCTCAGGCCGCCTCACGATGGCGCGGTTGTGCTCCACGACGACCATCCGCGGATCCAGATCGAGCACCCGAAGGAGGTCGTGCAGGGAGGAACCGGCATCACAGCGTCGAGGCTCGCCGTTTACGAGAACGCTGATGGGCTCACTCATGGTGCTGCCTCACCTAATAATAGCAGCATCCTTTGGGCGGCCGAACCCGGGTGGTCGGCCCCCCAGAGCGCGCTGATGGCGGCGACGCCATACGCTCCGGCGTTCAGGCAATCCCTTATTCTGTCGTGCGTTATGCCGCCGATGGCGATCACCCGTGCCGGCTGGGCGTGTGTGATGGCCGAAGGTCCCAGGGCCAGTCGATCCGGGTGGGACGCCGTTTCCCAAATGGGTCCGAGAAACACGTAGTCGGCGCCTTCGCTCGCGGCCGCTCGTGCCTCTTCCGGCGAGTGCACGGAACGGCCGATCCACATGTCCTGCCCTACGAGTCGCCGGACCAACGGGACCGAAAGGCCGTCGGCAGGCAGGTGCACGCCGTCTACGGCACTCGAGAGGCCCACGTCCACCCGGTCGTTGACGAAGACACACGCTCTCTCAACCGTTGGGTATCCTGCTGCAGCTTTGAGGAGTTCGGTCAGCTCGGAGAGGGACCGGCCCGTGAGGTGACGGGCCCTGGCGTGCAGCGCGATTCCTGGACGCGCCAAGGCCCTTGCCCGCTCTGACAGATCGCTCCGCGCGGCGACCTCGGGGTCGGTGACGGCGTGAAGTTTGGGAAGGGGCTTCCTCACTCGAAGGCTTGACCAGTGTGGGCTCCTCGGCCCCGAAGCCATGCGACAGCGGCCATACGCTGTCGTCCCGCCGGCTGCACATCCAGGAATTGCAGGGCGCCGCTCCCTGCCGCCACGACAAATGCCGGGTCGGTTTCGACGATCTCGCCAGGCTTCGAAGAGGAGGGCGGTTTGGACGGCATGTCGGCGGGTAGAGGTCCAAAGAGCTTCACCTCGTTACCCTCGAGGGCCGACCAGGCGCCCGGTTTTGGGTCCATCGCCCTGACCACGCGAGCGATCTCCTCGGCCGAACGTTCCCACCGGATGCGGGCCACCTCCCGGGTGATTTTGGGAGCAAGCGTGGCCTCGTCGTGGTTCTGGGGTTGTTGCTCGGCTCCGCCCGCCTCCATCAAGGCCAGCGCCTCGACCAAGGCCAGGGCGCCGAGCTCAGCGAGGCGGGCGGAAAGCTCGCCGTACGTTTCGTCCGGCGCTACAGGAGTCGGCACTTGGTGAATGATGGGCCCCGAGTCGAGCCCTGCTTCCATCTGCATTATGGTCACCCCGGTTTCGGCGAGACCCTCCAGCAGAGCGTACTGAATTGGTGCCGCGCCGCGCAGCTTGGGGAGGAGAGATGCATGGACGTTCACCATCCCGAGGCGTGGCACGGCGAGTAGCTCGGGCTTGAGGATATGACCGTAGGCTACAACGACCCCGAGATCAGGCTCGTAAGCACGCACCTGCTCGATGAACTCGGGATCGCTCGGTCGATGGGGTTGCAGCACCGGAATGTCTTCTTCGCAAGCAACGACTTTGACGGGAGGGGGGATCGGGGTGGACCGCGAGCGGCCTTGGGGTTTGTCGGGTTGAGTGACGACGGCGTTGATGTCAAAACCCTCCCCGATGAGGGCCCGGAGCGAGGGGACCGCAAAGTCGGGGGTTCCGAAGAGAATGATACGCATTAGGGACTCGCAACCGCTGGCGGCAACGGCTTGATGGTGAAGCCGACTTTCCCTTTACGAGATTTCTGCCACTTTTTGAGCAGCATACGCCGCTTGAGCGGACTCAAGTGATCGAGGAAGACCACGCCGTCGAGATGGTCGATTTCGTGTTGCACCGCGCGGGCCGTGAGGTCCGTGACCTCGAGTTGTTCGCGCACGCCGTCGGTCGTAGTGGTTTCGACCACAATTCGCGTCGCGCGATTGACGTCGCCGAAGATGTCAGGGATCGAAAGGCATCCTTCTTCAGCGCGTTCCTTCCCGCTGCGCTCGAGGATGATCGGATTGATGAGGACGATGAAGGGGTCGTCTTCGGTCTCGACGACCGCCACTCGGTGGGCCAGCCCTATTTGGTTGGCAGCAAGACCGATTCCCTTCGCGGCGTACATCGTGTCCCGGAGGTCGACGACCAGCGCGCGGATCTCGTCGTCGACGACGGCGACCTCCTTTGCTCGCTCCCTGAGCACGGGTGATCCCAGAACGTGGAGGAGCCGTTCCGCCATCAGGATTTCTTATCTTCTCCACGGACCTCGGCAACGCGGTCGCGTACGATGATGAAGCGAGATTCTCCGCTCTTGATCGTCAGGTGATCGTCTCGAAGTTCGGTGATCTTGCCAACGATCCCGCCGCTGGTGACGATCTCGTCGCCGCGGCGCAGCCCCTTGAGTCTTGCTCGATGTCGCTTTTCTTGCTGCATCTTCGGGCGAATCATCAGAAAATAGATGATGGCGACGAACGCAAGCATCTGCAGGAGGAAAATGCTGATCCCGGGACCGCGGGTCGACTCCTGCAGCATCAATAGCATCAGTAGTGGTGACGTCACCTAACCCTCGCTGTGTTGTAGCGGGCGATCCAAGCCTCGTGCCACGCGTCGAAAGTTCCGTCGAGGATATGGGCTCTGGCATCCTCCGCCAATCGGGTAAGAAAGCGGACGTTGTGAAGTGACAGCAGCCGGAGTCCCAGCAACTCTTCTGCCGCGAACAGGTGCCTCAAGTATGCCCGGCTGTAGAGAGTACAGCTTTCACAATCGCAGCTCTCATCGAGTGGTGCGGAGTCCGCCTTGTGCGCGGCGTTCCGGATATTGACTGGGCCCTCGATCGTAAACGCTGTGCCGTTGCGACCGTTCCGCGTCGGCGCGACGCAATCGAACAGGTCGATGCCTCGACCAATGGCGCGGAGCATATCCTCCGGGAAGCCTACTCCCATAAGATAACGTGGAACGTCGCTGGGGAGCGACGGCTCGAGTTCCTCCAGGACCCGAAACATCGTCGCCTTGCTTTCGCCCACTGCGAGGCCCCCGATGGCAATACCCGTCCATTCGCCCATGTCGACGATCGATCTGACGGCGAGCCGCCGCAGGTCATCGTACTGTGCTCCCTGGACGATGGGCCAGAGCGTCTGTCTTTCGGGGTCGTCTCGGGCCAGCTGACGGTGTTGCGCCCGACACCGCTCGAGCCACTGTGTCGTCCGTTCCAGGGCGTCCGCTGCGGCGGTTCGGTCGGCGGTCCCGGGAACCACGTGGTCGAGAGCCATCGCGATGTCTGGGCCAAGCGTCCACTGGATCCCGACGGCGCGCTCGGGCGTGAGGGTGCGGATGTCACCGTTCACGTGGGATCGGAATGTCACCGCCTCGTCCTCGACGCGACGCAGATTCTCCAAAGAGAAGATCTGATATCCTCCCGAGTCGGTGAGGATGGGGCGCTCCCATGCCATGAACCTGTGTAAGCCTCCCAGTGCTCCAACAACCTGTTCTCCGGGGCGCAGGTGTAGGTGGTAGGTGTTGCTCAGGATGATCTGTGCCCCGGCTGCTTCGAGGTCCAAAGGGGAGAGAGTGCGAACCGTCCCCTGGGTGCCGACCGGCATGAATGTGGGAGTCTCGACGGTGCCGTGAGGAAGGTGCAGGGTCCCGGCGCGCACGGGACCACAGGTTCCGTCCAGTGAAAACTCAAAAGGCGTGGTCATATGACCGCCATGGCGTCGCCATAGCTGTACAGCCGGTAACGGGCGGCGACGGCTGCGCGGTAGGCCTTCATGATCTGTTCGTAACCACCAAATGCGCAAACCAGCATCAGCAGCGTGGAGCACGGGAGGTGGAAGTTCGTGATCACGGCATCGACGACCCGAAATCGAAAAGGTGGATGGATGAACAACTGCGTCCAGCCCTCCGTTGCGCTGATCGACCCGCTCGCACCCACCGTCTCGAGCACGCGGGCCACCGTCGTGCCGACAGCCCACACTCTCCCGTGCGCCTCCGCTATCGTCCGAGCGGTTTCGTGGGAAATCTGAAACCACTCGGCGTGCATGACATGGTTTTCCGGATCACTCACCGCGACCGGCTTGAAGGTTCCCGGCCCCACGTGGAGAACGATCTCAACGACTTGCACACCGCGATCCCTGATCGCCCCCAAGATCTCATGGGTGAAGTGCAGGCCGGCGGTTGGAGCCGCCACGCTACCGTCCACCTGGGCATAGACGGTCTGGTATCGGTCGCGATCCTCTGCGTCCGCCGAGCGCTGGATGTAGGGGGGTAGCGGAACCGAACCGTAGCGTTCCATGAGATCCGACCAATCCAACGATCCGGACAGACGTACGCGTCGCACGCCCCCACCGATGACG
>JBDHFY010000145.1:0-10063 GCA_039590195.1 Gemmatimonadota bacterium | reverse complement strand
TGGTTGCCGCGGTTGCCCCGATCCGGGCGGTCGTTGGCTTGGTTGCCGCGGTTGCCCCGATCCGGGCGGTCGTTGGCTTGGTTGCCGCGGTTGCCCCGATCCGGGCGGTCGTTGCCCTGGTTGCCGCGGTTGTCCGGATCGGGGCGAGCGGGATTGCCGCCCCTGCCACGGTTTCCTTCATCCGCCTCGCGCCGCTGAGGGTCCCTTCCGTTCCCCCGGGTCCTTGTGGAATCTGCTCGACCAGGGGGGGTGTCCGGGTTCGCCCGGCGCGACCGGTCGTCGGCATTTCCGGGCCGATCCGGGCGGTCTTTGGGTCTCATCCGCTGGAGGTCGTCGCTCACGTCTTCACGGGAACGGCGCTCCGGCGTGCGGCGATCCACCACTCTCATGTTGTCATCGTCTGCGCCGAGGGCGAGGTCTCCCAGGTAGGCGCCTGTCCGCGCGTCGTACACGCGGATGGCCACGATCACGCGTGGCTGTCTCTGGTGGAGGTGGCGCACCCGGAGTCGGCGCGGGGTCGCGGCCGGGCGGTACAGAATCCAGGATCCCATTGGCGCGGTCTCCAGGATTCCCGAGCAGGACCGGGTCCGTGCCTGGCGTCCGGGAGGGCGACCCTCGATCCACACGCGGCACAGGCCAGGAGAGGGCAGGTGGCCTGGTGGAATCCCGAGCCTCGCGGCGGTACTTCGAGGCGGCGGCTGGGAGACGCGAGGAGCGGGCTCTGGCCCGTCCTTGGGTTGCTGGACTACGACCGTGCAGGCGCTCGAGATGAGGCATGCGAGGCCGAGCGAGGCTAATCGTGACAGAGACATCGTGGCCCTTCCTGAAAGACACCAGGCAGCAGGTTACGGCGCTGCCGGGAGTCCCGCCGTGCCTCAAATCACAGGTTGCCACCCTGCTTCCAGGCGCTGCCGGAGAAGTACGAGGCCTGGGGAGAAGGGGACTGCAGGCCCCGAGGTCTCTGTCGCTTTAGAGAAAAGTCGCTTCGCCGAGCCCCGAGTTCACTCGTGGTAACCAGCCTGGCGTGAGACCGGCCCTCGGATACATTGCGAGTTCCGAAACCCCTGACCAGCGGAACGCCAAAACTCCTCATGGATCCCGCCACCGCCGTCACCACAAATATCGTCCTCGCACTCGTCGGTTTCGCGGGGTGTGTCGTGCTGCTCATGTTCCTCATCGCCAGGTGGAGGTGGCACGTCTTCCTCGCGCTGCTGTTGCCGATCCTGCTGTTCGGCGTCCTCCCCGGCATCCAGCGGAACAACTTCATCGAGGCCTTTGAGCAGGGCTTCGGCAACACCCTCGGCGCGATCGGCATCGTGATCGTGCTCGGCTCGATCATAGCCGAAGCGTTACGGCATACCGGCGCTATCCAGGTCATCACCCGATCGATGGTTCGGCTGGTTGGCTCCCAACGCATGCCGTTCGCACTGACGCTGACGGGATTCATCTTGGGCGTGGCGATCTTCTCGGACGTAGCCTACGTGATTCTGAACCCGCTGGTACACTCCGCGGCCCATGCCATGGGAGTCGGCATCGGCACCATGTCCATCGGTCTCGTGGGAGCGCTCCAGCTCACCCATGCCATCGTGCCGCCGACGCCCGGACCGCTGGCCGCTGCCGCCTTAGTCGGTGCGGACATTGGCAAGACCATCATCTTTGGAGGCACCGCGTGCCTGGTAGGCTCGCTCGCTGGCTGGGTCTGGGGGCAGTTCCTCGCCGGTCCACGAATCCGGACGCAGCCGTCGGAAGAATTCAAGAAGCAGGATTTTCTCAACTCTGCAGATGACAGGCGCCTGCCCTCGACCCTGAGCTCCTATGCTCCGATTGTCATCCCCGTGGTGCTGATCAGTGCGCAGAGCGTGGCCAAGGTCGTGCTCGCCGAAGGCAACCTCCTCCGCGAAATCCTCGCATACGTCGGCTGGCCCGTGGTGGCCCTGATGCTCGGACTCTGGCTCGCCTACCGCAACATCGGGCGGGAGGAGAACAAGACAGACAAGGCGAATCAGTGGGTCCGCGACGGCCTGAAGACGTCGGCGATGATCCTGGTGGTCACGGGTCTTGGCGGATCGCTCAGCGCGATTCTCAGGGAGACTCCCGCGGTGGACTTCGTCGCCGACCTCTTTGCCACCTACGGTCTGCCATCCATCCTGCTGCCCTTCATGATCGGCGTGATTGGCAACATGCTCACCGGCTCCACGACGGTTGGTGTGATCACGGCCGCTTCACTGGTGGCCCCGATGCTGGGCGCCCTCGATCTCTCGCCCGAGGCGGCGATGCTCTCCGGCGCGTCGGGTTCGGTGATCATCAAGTATGTCAACTCGAGCTACTTTTGGGTCTGCACGTCACTCAGTAAGCTGGAGGTCAAGGAGGCGCTGCTGGGCTACGGCGGTGTGACGTTCGTCGGCGGGACGGCGTCATTCGCCGCCGTCTGGGTCATGTGGGTGATGGGCCTCGTCTGAACGGCAGAAAGAGAATCGGGGCCGTCCCGATCGAATCGGCGCGGCCCCGACAGTGGTTTCGCTCGAGCGAGACTAGCTCAGGCGCTAACCTTGGTGACGTTCTCCGCGGCTGGGCCCTTCTGGCCCTGCACCACGTCGAACTCCACGGCCTCTCCCTCGCTCAGCGACTTAAAGCCCTCGGCCTGAATTGCTGAGTGGTGCACGAAGCAGTCCTTTTGCCCGTCGTCCGGCGTGATGAAACCGAATCCCTTGGCGTCGTTGAACCACTTCACTTTTCCGGTGGTACGCATTCCGTACTCCTTGAAATAATAGTGTTGCTGATGTTCGTCGGAGTCCGGATCACCCGCACCAACCGATCGTACATCATGCTCCGCGGTCTCATACCCCCACGGCGGGCTGCCGCCTCATGCGGCGAAATCGCACGAAAAAAGGGAACCAGCGTTTCTAGCTCGGTTCCCCTTGCAACGCTCGCGTTCCTGCACCCACGACCCCACCCCTCCACGCCGCCCTAACATAACCGTGTCGGGGCGGTTAGGGAAGCGACAGATGCTTCTCGCGACCGAGGCCGGGGTGGGTGAACTCGCCACTCGGCTCGAATCCACGGGCGCCCGGTCGCGGGGTGTCACACCGTTCCCTTTCTCGACATCAGTCCCAGCTCTACCGTCAAAGAAACGAGCCCGGCCAGCCGTCGGCCCTCGGCAGAAGCGACCTCGCGGCCGAGCGGCGTTAGCCGATAGTAAGCTCCCCGCCGCCGATCATCGTCCGAGGGGCGCTCCTCCGACTCTTCGACCAGCCCCCTTTCCATCACCTTCGCCAAGTGGCGGTAGAACGGGCCTGTCTCCAGATGGATGCGTCCGCCAGACCGCTCGCGAACCGCCTGAATCACGCCGTACCCATGGGACTCCCGCTCAGCCAGGGCGAGGAGGATGTGAAACACCACAGGCTTGAGAGGAAGGTGGGATTCGACGGATGCCTCAAGTGGCTCAATCATCTGCGGGTCCTGTCCCTCCTCAGGTATAGTACGAGTCGTACATGTACGATACGTACTTAATCTGCAGTCGCGATCGAGCCTGAGCAAGGGGGCGTGCCGGAGGGCCGGGTGACTGGGTCGCTCGCTTTCGTTAGGCGTACCAGGGGTATGTTAACTTCGGTGGAATGGACCAGTGGGCGTAGGGAACTGAGATCATGGCCTTCCTTCGTATCCAGCATATCGGTGTCGTCGTCCGCGACCTGCACGACGCCTGCCGGCGCTTCGAGCACATCTTCGGGCTAAAGGCCCGGGATTTCCGGGATGACCAGGGCCACGGTATGCAGTACGACGCCCGTATCCTGCTCGGCAACGAGTGCTGGCTGCACCTCGTGCAGAACTGGAACCCGGAGTCCCGGGTCTACCGCTTCCTGGAAGAGCGGGGTGAGGGCCTGGAGCACATCGCCATCGAGACCGATGACATCGAGGGCGACGTGGCACACTTGCGCTCGATTGGGGTCCCGATCTTCGAAGACATGATCCACGACGCGCAGGACGGCTACGAGGCGTTCGTCTATCCCGATCAGTTGCCGGGGCTCTCGGTCGAGCTGATCCAATCCCATGACCGAAGCTGGGTCTATCCTCTGGACGCAGTCGGGCAGCCGATCAGTTCCACGATGAGCCTCGTCCGGCTGCAACACATCGGTCTCGTGGTCGCCGACCTGCAGGACGCCCGTGCACGGCTCGAGAAGCTCTTCGGGCTCGAGGTCCGGGATTTCCGTGACGACCAGGGTCGCGGCATGCAATACGACGCCCGCATTCTCTTTCCCAACAAGTGCTGGCTCCACCTCGTGCAAAACTGGGATGCGGAGTCGCGTGTGAACCGCTTCTTGACAGACCGTGGAGAGGGACTCGATCACATCGCGCTCCAGACATCGAGCGTGCAGGCCGACGTCTCGCACCTGCGAGAGCGCGATGTCCCGATCTTTCGGAACGAAATCAAGGACGCGAACGACGGCTATGAGGCGTTTGTCTATCCCGATCAACTTCCGGGCATGACCGTCGAATTGATCCAGCCGCACGCGCACAGTTGGAGTTTCCCCGAGGAGGGCTCCCCATCACGTACGCGCTAGACGACGACGTCGCTGTCGCGCGCTTCCCGGAGCCCACCGTGCGGCACTTCGCCGAGGAGCTGCTGCGGGCCCTCGGCGCGACGGATGAGGAAACGCACATCATCGCCGACGGCTTGGTGACGGCGTGTCTGTGGTGGCATCCGGGGCAGGGCCAGGGATTGGAGAAGCTCTTGCGCTACGCCCGGCGCGTGCGTAACGGGGGCATCGTTCCAGGGGTAGACATGCGGTTCGTGGTGGACCGGCCCTCGTCTGCGCTGCTCGACGCAGCGAAGGGGTTTGGCTACGTGGCCGCCCACCGCGCGATGGCCCGGGCGATCGAGAAGGCGCGGGGCAGCGGTATCGCGATGGTGGGCGTTCGTCACAGCAACCACTTCGGCATCGCGGGATATCATGCCCGGCAAGCCGCGGATGCCGGTCTGATCGGAATCGCCCAGACCAACGCTGGCGCCGAGATGGCACCGTGGGGGTCCGCCACGCCGGTGCTTGGCACAAACCCATGGGGCGTGGCCGTCCCGCGCGGCCACGGCCGCGACCCCATTGTGCTGGACATGGCGCTGACCCAGTCAGGTAAAGGGATGATGCGATGGCTCGGCCGCGCTGGCCTCCCGATACCGGACAGTTGGGCGCTCACTCCCGACGGGCGACGCACCACCGATCCTTCCGCCGCCATGGAGGGGACTCTTCTGCCGGTGGGGGATTATAAAGGATACGGTCTGAGCCTGATCACGGACGTACTCGCGGGCGTCATGACCGGCTCGCTCTTCGGACGCTCCGTCTTTCAGGACGACCGCGACTACGACGTCGGTCACACGATGCTCGCCGTCGACCCCGAAGCGTTCTTGACACGAGCCGACTTCGAGAGCCGGCTGGAAAGACTGGTAGACGAGGTCAAGAGTGTGCCGCCCATCGACGGGGACCGCCCGGTGATGCTTCCCGGAGAGGCTGAACAGGAGCGCGCGCGCCAGCGTCTCCAGGAGGGTATTCCCGTCGATCAGCAGACGGTGGAACGCCTCGCAGGCCTCGCCGAGGAGCTTGGGATCTCGTTCACCCTCAACAAGGAAAAGACGCACACGCATGGCTGAGCCACTCACCATCGGTAGCGCGTCTGCCGATCCGGGCACGATCGCTCGCGGGGGGATCCCCACGGGTGCCGACCTCGGCGGCAGGGCGGGTGAGATCCCGATCATCGTCTGCCGCGGCGGCGAGGAGGGACCCACCCTCTGGATCAACGGCGCCACACACGGCGACGAGCCGGAGGGCGCTTTCTCGATCTTCAAGACGCTCGGCAAGCTCGACCCGACGAAGATGCGCGGTGCGGCGGTGTTCGTACCGGCCATGAACGTGCCGGCGTTCCAGGCGGGGGAACGCGGTAATCCGCTGGACACGTTCTCGTACGACATGAACCGGCTCTATCCGGGACGACCCGACGGCTACCCGACGGAACGGGCGGCCTATGCGCACTGGGAGGCGATGAAGGGCCGGTGTGATCTCCAGATCGCCGTCCACTCGGGCGGAGAGCATTCGTATCTCGCCCACATGATCTTCGCGGCCGACAACCCCCAGAGCCTCGAGCTAGCCGCCGCGATGGGATCGCAGTGGGATCTGGTGTTCAAGAGCGGAGTGGGGGGCAGCAACCCGGCGTCGAAGATCGCCGAGCTCGGCAAGGGCGGCACCACGGTAGAACTCGGCGGAAACTGTCGAACGCTGACGCGTGAGTTCCACGAAGTCGCCGAGGACCTGTCGGAGAGCTACCTGAACGTGATGCGCCACTACGACATGATCGAAGGAAAGCCGTGCTACGCAGGCAGCTGGCGCATGGGTCACCAGGAGGCGCTGCTTGCCCCGGCGTCGGGAATGTGGGTTGGGAATCCAGAGCTTCCCTTCGAAGCTCCGGTCGCCGAGCGCATGCTGCTCGGCCAGGTCTACACGCTCTACGGGGACGTGGCGGCTGAGGTGCGCGCGCCGTGCGAGGGGGTAGTGTTTGGCTTGCGCTCCCGGCCTGCCGTGTTGGAAGGGGAGTGGTGCTGTTTCTTCGGGATCATCGACGAGACGCGTGACGATCTCTTGGTGAGGCGATGAGAACTCGGGGCGGATCGGTCGGGGAAGACGCCGCTCACCGATGACTGGGTCCCCTGGAGTGATCCGCCCTTGCGCCTAGTGCCGTTCCAACTTGTTCCGCCGAACTGCGGGGAGAGCGATGCTGTACACTTACGTGCTCCGAAGTGATGCAGACGAGCGTTTCTACATTGGCGCCACGAGCGATCTGCGAGCAAGGGTTGCGGACCACGAGCAGGACGTCGGTACCTGCGCCAGCGGCTTTCCAGTTGACTGTCCGAAGTTCGGGGAGACAAGTTGGAACGGTACTAGGGAATCACCACGACACCTGCCGCCGCACCAAACTCCGTTTGCTCCAACCTCGTCCCTCGTGGCACGAGCCACCGACCGCCGTCGACTCGGACGTTCAGACGATGCACCCCCGATCCTACGGGGAGTTGGATCTCCCAGGTCTCGGCGCCGGTGCGGCTGAGCGCCGCAGGCTGCCAGTCGGTGAAGTCCCCCATGATCTCGACCGATTCCCCAGGTACGTGTACGCGAAACGTGCTCGCGGTCCGTGACGTGGCGACCTCGAGGACGGCTTGACTGGCATGCTCCGAGGCTGCCAGCTCTCCGGCGGCCCTGACCATCGCAGCGGTAATGGTAGGCACGGTGATAACGGGGGAGCCGAAGAGGTTCAAACGGAGTCCGACGTTTGCATAGTTGGCGGCGAGCACCCCGCGGACGGGATCGGACGGATAGCGGCCGGCGCTCAACGCGACGGTGATTCGTTGGCTCAGCGTGATGAGAGCTGACAGTTCAGCGTACGCGCCGCGCACGGGATCACCGAGTTCTGCGTCTCCTCCGTTCCGCTGGGTCCAGGGGCGGACTCCTGCCTGCGCGTCGAGCTGCACGTTGGTGCCCGTCCAGCGAACGACGCCGATGACATCGAGGTAGCCGTCGCCTGGGAGCCAACTTCCTGTGACTGTTCCGGCGAGGGCGAGGTCGTTCCTAACTGTCCGCCACCCTCCGACGGCAACCTCGACGGGAGTTGCATTGGAATCGCCGAATGACTGCCCTGTCGCACCGCTCACCCATGCGCCCGTTTGCTCCCCGCGGAAGTGCAGTCGCGTTCGCCCGAGGACGTGTCCGTAGACCGCTTGGTCCGCGTATTTGGCCACGCCAACCGAGCCCGAGAATTCGGCTTGCCAGCCGTTACGGAGCGGCGTGAGCCACGCCGCCGCCGCGGAACCTTGCAGGATCTCATTACCGCTCTCGAAGATGACCCAACTCCCCTGGGTGCCCAGCGAGAAGTCTGGTTTGTCATAACGCAGGGCAGGGGAGAGAACGGCGGCTCCCGAAACGAGAAAGCCGTCATACTCGACAACGGACACACCTGTCTCGAGGGTCCCGACCGTCTGCCCGACCAATGGCGACCCGAGCGGAATGAACGAGACGGCCGCCGCCACTGCGGTGCACCGGCTGCGGCGTGTCACACGGGGGGGCGTGGCACTACGGTTTTCGCTTCGTCGGTTGCGGTGTCCTTCCTGTGGATGCTGCGTCGAAAGTCTCAGCCGCGGCCGCCGCCCCCAAGCGCACGCCGAGAGCGGCCGAGGGCGACGCGCCAAGCGCGATGTCGCGCTCGACGTTGCGTCGGAATGCGATGTACTCGCTGTCACCGGCGCCTGCTGCCAATGCCAGCACGGCGGTAATGGCGGTGTCGGTCGGAACGCCCACGGCAACCAGGTCCGCAAGCACCGCTGCGGCAACGGTAAGCGGCTGTCCCGGTCGCCGAGCCCGCAGCTCCGCGAGATCCGCGCTGCTGGCGCCGGCTCGCAGGGCGCTGGCACCGGCGCTCAGCTCGCCGGGTGAAGCGCCGTCACCGAACGCCTCCCGCGCGATGCGAAGCTCTCCCCAGAGACGGCGCACAGCAGACACGATGAGATCTCCGGGAGCGCCCTTCGCCGCGCCCTCGAGCGCGCGGTCCACGATCGGTTCAATGGGCAGCCCCACGGCCAGTGCGGAATCCACAATGCTTTGAACTCGCGTCCGTGCCGGATCGGATATTCGCCCAACCAGTCGCGGCTCCTGCGCATTCGCGACGGATGGCGCAATGGCGTGCAGTGTCGAGAGGCCGAGCAGTGCCACGACGAAGCGTGCTCGAGTCTTCATGCTCCTCCAATGGTGAGGACGGAGTTGGGTCGCCCGAACTCGTCCTCTATAGCGGACGCCGCGTGTGGGTCCTTCAGCCAGGTCGTGCCGTCCACCAGGAACGAATACCGATACCGCCCCGGTGAGAGCGGCACGGTGACTGACCACACGCCGTCTCCTTCACTCCGCGCGAGCGGTGTTGTAGATACGTTCCAGTCGTTGAAGTCCCCAACGACCACCACCGACGCCGCCCCGGGCGCTACGAGCACGAACTGGATGACTGTCGGTTCAGCCGACGCTCCCAGAGTGCCGGTCTCCGACGGGAGCAACGCCCCACTCGGTGCCAGGAGCCGACTACCTAAGAGTACTGCCGCGGCCACAGCGGCCGCCACGGTCAGGCCGCCGAGGGGGCTCAGCCGAATCGTGTGGCGGCGCCGCAGCCACGCGAACACCGATCGGGAGACCGGCACCGCTCGCCCCGGCGCCGGGAGGTCGTCGATCTCCGCCATCACTCGACTGACGATGCCCGGGTCGACCCGAACCGGCTCTTTCAGCGTGTGTGCCACACGCTGGATGATGTCGTCTTGCTCAGTCAATGACTGTCTCCGCCAGAAGCCGGCGCAGCTCTTCCCGCGCCCGCAACACCCGCATCTTGAGCGCCGGGATGCTCGCGCCGGTCAACTCCTGCATCTCGTCGTAACTCAACTCCTCGACGTGCTTCAACAGAAAAGCCTCCCGCATGTCTCGAGAGAGTTGCCCCAGGGCCCATGCGATGGCGTCCCGCCACGCGTCCCGATCTTCTGTGTGGGCGACGGACGCGCTCGCGAGCGCGTTGTCATCGCTCATCACCACCCGCTGCCTTCGCGCCCGCTGTGCCCCGTGCGTGCGGCAACGGTTGACCAGGATCCCGAAGAGCCAGGCGCCAAAACGCTCCGGGTCGTTGCAGCGGGTGAGCGAACGGTACCCGCGCACGAAGGTGTCCTGTAACGCCTCCTCCGCATCGGCCATATTCCCCAGCATCCGCATCGCATAACGCCCCAACGGGTCCCGATAGCGCTCTACCAACCCGGCGTAGGCCCTGCTCTCCCCCGCCAGCACGCGACGTACCAGAAGCCCGTCGCTGTCTTCCCTCACGTTACGGATACCCTGGCAGGCGCGCCAGGGTCACAGGGGTCGGCGCACAGTCTGTGACGCGAGGCCGGCTGGGTGGGTATGCGGGAATGACGGGCACCGTGGTTCATCGGACTGCGGCCTTTCCGTGCTGGCTGGAGCCGGATGGAAGTCTACGCAGTCGACTCGGCGCCGTCCATGTGGCAACG
>JBDHFY010000144.1:0-12585 GCA_039590195.1 Gemmatimonadota bacterium | reverse complement strand
GACGATCACCGATCGCCAACGGACCACGTTTGTCTTCGTGATGATCCCCGAGCGCCTACCGATCCTCGAGACCGAGCGAGCCATCGCCGCTCTCGACAAATACGGTATTCCGGTCGGCGGGGTCTTTGTGAACCGCGTCATTCCCGAAGACGCTGACGGCGTGTTCCTCGAGCGGAGGCGCGAGCGGGAAGCTGTCTACCTCGACAAGATCCAACGGTCCTTCGCGAACCATCCGACCCACCGCCTGCCGCTGCTGGACAGCGACGTCCTCGGCGTCGAGGCTCTGCACCGCCTCATCGCGGAGCTGCCGGCGAGCGAGAAGCCGGGTGGGCGGTAGGTGGGTGGAACGGCCGGCCGGTCCGCCCGAAGTGGTGGGGGCGGCGGGGCCACGGTCCGCCGGTCCGCCCGGGGTGGTCGAGGTGCGGGGCCGCCCGCCTTCCGCCGCCCTCTTCCGGCGCCCTAGATTAAGCCCCGCCCCTTCACCGGAGAGCTTCCGTTGAGCTCCATCGCACTGTTGCTGGTCGGCTTGTCCGCTTTCGTCACGGGGTATCTCCTGTACTCGAGATACATCGCCCAGCGGATCTATCGCCTCGACCCCGACTACACGACGCCGGCCCACGAGTTCGAAGACGGCGTGGATTTCGTACCCACCAACCGACACGTGCTCTTTGGCCACCATTTCACCTCTGTGGCCGGCGCTGCACCCATTGTCGGGCCGGCGATCGCGGTGATCTGGGGCTGGTTGCCCGCGTTCATCTGGGTCGTCGTCGGCACCGTCTTCGCGGGCGCCGTCCACGACTTCGGTACTCTTTGGCTATCCGTCCGACACAAGGGCAACTCCATCGGCACACTCGCCGAATCGATCATCGGCGGTCGCGCGCGCGTGCTGTTCCTACTCATCATCTTCTTCTTGCTCCTCCTGGTGAACGCCGTATTCGCCGTCGTGATTGCGAACCTCTTCATGGCAAATCCCGGAGCCGCTCTGCCGGTATGGGGATCCCTACTCGTGGCGGTGGTGGTCGGGTTCTTGATCTACCGGGCGGGAGCGCCGATTCTCTGGACCTCACTGGCCGCGTTGGCCATCCTCTACGGACTGATCTGGTTAGGTCAGTTCGCGGCCTTCGAGCTCCCCGACCTGTTCGGGTTCAATCCCACATGCGGCAGGCGATGCGGCGGCGGCCACGCAAGCCGCTCGCGTGGATGGGGTCCGCGCCGGATGGGTGATCCTGTTGTTCGTGTATGGGTTCTTTGCCAGCGTGCTGCCCGTGTGGATCCTCTTGCAGCCCAGAGACTACATCAACAGCCACCAGCTCTTCGCCGCGCTCGCGATCATCTTCCTGGGAATCCTCCTCACCAACCCGGATGTCGTCGCTCCGGCGATTAACACACAACTCCCCGCAGACGCCCCCAACTGGTTTCCCCTCCTGTTTGTGACGATCGCCTGTGGGGCGATCAGCGGCTTCCACGGACTCGTGGCGTCGGGAACGTCGTGCAAACAGCTGAACAAGGAGACGGATGCACGGTACGTGGGATACGGTGGGGCGCTTGGTGAGGGAGCCGTAGCACTCACCTCGATCCTCGCCACGACGGCGGGGTTTGCCGTTTACGCGGGCATCGATGGTTGGCACCAGCATTACGGAAGCTGGGCGGCGGCCTCAGCCGGAGCGACGGCTGCCTTCGTCAACGGGATCGGCGTCCTCGCCCAAGGCGTCGGCATCCCACAACAGGTGGCAGTGATCTTCGCTGCCGTCGTGGTCATAAGTTTCGCCGCAACGACGATGGATACGGGGATCAGGCTCCAGCGGTACATCATCAGCGAACTCGGTGCACAGTACCGGGTCAGGTTGATGCAGAACCGTTGGCTGGCCACGTTTGTGGCCGTGGCAAGCTGCGCCCTGCTCGCCCTTGGCGTGGACCGAGGCGCCGGTGGGATGCGCCTGTGGCCACTCTTCGGGACGACGAATCAGCTGACGGCCGGACTTTCCCTCCTGGTGATCACAATCTTTCTGATGAGGATGAAGCGAAATATCTGGGTGACAGTGGTGCCGATGGCGTTTCTGCTGTTCATGACCACGTGGGCCATGATCGGAAACCTCATACGCTACTGGACCGAGAGCCAGGCGGCGCTGCTCGGTGTTGGTGCTGCGGTCTTCGTCCTCGAGCTCTGGCTCATCCTCGAAGCCGTGATAACCTTTCGCAAGGCGTTTGTAGCAAGGGGGGCAAAAGCAGGGGTCGCGTCACCGGCAACCGACGAGGCGTCTTGACGGGGAGCGGGCCTCCGGGCCAACCGCAACTATGACCGTCTACGTCGGAACCAGCGGCTACTCCTACAAATCATGGAAAGGGAGCTTCTACCCGGAGGACCTGCCGGACAAAGAGATGCTGCAGTACTACGGCGAGCGATTCCGGTCGGTCGAGATCAACAACACGTTCTATCGGATGCCCTCGGAAAAAGTCCTGACGAGCTGGTATGATCAGGTCCCTGGCGGCTTCGCCTTCGTTCTCAAGGCGTCACGACGCATCACGCACTTCAAGCGACTGAAAGACACGGACGAAGAGCTCTCCTATCTCCTGCGGACCTCTTCGGTCCTGCAACAGAAGTTGGGTCCAACGCTCTTTCAGCTTCCGCCCAACCTCAAGAAAGATCTCCCTCGCTTGCGAGATTTCCTGGCTCTGCTTCCCCAAGGGTGGCGCGCCGCCATCGAGTTCCGCAACGCATCCTGGTTCGACGACGATGTCTACGAAACGTTGCGTAGCCACAAGGTCGCTCTGGTCCTCGCCGAATCCGACGAGGATGCCGTGCCGCTGATCGCAACGGCACCCTGGGGATACCTCCGTCTCAGGCGGGAGGCGTACGATGAGCGGCAGCTTGCGGAGTGGACAGAGCGGATCGCCAACCAAGGCTGGTCCGACGTGTTCGCCTTCTTCAAGCATGAGGAAAAGGGCACCGGACCTGAGACGGCGACCCAATTCGTTCAACTGCTTGGGGGGTAGCCCACCAACCCACCCTCGGCGTCGTCAACACCCTCCGCCCCACTTCCGACGAGCGTGGTGCTACGCGCCAGGGGTCCGAATCAGACCGCAGCGCTGTCCCTCCCAGAGGACGGATCGCTCGGCCCGGGATGGGCCCAAGTCCCCTGAAAGGGCTCAACCGTCACATTGCCAACGGTTTGCGCCATAGCCCCTGTGAGGCACGGTCATTGCTATCTGCATAAGCGGCACCCTGACCGACGGCGAAAGCTGACAGACCCGACACGCCAGCAGGATGGCAGAAATGAACCAGGACCTTCGACTCACCGTTCGACTCGTGATGGCTCTCGGCCTCGTGGCGATCGTCGCGCCAGGTCTGAGCGCCCAGTCGCCCGGACTCAGAGAAGCTCACCCACGCGCCGAGGTTGGCGGCGGGGTTTCCCTCGCCTTCCCTGTCGGGGAATTCGGCAACTTCGTCGACTTCGGCGGCGGGCTCAACGGGTTCGCAGTGATCAATCTGGACCGTGCAGCCCTCCTCGGCCTTCGGATCGAGGGATCCTTCATGCTGTACGGAAGTGAAACGGTACAGCGTCCGCTCAGTCTGACCATTCCGGAGGTCGCCGTAGACGTCACCACGGACAACTTCATCGTCTCGTTTGGCGTGGGTCCCCAGTTCACCTTGAGCCACGGTCCGGTGAGGCCATATGTGTTTGGGACGCTTGGCTTCTCATACTTCGCGACCGAATCGTCCGCACGGGGGACGGCAGATGACTATCCCTTTGGTCGCAGCGTCAACTTCGATGATTTCACCTTTGCCATCGCAAGCGGCGCCGGTCTGCTGGTCAACCTGTCAAGCGGTCGCAAACCGGTCGCCCTCGATCTCGGCGTGGAATTCCTCCAGAACGGCCGGACACGATACCTGAGGGAAGGCAGCATGCGCGCGGCCCGTGACGGGACGGTCACGTTCACGCCCATCGAGAGCGAAACCAATATGTTGGTCGTCAGGTTCGGAGTTTCGGTGGGGCTGTTCTGACCCCCTCCCCGCCTCACCGCACCGGCTGCCGGCTGCCAGCTGCCGGCTGTGCATAGCAAGGCAGCCTCGCGATCAGCTCATTCCTGTTACTGAACGGTCTATGTGGAAGGTTCAAACCTCACAGCTGGCAGCTGGTCGCTGGCAGCTGGTGAGGGGTTGGGCGGGGAGGTTCAATCCACCAACACAATCTCAGCGAACGTCGAGGGATTGGCGGGATAATTCCGGCGTGTCAGCGACCAGACGACGTGCCACTCATCTTCCACATTGACCACGGACAGGCTCACGCGAAAACGCTTCCGGCCCTGCCGCGGTATGCTCACCATCAGCTGGTAGCCCCGGTCCGTCGGCTCCCCCCCACCGACAACGTTGCTCGCCAACTCGGCGGACTCGCCCTCGGGTTTCGAGCCAAACGTCGAATTGAAGAACCTGGAAAAGGTGAGGCTTTGCGTGGCGGCCGTCGTCTTAGCAGTAATCCCTGGAAACGTCATGCTCTGGACGAGTGGTCGATAGGCCTTGCCCACCTGCGGTACGGGCAACAGGAGCACTAGGTCGTCCGGCTCCAGAGCGGTCGCCGTGTCATCTTGATCCGCGTCTACGACGAGGGCCACGTGCGCCCCCTCCCCCACGCCCAGATCCTCCTCGATGCGCCCCGGTTTGTGATACACCTGCAGCGCCAGGTGCAGGTTCGCTTCATCCCACAGAAACGAAACGGTTGGTGGGTCGCCCGCGTGCTGCGCCCAACCTTCGAGGGGATGCTGAACAACGTTCTCCCACTCACTCCAATCGCCGTCCGCCTGGACCGACGACGACGTCCGCTGGGCTTCATACCTGTCAGTATCGGCCCGGTATCTGAGCCGGTCGTTTTCCACCACGTACGCGGAGTCCTCAACGAGTCGCTCCAGCCGCACGGCCGTGTCGGTCACGAACGGCTCGAGTTCCTCCAGCAACTTCTGCAATTCACTGCTGTAGGCGAACGAGCCATGCCGCAGCTCCGCCATTGCGTCCTGCAAGCGCGCGAGGCCGGATCTGACCTCCGGAATGGAGGAAGACTCGCCCGGCACAAAGAGCGGCTCGAACAGATTCGTGTCCCAGCCGTAGTCCCCGTAGATCTCCGTGAACGGGACCAGCAACTCGGCCGCCGCGGCCCCGTACAGTGTCTCGAGCGCGGTGCGGAGGGACCGATCCGGATCGTAACCCGAGGGGTCCCGGGCATAGTCGGCCAGCGTGGCCAGCGGGATCATGGAGGCGTGCGGCTCATTCATGGGGTTCGCGACGATGCCTCGCACCGCGGTGTGCAGATCGGGTGACCTGTTGCGCAAGGGGCCCAGGAACGGCCGCCAGCGAGCATAATCGTTCGACGGAAAATTGTCCCACACTATGGGTGAGCGAGACGCGGCACGCATCCAGTCCTTGGCGTGGGCGGCGGTGATCTCACGCGACACGACGTCGATGCCGGTCCAGAAGAAAGGAATCTCCTCGCTGACGCCCTCACCCAGCCTCGCGAGGTACTCCCGGTCGCCCCACGCGTCGGTGTAGGTCGTCGGCGTCACGGAGAGCCCACACCCCCGCTCGCCCAAATCCTCGTGCAGCCGGTTGACCAAATCGATGTGAGCGCTCGCCAGGTCTCCGTACCGCGAGCGGTCCGCCTCGCCCTCGAGCCACGTCGGCGTGTCGTCGAAGAACACCGCAAAGTGGCGCACGCCGACATCGATCATGTGAATGAGTTTCTCCAGCAACACCTGATAATCCGCGGTATCCGAATAGGCGATCTGCGCGCCCGGACTCATGGCGTAGTGGAAATCGATGCCGTGCTCGCGCGCCGTGTCCAGAACCTCCTTGAATTGCGCGAGCTGGTCCTTGGGGTAAGGATCACGCCAGCGAACCCTGAGATGCGGGTCTTCTTTTGGCGCATAGATGTACGACGTCATCCCAACCCGGCCCATGAACCGCAGCATGTCGAGCCTGTCCTCATGGGACCAGATCAGGCCATGGAACCCCTCGACTATGCCGAACAGGTCGAAGCTGGCACGCGTCGACGCACGATCATCCTTCTCGGGATGTTCGCTGAGTCCCACAGAGCGGGATGTGCGAGGAGATGTCGTCGGTCTACTCAGCCGGGGCTCCGTCGGCAAAGTGCCGCATGCTTGCATACGCCGCAACACGAGTGAGACGATAACTCCCCCACGGAAGCCGCACAAGCCGAGTGCCCGCGCCACGCCAGGACTCACGAACAGCAGCCGGTTATGTCAGATTCCTGTCAGGAAGCCGGCCCCCGGGCGTTCACCAGTTGAACTCGCGACTCCGGGGGGCATAGCTTGAACGGCTCACGCCACCGAATAGCCCAAACCGACAGGACGCCCGTGGTAACCCGCGCACGGAGACACAGACCCCAGAGCACGTTCGTCGTGGTCTTGCTGCTTGTCAGCCTCTTGCTGGCGGCGGTGCTCGCTTATGAGGCAATTGACTCCGCCCGATCCCAGCGAGCCACGGCTGAGGGAGTACTGCGTGACTACGCCGCGTTCGCGGCGGAGGAGTACACCGCCCGCGTCGCGCGAGAGCTGGAGTACTACGGCGTGTATCCCATCCTGCAGCTGCTGACGGCAATGAACATCGGCGAGGGGCGGGTACGCCTTCCAGAGCCGGCATCCCTGGGCGCCACGGCGACCCCGGCCGTCCAGCAGTCTCTTGGGCTCGTGCGCTATCTCTTCCGATCGGATCTGCAAGCCGGAACGACCGCTGTCGCCGGCGACACAGCCGCAGTCGCCCCACCGTGGCTTCACGAGGCGTTGGCGTCTCATGCACGGACGGTCTACGAACCTGACTGGAGTTCGGCGAGCTTGCTCGAATGGCGTGACGGTGTGCCCCGGCTGTTCGTCTATACGCTTCACCCATTGCCGTCGACGAGCCCACACGTTGCATACGGTTTCGAGGCAGACTTGATCGAGCTCGAGCAGTACTTCAAGGCGGCCTTGGAACGGGCACCGATCCTCCCCACATCGTTGACCGGCCGCGTCCCCTTTGACTCCGTGGTTTCGGTCCGGATTGCCAGCGGCTCGGGCGACGTACTGTTTCGCTTTCCTCCAGGCTCCACCAGGGTGTCGCCGTATGTTGCACCTCCCGCGGCCGAGCGAGTGCTGCCGGCCCGATTCGCCAGCCTGACCGTTCGAATCGCGCTGCAGCCATGGGCCGCGGACAAGCTCGTCATTGGCGGTCTGCCCCGTTCGCGCCTTCCACTCGTGCTGGGTCTGTTCCTCCTGACGGCAGGACTGATCGTCGCGGCGCTGCTGCAACTGAGACGGGAGCATGAGTTGGCCAACATGCAAACCGAGTTTGTGTCCAACGTCTCCCACGAGCTTCGCACGCCGCTCGCTCAGATCAGGATGTTCGCCGAGACGCTGCTGCTCGGGCGGGTGCGCTCTCCAGGCGAAACCCACCGGTCGCTGGCCATTATCGACCAGGAGGCGCGGCGGCTCACGACCCTCGTGGAGAACGTGCTGCACTTCTCGCGAGCCGAGCGCAAGGCCGTGCGCATCGCGCCCGAGATGACGCTCCTGGCACCTCTGGTTCGCGAGGTGGCGGAGTCGTTCCAGCCCCTGGCCGCGGTCAGGAATGTCACTTTAGTGGTGAACGCACAGGAGCTGGTCGCCACTGTCGATCGCGGGGCCGTGCAGCAGATCCTGGTCAACCTGTTGGACAATGCCGTGAAGTACGGGCCGCCGGGGCAAACGGTGCGGATCGCCGCCACGCTTCATGACGGTTCCGCACGGCTGACGGTGGAGGACGAGGGCCCCGGAATTCTCCCCCGCGAGCGGGACCTCATCTGGGAGCGGTTCTGGCGACCCGAGGGGGAACGCGACATGGCGGTGGCGGGCACCGGCATCGGCCTCTCAGTGGTGCGTGAGCTGGCCGAGCTACACGGTGGGCAGTCGTGGGTGGAAGCCCGCCGGCCCACAGGAGCACGGTTCATCGTGGAGTTGCCCGGCGCCCGACCAATGGAGGACGACATCGATCGCGGTCGCAGTGCCACCCAGCCCCGTACCCGCACCTCCAGCGAGCCCAGGGATCAGGGCACGATGGAGGCCGACATCGAACCCCGCGTTTCCTCGTCGACGTGATGCGCATTCTGGTTGTCGAGGACAACGAGTCGTTGGCCTTTGGACTCCGCAACAACCTCGAGATCGAGGGCTACGACGTCGCGGTCGAGGGGGACGGCGCCGAGGGCCTCGCCGCGGCCAGATCCAACCCTCCCGATCTCATCGTGCTCGACCTCATGCTCCCAGGATTGGATGGATTTCGTTTCTTGCGACAGCTTCGGGAGGACGACACGCACACACCGGTACTCGTCCTCACGGCGCGCGGGGAAGAAGCGGACAAGGTCCGGGGGCTGAAGCTCGGCGCCGACGACTACGTCACCAAACCATTCGGCGTAATGGAGTTGCTCGCCCGCGTTGAGGCACTACTGCGGCGGACCCGCACCGGCAATGGCGGCGAGGCAAATGCAGCATCGCAACCCGCACGAAAGCAGGTCGAACGATTCGGCGATGTCGAGATCGATGCGGCGGCAAGAGTGGTCCGGCGAAACGGCCAGCCAGTGGATCTGACTCCCAAAGAATTCGACCTGTTGCTGGCGCTTTCCAAACGCCAGGGGGCCGTCGCCACTCGCCTGGAGCTGATGCGTGAGGTCTGGGGCTATTCGTCAGCCGTTGTGAGTCGTACCGTGGACACCCACATCGCGGAGCTTCGTCGCAAGATCGAGAACGACCCCGCTGCGCCGCAGCACATACTGACGGTGAGGAAATCCGGGTATCGGTTGCAGGGGTGACGTCGGCTGTCGGCTGCCAGCGGCCAGCGGCCAGCGGCCAGCAATGATCGAGGGGGGCGTACCCTATTCTCGATTTCTATTGGCTTCTGTGCGCTCAATCCGACGGACCACATCGACCCCAGTCTGCCTGAAGGCGGGTAGCCGGCAGCTGGCAGCTGGCCGCCGACTCAACAACAATCCTCCCCACTGCACGAGGGACCCGACGCTTCGGTCGTGACAACGTAATCGACCCCCTTCGTCTCCCGAGGATGGCGCGGGGTCTTCCTGGTACAATCGAAGGGTCGTTCCCCAGCGGGGTCGACGGCCTCGCGCGGCTCGATGGCTTCCAGCTGACCGGCGTACGGCGCCTGCATCATGATCTGAAAGGTCTTCTCGCAGACAGCCGTGCGCTCGCCACGCTTGAAAACATGCCCGTCATCGTCCACGACCTGCTTCCAGGGCCCCCTGTACATCACGGCCTTGTTGGTCTCGAAGCATGATCCCTCCTTCCCCCTAAACGCCCGAAGCGTGACGGACCGGAACTCGATCCCTTCCACAGTTCGCCACGGGGTTTCCTGCCGGCTCAGAATCTCGACGCCATAGAATCCTGCACGCTCGAATGCGTTGAGGAACCCCATTTCGGTCATCGCGCCCGAGATGCATCCGCTCCACAACTCCGGATCCGCCTTCAAGCGCTCGGGAACCGGCTCGTCGGCCACGATGTCGGAGATGACCACGCGTCCACCGCGTCTGAGGGCCCGGTGCATCTCGGGAAAGAGCTCAGCCTTGTGCTCCTCGCTCACCAGATTCAACACGCAGTTCGACACAATGACGTCCACCGAGGCCTCGGGCACGAGGGGCACATCCCTCCGCAACCGAGCCTGCTCCGCCTCGAATGCGGCCAGGTCAGCGGCATGGTGAATCGGATGTTTCGAGAGCCAGCCATCCACCGCATCCATGTCCAAGCGCAGATCCTGGATCCGGCCCCGGCGAAATTCCACGTTGTGCCAGCCGATTCGATCGCCCACGGTCTTCCGATGTTTGCGGGCAAGCGCAAGCATCTCGTCGTTCATGTCGATCCCGATCACGCGACCCCCGGGCCCAACCACCTGACTGGCGATGTAGCAGATCTTGCCGGTGCCCGATCCGAGATCCAAGACGGTCTCTCCCGGCCGGAGATGCCGGCTCGGGTCACCACAGCCGTAGTCCCGCTCGATGATCTCCTGAGGTATCACGCTCAGGTGGCGCGGGTCGTAGTCCACGGGGCAGCACAGCTCGTCCTCACGATGGATGGCTCCCTGGCTGTAGCGGCGGTGGACGGCCTGCTCGACGTCGAAGGTGCTAACCGTCATGGCGTGGACCTGCTGGGCTGAAGGTGGGTGGACCGGGTGTGCGGCGGCAGGGCAGCACGAAGGCGTGGTTTGCCTGCCCGAGGGCCGGCCGCCCAACTCTGGTAATGCTACTGGTCGGATGAATGTTCCCCGGCGACGGACTGTTCTCGTGTGGGAAACCGCACTGCCGGCTCCGACCCGGGAGTCCGGCCCGAGCGTTCCGGCGGCGCTGCTGGTTCTACTGGGGGTGCAATCGATCGAGGAACGCCCGTTCTTCCAGTGCCAGGCTCGCGACCCCTTGTTCCTCGATCTTGGCCATGATCCGGTCGAGCTCGTCTCGATTGACCTCGTGAATCTGCTCTCGCCGGATTTGGCGCCACCGATTCAGGTCGGCTGCATCGCTCCCTGGCCGGCGACGAGAGTCGGCGTACATCTGCCGCTTGAACTGTCGTTGCGGCGAACGCAGATCCCGCCACTTGAGATAGATGAATCCTCCGACGAACCCTCCAAGATGGGCGAGATGGGCGATGCCGTCCCCCGCCCCGCCAAATCCCCCGTAGAGGGAAAGGACCGTCATCACAAACACCAACACGCGGGCCTGAACGGGGAGAATGCCCCAGATGTAAATCCGCTCCCTGGGCCAGAACAGAGCGAAACCGAGGAAGACCCCAAACACGGCCGCGGAGGCCCCGACGACCGGATAATACGGTGGAAAGAGGGAGAACAGCCCGCCGGTGATACCGCTGATGAAGTAGAGGCGCAGGAAACCATTTCCGCCGAGTCGGGCCTCCAACCGGGGCCCAAAGAAGAACAGACCGAGCATGTTGAAGAGAATGTGCATGAAGCCGGCATGGAGGAACATGTACGTCACCAGACCCCACGGTTGGAACAGAATGAAGCGAGGCCTCAGAGCAAGCAGCCCGTAGAAACCGGGCATGACGCCCGGGAATGATGGCCCTCCCCCCACCAGAAAGAACATGAAGAGCCGTCTAACCCACGGAGTCATCGCGATGCCCTGATCTAGAACGTGGTCAGCGTCGCCGTGTCACCAGTCGGGCGGGCACGGCAGCCCGTCGACATGCAATCTAGTGAGGCTCGAGTGAGCCTGCAGCCGCCCCTTCCCCCCCCTCCCCCCTCCCTTTTCCAACCCGCCGTCATCCACATAGGTGCAGGCCAACTCATGACGTCGCGGATCATGTGCTGGCTCACCGCCAGCCTGGCCGTCGTCGAGAGAAAGCTCTTCGTGACGCTGAACGTCATGTCGACGCTTCTTCAGCTGCCGTCGCCGCGAGGGTAAAATTGCGATGAAGTTTTCTTCATCTGCAGAGAAATAACTTGCTCTCCCTTCCATTTCATCATAAGAATGCAGACACCTTAACAGCCGTCGGGAGTAGCCGTGGTCCCCACTTCCTTTTGCGTTCCCACGAGGCTCTTGTGTGGCCACCACGCACTCGGTGTTCGACGGCTGTGCGATCGCGTTAACAACATCCTTGACCCACCGCACGTGACGTGGAACACATTTCACAAACGACCGCGTGCGCGGTGCGACATTTGAATCGGGGGGGGTATGGGAATTGCGCAGGAAGGTACCTGGAAGGCAACTGTGCCCTCCCAGTTTGAAAAAACCACACGTGCAGGAGGCAGCCGTGAGCAATAGGAGTGTCAGAGCAGTCGCGGATGCCGGACAAACAGCGTTGGTCCGAGCCGCGTTCACCAAGCGCTTGCTGCCTCTCACATTGGCAGCGTTGGCCGCGGGTTGCTTCGGCGAGGACACGGTGTTCCTCTCTGAGGACACATCCCAGCTGCAAGGCGAAGCCAGCTTCTTGGGCTACACGGACACAGCTAACAAGACCCTCGCGTGTGCGGAATGCCACCCGGCAAAGGCCGAGTCGTGGATGGCCACCGGTCACGCCGGTGCGTGGGAAGATCTCCAGGCAAGCGGACACGCCCAGGAGTTGTGTGAGGGTTGTCACACGGTTTCGGAGTTGGGAAGCGTGGTCGATACCGTGGCGGGATACAACTTCGAAAAAGAAGAACGGCTCCAGGACGTACAGTGTGAATCGTGCCACGGCCTCGGCGGTCAACACTGGACAAACACAGATCGCGTGCTGGCGCCACTCGCAGTCGGTACCGAGACCGGCTGCGGGGAGTGTCACCAGGGCACGCATCATCCGTTCGTCGAACAGTGGTCGCAGTCGAGTCACGGCCTGGTACCGCACCAGGCGGACGCAGCTGGGGTCGGCGCCCGATGCCTACCGTGTCACGAAGGCGGAACGGCGCTGAAGGAAACCTTCGGTGAGGTCACGAACTACCTCGAGCGGGATGGCGACAAGCTACTTCCGATAACATGCGGCGTGTGCCACGCTCCCCACGGGTCGCCGAACACCGCCAACCTGCGGAAGCCCATCGAGAACGCCTCGTCGGATCATCTCTGCGTGGCGTGCCACTCG
>JBDHFY010000143.1:0-16013 GCA_039590195.1 Gemmatimonadota bacterium | reverse complement strand
TGTTTCACATCCTGGCCCTCATGTGCGGAGCCATGATCGTAGCCGATCTGCTCAACCCCACGTATAATCCGCAGACCGGACAGAACGAATTCATTGACCTGCTCATCGGCATGATGGTGATTCTGGGTCCCGTATTGTTTCTGTTGCAGCGCCTGGCACGCAAAGAGGCGAATCGCGCCACTGCGCCCGCGCCCGAGGCAACATCCACGCAGGTGCAGCAGCCCTCCTAACATGTCGAGCACACGACGGCCTCCGGATGACGAAGCAAATCCGGCGCCCCCGGGGTCGTTCCGTTGCTTTTCGCTAGGGCGGGCGGTTGTGATCTCGACGGTGCTGTTCGCCGTGTCCTAGATGGCGCACGGTTTTCAGGCAACAGTCCTTGCGGGGATACTAGGCTTCTTATTGGCGATGCTGTAGGCGGAAGCGTCTCTTCACTCCCGTCGTAGCCGCTCGAGCGCCGCTCTGCCGTTGTCGTTCTCCGGGTTCAACTCCAGCGACCTCTCGTAGTTCTCTATCGCCCGTGCGGTGTCACCGGCAACGAGATACGCTTCGCCCAGGCTGTCGTACGGATTCCAAGCATCGGGATACTCAGCCACGTTGAGTTCGAACACGGCGATGGCTTCCTCGACACGACCACCGCGAAGCAGCATGTATCCGGCCGTGTTGAGCAGGTCCTCGTCGAATGCCTCTGCCGGCCCAGTGGATTTGAGCTCTCGGTAACGCGAGATCGCGACGTCGATCCCTTGCTCTGCCAGCGTGCGGGCGAGTTCCTGTCGGACCGATCTCTTCGGTGAATCGTACCGCTCATAGTCCAGCCAGCGGGCCCCCGGCTGGTCACCACCCACAGTGTGCGCTAACATCGACTCGAGGATGCTCTGCCCGTTCTCGCTGTTGGTGAACCAGACGACGCCCACGCGAGCATCAGGATCGGTGAGCGTGTAGGCCTTGTATCCCGTGTTGTCACCCCAATGCCAGAAGGCGCCCCCGCTCCCGCCCCCGCCCTCGGAAACGGATAGCTGTAACCCGATGCCGAGACCCCAGGTCACACCGGAGTCCACCTCGATTTGGGATGTCAGCATCGCTGAAGCCATCGTGTCACTCAACAGCTCGCGGTTCATCACCGCCGTGATGAAGCGCGCATAATCCGTCGCCGTGGTGTGCAGGGTGGCGGCTGCGTGACCTCTCCCTCTCACCGGCTTGGACTTGCGCAACACCTCGCCGTCGGCCCCATGGGGGAGCGCCAGATTGTCTTCTAGTCGTGCGTCCCATACGTAACTACTGCGCGTCATTTGCAGCGGCTCGAGCACCAAGCGGCTCACGAGATCCTGCAGCGGCTGGCCGGTGATGTGCATGGCCACCTGCTGGAGGTAGCCAAACCCCTCGCCGGAATAGCTGAAGTGGTCGCCGGGCTCGAAGTTGATCGTGAGCCGGCCGCCCCCGCCCCCGCCCCCCTGCCCTTGCCTGGGCCGCCAGTTGGGGAACCCGGTGGAGTGGTTCAGCACCATGCGCGGGGTGATGCGGCGGTGGCGGTCGTCGTGGGCGATGTCGGGATAGTCGAAGTATTCGGCGAGCGGAGTGTCCAGGTCGACGAGGCCGGAGTCGACGAGCTGGAGCACTGCGTAGGCAAAAACGGGCTTCGAAAGCGAGGCGGCCTCGAAGACCGTGTGCTCGTCGACGGCCCCGCCACTATCGGCGCTCCGCATCCCGAAGCCCGCGGTCCAGGCGATGCCGCTGTCCGTCACCACGGCAATCGCGAGTCCGGGGACGGCGGCCGAGTCCATCAGGGCGGGAATCGCCTGTCGGAGTTCGGCGGCGCGCTCCGGCGACCGGAGGAGCTCGAGGCGTGGGTCATCCTGCTGAGTGCATGCCTGGGTGGCCATTGCCGCGAAGAACACCACCCCGGCCGTATCTGTCCGCATAGTGCGTCTCATATTAGCGCTCCGAGGGATTTGATCCTGGTTCCACAACGCCCTACGATCCCCGACGAGTTTGGTTCCAGCAGATCCAAATGTGCGTTGGGAGAGCCTGCCCGTGCCTCAGGCCGGGCGTCGCCGCCAGCCTTCCTGGCCTCCGCGGCCTGGGGGCCGTATTTTGACCAGCATTCACGCTGCCACCGCGCGGGAATGGTGCGCGATGGGCGACAGGGGGTTGGGGAGGTGCGTGGAGAGACGCGATTACGAGTAGGGCGGTGGCCTTCGTGCTTCTCTTCTCCTTGGCTCGCAGCAGCTGGGCGGGACGCTGGCCTCTGTACGCTCTGGTGTGGTGGGTGATGTTCGCCCTCATCGAGGTGGGGCAGGCAGTCACGCCCGACTACTCATGGCTCGCCGCCATTGGGGGCATCATCTCGGAGGCAGTGTACTTCCCGTTGTCTGCGTTTGTCGTCGCACGCCTGATCGGTTCGCAGGAACACCGCGGGTCCTTCGTCTGACACGCCCTCGCACCTGACGGCGCTCGCGGTTCGATCATAAACACATTGCGCCATGTCGCCGGTACGATCTCGGCTTGGCCGGCATCCATTTGCGCGCCGGGCCATTGGTCCCAGGCAACTTCGCAGGGAAACAGTCATGCCAGTTATTCGACATCCCAATGAGCTCTACACCGTCATCGTAACGGTCGATGCTGAGCCGGACATCATGTCAGATCTCGAAGCCCATGCGAAGGCCGGGCTCACCCTCTTTCGAGATTTTCCGGGCTTCGTGGCCGGCGCGCTCCACAGAAGCGTGGATGGGGGTCGCTTGGTCCAGTACGTGCAGTGGGAGACGGAGCTGCACCACCTCGAATGTGTGAATGACCCGCGATGGGATTCGTTCCCCTCGACGCAACGATTCATGGCGATAGTCGACTCTGGCCGGGCACAGATGGATGTGCGGGCCTACCACGTCCTGGCGGCGGTGGACGGACCTCCGGCCGCCGAGCATACACGTGGCTGACCGAGCAGCCTGAGATGCCCAGGGCCGGGGGCGCCACACCGCGCTACTCGTTGATCATTCCCGCCTACAACGAGGAGGCGTATCTCCCAAGACTGCTCGACACGGTCGACGCCGCGCGCGAGCGGTACCGCGGCGGGGCAGCCGCGATCGAGGTGATCGTCGCTGACAACGCCTCCACGGACCGGACGGCGCGGATCGCTCAGGCACGCGGCTGTCGGGTGACTGCCGTCGTTAAGAGAGCCATCGCGGCAGCTCGAAACGGGGGGGCACGCGCGGCCCACGGTGAGATTCTGGCATTCGTCGACGCGGACGCGCAGATCCATCCGGAAACTTTCAACGAAATCGATCGTGTCCTCGCCGAGGGCAACGTGGTGGGCGGCACGACCGGCATCCGGTTCGAGCGACGATCGGCCGGCCTGGCCTGTACGTACGCCTTGCTGGTCATCCTGGGCATCGCCATACGGGGGATGCGCTCTCTCCGCGACTTGAACGTCGACACGGGAGTCGTCTTCTGCCGGCGACGCGACTTCGAGGAGATCGGCGGGTACCGCGAGGAGCGCCTCTGGGCCGAGGATGTGCAGCTCCTGTTGGACCTCAGGAAGCTCGGGAGGAAACGGGGACAGCGGCTCATGCGTGGAACGAGGGCGAAGATGATTTTCTCGACACGCAAGTTCGACGCGTACGGGGAATGGCACTACTTCACCATGCCCCCGCGCCTCGTCTGGAGCACGCTTCGCCGGCGGGAGGAGTTAGTGCGCCGCTATTGGTACGAAAGGCGGTGACGTTGCCGGATCAATGGCGGGTCCAAGCAGCAACCCTGTCGGGCTTGACATTCACTCTGTCGTTCCCTGGCGGGAAGCGCCAGGAAGGGAGATAACTTCATGCAATCCGATGCCGTCACGGTAGCCGACTACCTGTCGGCGCTGCCCGACGATCGACGGGCCGCCATCGAGACAGTGCGTCAGACCATTCTCGAGAATCTCCCTGACGGATACGAGGAGGCGATGAACTGGGGTATGATCACGTATCAGGTGCCCCTGCAGACGCATCCGGACACGTACAACGGCCAACCGCTGATGTACGCCGCGCTGGCTTCGCAGAAGAATCACATGGCCGTCTATCTCATGGGCATTTATACCACGGAGGCGTCGCGACGGGAGTTCGAGGCCGCGTACAAGGCGACTGGCAAACGCATGGATGTCGGCAAATCGTGTGTGCGCTTCAAGAAGCTGGATGATCTCCCACTCGAACTGATCGGCGACACTATCGGATCCGTGGACGTTGAGGAGTTTGTGAACCTGACGAAGAACGTTGCCCGGTCCCGCAAGAAGTGAGACGCACGTTTGAAGTCGTGAACTGACACGGCAGAGTGGAGGTACTTCCGATGCCAAGAGACCTGATCCTTCCTCTCAGTATGGTCATGGCCATTACGGCCTACAGTCTGATCGCCAAGTGGTATGTCATGCCCTGGCTTCTCACCCAGCCAAGGGCGAGGGCGCTGGCACCGCTTCTCCTATTCCACAGCTTTCGCTTCATCGGACTGGCCTTTTTGATTCCTGGCGTGACCTCGCAACCCCTGGATCCGAAGTTCGCCAACCCGGCCGCGTACGGCGATTTGCTTGCCGCGCTGCTCGCGCTCTTGGCGCTGCTCGCTCTGCGGCGAGCGTGGCGCACCGCGATCTTCCTGGTGTGGGTATTCAACGTCGAGGGGACGCTTGACCTCCTCAACGCCGTAACCCAAGGTCTGCGCTACACCGAAGACGGGAATCTGGGCGCGACCTACTTCATCCCGATGGTCGTCGTGCCCGCCCTCTTGGTCTCGCATGTCTTGGTATTCATCCTCCTGCGGAGAGGGGAGCCCACCGAGAGCTGAGGTAAGTACTATGCGTCGTGTGCGGTATTACGTCGCCATGAGTCTCGACGGCTACATAGCCGGGCCCAACGGTGAGTACGACTGGATCCCGATGGACCCGGCGATCGATTTCGCTGCCTTCTTCGAGACCATCGACACGGTCTTGATGGGGCGAGGGACGTTCGAGATCACCCGGCAGCAGGACCAGCCCGCCGAGATGCCGGGAATGCGTACCTATGTCTTCTCGCGAACGCTCCGTACCGAAGATTTCCCGGACGTCACGATTGTGTCCGACAATGCCGCATCTGCCGTCAGCACGCTCAAGGCCCAAAGTGGGAAGGACATCTGGCTGATGGGCGGAGGGATTCTCTTTCGCAGCTTGTTGGAAGCCGAACTCGTTGACACCGTGGAGCTTGGCATCATCCCGATCCTGCTCGGCCGGGGAATTCCCCTCCTGCCCGAGACGTCGCGCTGGGTTCGGCTGGACCTGACGGGGACCGAGGCCTTGCCGAGCGGGATCATCCTGGCGCAGTATACGGTACACCACACCGCACAGGCCTGAGAATCTGCGGGTGCGCTGGGCAGTGGTACGACACCATTCCAGCCGGGCGCCGTAGAGGTCGGTAAGAACACGAACCAGGAGCACCGATGTCGAAGAGCGACGAGCAGAAACTGGCCGCGTTGGTCAGGAAGAATGCAGCGAAGGTTGCCAGGGCCAAGAAGCAGGCGCAGCGCCAGCACGACGACACGCTACCTCCCGAACCCGAGGAGGATGACGGCGAATCCCGCCGTCTCTTCTCCGAGATGAAGAAACGCGAGAACTAGCGAACGCCAAGACGCGTCGGGGTACGCTGCTTGTTTCTAGCTCTTCTCGTTCTTGCTCTTTTCGGCTTTCTCTTGTGCCTCCCAGTCAGGGCAGTGGCGGTACGAAAGAAGACATGGTTCCCGTGGGACTATGCCGGCCCGGTTGGAGCGGTCGTTCTGTGGATTCTCCTCACGTCGTTTGGGGTCGGACATCAATCCCTCAGCCACCTGATCGAGATTCCCATAACTCTGCTCTTCGCCTTGCTCGCTCTCTACCTGCGTGTATTCCTCATCGACCGGATCATCGGCAGCCCTAGGGCGAACTCGCTCGCCGTGGTTGTCGTTGCACTGGCCTTCACCGTTACGCTGAGGCTCTTCATGCCGTTTCTTCCGGAATAGTCGCCTCTGCGCGATGCCCAACCGGTTCGATAGGTTGCGCGAGAGAGGCAACATGGGAGATTGCTAGAGCACAGAACAATTAGTTGGGTCGCTTCACGGGGTACCGGCGCATTGCGGCGTTGGTTTGCGTAGCTTCACAATTCAATCAGTGAGGAGAGAGAAGCACCATGGCGGCATACAAGTGTGAGAAATGTGGGATGAGTGTGGGGACCATGACCTGCGGTCAATGCGGCAAAGAGCTCGAGCATGGCGCGCTGACGATGGACGACGGAACGACGGTGCATATTTCAACGTGTCCAGATGGACACGGCAAGATCAAGTCACCGATGTGCTGCGGCCAAGACATGACGTGTTCGGTGAACCAATGATACACATGCTTTGTAGAAGCAAGGTCAGCGATTTCGCAAAGTGGCTCCAGGTGTTCAGTTCCCACAAAAAGGCACATGTGGACGCGGGCTTGATTCTCGAGCACCTTTGGCAGGCGTGCGATAATCCTGACCAGATCTTCTATCTGTTCCGAGTCGATGATGTCGGCAAAGCTGAGGCGTTCATTTCTGCGCCGGACGCCGCACGCGCGGCCCGAACGTCGGGGGTCGTGGACGGCGAATATCACTTCGTCAACAGCGCAGAGGGGTACTGATGCTCGACAAGCCGACGCGGCTGACGGCGTTGCAGTCTTTGTGACAGCAGCGGCAACGAGCTGGTCGCGCGCAGCGGTTCTGCGCAAGGTGGCCGCGCATTTCCAAGTCGATGAGGCTGGCGAGGTCCTCGCCCTGTTGGATACATACGAATCATCCTCTGAGGATCCGCCGCACCGCGTGCACCTGGCCGTGCTCAAGCTGAGCAACGGGGATATCGACGCGATCCGTCGCTACGTCGCCCTGGCGATGGTAGATTTCCGGGACGTCCTTGCCTCCGCCGAGTATCCCACGCAGTTGCGGCTAGGTGCCAACGCTGAGCCGGAAGAGAGGCGAGAGGCAGAAGTCGCGGACCGCAAGCAGTACCGCCGCTGGCTGGAGTCGTGAGGAGGGCCCCTTGCCAATCACGCTTTCCCAAGAAGCCAAGAAGCGCTTGATCCCGTCGATCAGGCGATACATGACCGAGAACATGGAGCAGGAAATCGGCGACCTCAAAGCCGACCTGCTGCTCGATTACTTCCTCAAGGAGATCGCCCCGACCGTCTACAATCAGGCCATCACAGATGCACAGGCCTACTTCCAGGAGAAGGCTGCCGACCTCGAAGGTGTGCGCTATGAGGCCGAGTTTGGCTACTGGACGTGACTCTGCGCTGAACTGTCTGCGAGATAGAATCGTGCCCAGGAGAGCCGCGATCCCAATGGGTCCCCTTGTCGATCGAGCAGCCACATGAAATTCGCCATCGCCCCCGAGATCTTCGACGCCTTTCCCGGCATGCGCATCATCACCGTACTCGCCCGAGGCGTCGACAACGGCGCGAGCTACCCTGCCCTTCAGGTCGAATGGGAGCGTGCCTGGACACGGGCGGCGGAGGCTCGTACGTACGGCAACAGCCAGTCTCACCCCCGCGTCAAGCCGTGGCGCGAGGCCTTCCAACAGATAGGGTTTTCGGGGAAGAAATTCCCGAGCTCTATCGAGGCACTCCTCCGGCGCGCTCTCAAGGGTGGGGCGCCACCCACTATCAGCCCCCTCGTCGATTTCTACAATATGGTCTCGCTCACGCACATCGCTCCGGCGGGCGGTTTTGATGTGGCGGGCCTGAATGATGACCTGAAGCTGCGACTCACGCGGGAGGGCGACACGTTCCAGGCTCTGGATGACGACGCCGCGGCGCCTGTGCCAGCAGGTGAAGTGGCGTACGTCACGGGATCGACGGTCTTGACAAGGCACTTCGTATGGCGCCAGGCGCAGCAAGCGCTCATCACGAAGAACACCCGAGATGTTCTCTTGGTGTCAGAGATCCTCGCCGACATACCGGATGAGGTGACACCCTCCGTGGAGTCGGACCTGCTGCACGGCATGGAAACCCTCTTTCACGTGGCAGGAGAGGCAAGCAGGTTGGATGCTACGACGCTCGTCGCAGCGTGGTGAGTCTGCCCACACCTCTCGCCTATGACTGACACACCACAAGTATCGGTCCTCCTGCCCTGCCGCAACGCTGCGAGCACCCTGGATGAGGCGCTTGCCTCCCTCGCCGATCAGACATTCCGGGACTTCGAGATCATCGCCGTGGACGACGGCTCCACCGATGAAACACCGGCACTGCTCGACGAATGGCGGAAACGGGATGCGCGGGTGCGGGTTATCTGCACTCCCCCCGGTGGAATCGTCGCCGCGCTCGATACGGCGGCTGCACACGTCCGAGGCGAGTGGCTCGCCCGCATGGACGCCGACGACATCGCGATGCCCAAGCGACTCGAGCGGCAGATGGCATTTCTCGATGCCTACCCCGACCTCGTGGCATGCGGAACCCGTGTGCGTTACGTGCCGAAAGATCAGGTGCGCGACGGCGCCCGCCGCTACGAGCAGTGGATCAACAGTGTCGTCAGTTGGGAGGAGATCGAGCGCGACCTCTTCGTCGAATGCCCGATTCCACACCCGAGCCTCGTCATCAGCCGGACTGTCTTCGAACTAGTGGGCGGGTATCGGGACGCAGGGTGGCCGGAGGACTACGATCTGATCCTGAGACTCTGGGAATCGGGTTTCCGCTTCGGGAAGGTGTCCGACGTGCTGCTCGAGTGGCGGGAAGGACCCGAGCGGCTTTCGCGCACGGACGGCCGGTACGGCGAGGAGGCGTTTCGACGTTGCAAGGCGCACTTTCTCAAGCATCGCATTGCCGGCCGGGCAGTGGTGGTCTGCGGCGCGGGACCGATCGGGAAAGCGTTTACCAAGGCTCTCAAGAAGGAAGGGCACACGGTCGAAGCGTTCGTGGATCTCGACCCCCGTAAGATAGGGCAGACGATCGACGGGGCTCCCGTCGTCCACCCATCCACGATCGACAACTATCGTGCAGCTTATGTAGTGGCCGCCGTCGGGCAGCGAGACGCCCGGACGGAGATCCGTGCCACACTGCGTGCCGCCGGTTTTCGCGAACCCCAAGACGCTTGCGCCGTCGCGTGACGGCCGTCACTCCACGGTGATCGAGATGCACTTTCTTCCAGCCGCGCTCCGGTCTACGTCTCGGCCCCTTCACCGCATCTGGGCCGCTGGCGCGCTGGTGTTGCTGATGTCGCTCAACGCCGCCGGGGCCCGGCATCAGCAGCTCGAGGGCATTGTCGAGGGCGGTGGCGTGAAGCCGACAGGTGATTGAATGATCGCGCGTACCTGGCACGGGGTTGTTCCACTCGAGAAGGCCGACGCCTATTACGCCTATCTGCTCCGGACGGGAGTCTCCGAGTACCAGACCACCCCCGGCAACCGGGGGGTCTACGTGTTCCGGCGCACCGAGGGCGACCGGGCCCACTTCCTGTTGACGTCGCTGTGGGATTCGCTGGACGCCATCAAGGCCTTCGCAGGCGACGATATCGACCGCGCTCGCTATTACCCCGAGGACAGCGACTTCCTGCTGGAATTGGAGCCCTCGGTAACGCATTATGAGGTGTTGACGAGTCCGGATGCCGACCCGAGCCAGGGCGATGAGCGCACACCTCGGCGGCAGGTGTGAGCCACTTTCTGATTGCCACCGGTCTGGTGCCGCCACTCAATGACACCGCCGGGTTGTCCTTCGTTCCCGCGGACCAAGCGCAACCCTACGTGTCCGACATTGTGGCGAGCATCTTCTCAGGACCAGAGAGGGATCATACCTACCTGCTGGACGACGGTACGCAGACGAGCGACGAAGTCATCAGCGAGGCAGGTGAGGCCATTTTCCGCGGCAGCAGTTTCCCGGATACTCGACTCGGGGCGGTCATTGAGCGCCTGACCGCCGCCCGCTGCATCGTCAGAATATGGTGGGCGTCCGAACCCGGCGCCCACGACCGTGTAGAGGTGTTCCGGGACGGCGACCAGTACATCAGGGAGCTGACCGCTCGCCTGCAAAGGGGCAACGATCTCAATCTGCTTTACGAGCCAGTAGCGTGACGATCAACACGCCGCCTATCTCACACGGAGGCATCTCGTGACCTATTCGTGCCGTCCCCACAGTTCAACATCGAGCGATCGCCGAACGAACAGCCGCTGTTCGCAGCGGTGGTGATACTGTCGCTGTTCATTTGGTTTGCGATCGTCATCTCGGTCATCGGATTGTTTTACGCCCTCTTCCTCGGGATCTTCTTCTTCGTCGCCCACATGGTCTTCGTGAGCCATATCAGAGGGTCGGGCGTCAAGCTTGGACCCGATCAATACCCCGAACTCCACGAGGCCGTGGTGAACATGTCCGTCGAGATGGGCATGGCACCACCTGAGGCGTACGTCCTGCAATCCGGCGGTATGCTGAATGCCCTAGCGACGCGGTTTCTCAGGGCCAACATGATCGTGCTGTACAGCGATCTGCTCGAGGCGTGTGGCGACAATCGGGGGGCGCGGGACATGATCATCGCCCATGAATTGGGCCATCTGCGGTGCGGTCACCTCCGCTGGCGCTGGCTCACCCTTCCCGGATACTTCATCCCGTTCCTGGGGAGCGCGCTGTCGCGTGCTCGCGAGTACACCTGTGATCGGTACGGCCTGGCCGGCGCCGGTAATGTGAACGATGCCCTGCGTGGCTTGGCGATTCTCGCGGCGGGGCCCGTCTATGGCAGGCAGATCAGCTTCGAGGCATTCGCGCGCCAACACGAGGATGTCAACACCGGGTTCATGACATTGGCCGAGTGGATGTCGACGCATCCACCGCTGTCCAAGCGTATCGCGGCGATTCATCCGCCGCTCATACAGCTCGGGTACGACTCGGCCCGGGGAAGCCTTCGGGCTCTCTTCATCCTGCTATTTGTGTTCGTTGGAGGCATCGGAGGCGTGACCGCACTCGTGGTAGGCCTGGGCGTTCTGGGGAATCTGATGGAGCAGCAGCTCCCCACGCCGGCGGTCACCGAATCCTCCCTTCCACCCGATAGCGAAGCGGCCGCCAAACGTGTCGAGGCCGATTTGCAGCGGCTGAGTGCCTTCATCGAGGAGGAATGGGGTGGTGTCGCGATGTTGCCTGAGAGTATGGAGGAGATCCGCACCAGGTGGACCATCGCCCGACCCGACGAGCCCCTGCCGACCGACCCATTTGATGGTTTCGAGTATGGTTACACGCGGGACGGAACTTCGTACTGGATTTGGAGCAGCGGCCCCGACGGTGAATCCGGCACTGCGGACGACATCGCGTACGAGGGGTCGCCCTAGCGGAGATGTGTGAAGGCGGCATCCGCCGCCTCGGCGCTATTCCTCGCATTCGGATGATCGACGTCGCTCCAACCGTCGCCGCCTTGCTCGGCGTCGATCTCGCGGACGTCGCCGGCCTGGCGATCGCGGGGGTGCTACGACGGCAATGAGGGCGGCTGTGGGTACGGCACCCGGTCGCAGGGACCTGTTGTCGTCATCCTCATGCTCGGGCTCGGCCTCGTGTTCAGCCTGGCAGCAGCGTTCCTGGCCTGCGTCGGCGTGGCGTATCTGCTAAAGCTTCACAGGGTAAGGGTTTAGGGACGGACATCAGCGCCTCATCGTGAACCGGACCGGCGGCTCACCGAGCGATCGCAGCCCACCGAGTATCAGGGATGAATTGTCGTGTATACTCCCTGGCCCGACGTGCGTGGCTGAGGAAGGACACTTTCGGGTGCTCTTCAGCCCCCGTGGTGGCTCCAGCGCCCCTCAAACGCATTGTCCCGGCCCTGAAACGGGACTTAACTTGAATTACCCGGCGGGTCCCCTCAGGCGGTTACGGGAAGACGACACTCCGGATTTCCTCTCACGGGGCACGGTGTTATGACGACCATGGAGCAGCTCGACAGCATCGCCATCGATGTCAGGTCGCACCGGCTGCTCAAAACCTTGCTCAAAGAGAGCCCCAAGCTCGAAGAGGTCATGCGCAACTCGAAGAACGAGATCGAGGCGCACATCGGGGTGCGGACCTGGGTGCTGGACGAGCTGCGGGAGCGTCCGCAGGCGCTTGCCTATTATGAGAGCAAGCAGAACGATCGTCAGGCGTTCGAGGCACTGAGCTGGAGCGACTACGCCGCCATCCGGCTGCTCGACTACGTCGACAACGCCGGACGGGAGTTTGTCGATCTCAACTTGCACGGCGACATGGCGGTGAGCACCCCCATTCGCCAACTGTGGCTCGCGGTCAACCGCGGGACCGGTGGGGCGAAACCGGACTTCTTCTGGGACATGCTTCACCTGCTCCGGCAGTTCTCGGACCGCGAGACGCGACGCATCCCGACCCGGGACGAGGTGGAAGGTTGGATGGATCGCTACCCCTCCGGACTGGATCCCCGCATCGTGGCGCTGCGAGACGAGAACCGGGAGCGGATCCTCAATATCATCATCGATCGCATGGAGCGCGGCGAGATCCACAGTCAGAAGTTCACGTTCGAGCCCGGGATGTCGCGAGACGAGAAGTTCCACCGAGGCCTGGAGTGGTGGAACAACATGCAGTTCCACCTCCAATTCGCGGTGCGCTCGCCCGAGCTGTTGAACGAGATGCTCGGGAACTCGCTGGACCCCGATGCGATGCAGGTGCTCTACCAGGCCCGGGACGCGGGCATCCCCTTCTTCGTGAACCCGTACTATCTCTCGCTGTTACACGTCCGTGTCCCCTACTTCGCCATCGGGGCGGACCTGGCCATCCGCCACTACGTGATCTACAGCAGCCAGCTCGTGGAGGAATTCGGTCAGATTCGTGCCTGGGAGAAGGAGGACGAAGTGCAGCCCGGCAAACCCAACGCAGCTGGGTGGATGCTCCCTCGCTTTGACAACGTGCACCGCCGCTATCCCAACGTCGCAGTGTTGATCCCGGACACGACCGGCCGCGCGTGCGCCGGGCTCTGCACATCGTGCCAGCGGATGTTCGACTTCCAGCGGGGTCGGCTCAACTTCAACCTCGACAAGCTCGAGCCCGAACCCAGCTGGCCGGAGAAGCTCGATGAATTGATGGAGTACTTCGCGAACGATTCGCAACTGCGGGACATCTTGATCACGGGCGGCGACGCGCTCATGAGCACGGACAGTGCTCTGGAGCGAATCCTGAACGCGGTCTACGAGATGGCGAAGGCCAAGCGGGAGGCAAACGGGCACCGTGCTGACGGCGACAAGTACGCCGAGATCGTCCGCGTGCGCCTCGGAACGAGGCTGCCGGCCTATCTCCCGCAGCGGATCACGCCCAGGCTCGTCGCGATTCTCAAACGGTTCAAAGAGCGGGCCTGCGAGATCGGCGTCAAGCAGTTCGTGATCCAAACGCACTTCGAGTCACCGATGGAGGTGACCCCGGAGGCGCGGGACGCCGTCGCCCGGTTGTATTCGGCGGGCTGGATCGTCACCAACCAGCTCGTGTTGACCGCGGCGGCTTCGCGGCGCGGACACACGGCAAAGCTGCGGCAGGTTCTCAATGAGGTGGGTGTGTTGCCATACTACACCTTCGTGGTCAAGGGCTACCGGGAGAACAGCTTCAACTACGCGCCGGTGGCTCGCGCCGTGCAGGAGGAGATGGAGGAGAAGGTGATCGGCCGCATCCCCGAGCGGTATCACGACGCGATCCGCCGGGTGCCGGAAGAGGCCGAGACGGCGGTGCGCCAGGTGAGCACCATCCGGGGCAGGGCTTGCATCCCCTACCTCGCCACGGACCGAAGCGTGCTCAATCTCCCTGCGGTGGGCAAGAGCCTGACCTTCCGTGTCATCGGCATCACTCGCTACGGCAGGCGCATTCTCGAGTTCGATCACGACCGCACCCGAGCGTTCAGCCCCATCATCGACAAAATGGGCAAGGTCATCATCATCGAGTCCAAGGCCGTCAGCGAGTACCTGCGCCAACTTGGCTCGATGGGCGAGGATATTCTCGAGTACGAGAGCGTGTACGGATACTCCATGGGGCAGACCGAGCCGCGCATGCCGGTCTATGAACATCCCGGCTACGACTTCCAGGTGACCAACGAGCTCACCAACTTCGAGCTACCGACGGCGGATGTCGCCGGCGAGCCGGTGGCTGCACGCCCAGGATCGAGGGCCAAGGAGGGGCGCGCACCACGCTCGATTCGGACCCCCCGTTCAGCGAGTTGGTGAGCAGTTGAGTCGGCCGGGCCACCACCGGTCCGCGCTAACGACGGTATAACGCTGCACTCTTCATGAAGGCCGGAAGCACATTCGCAAACGCGAATGGGTCGTGCCGTCGCCCAGGTTCGCATAGCAGAGACTCATCCCCGGGTTTTCCTCAACGTGGGCATCGTCTTGGCCGTCGTCGCCGACGAGCTGGAGGTATTAGGGGCAGGGGGCAGGGGGACAACAACGTTTCGCGGGAGGGAGGACGTGATGGCAAAATCAGACTCACTCCGGGGTTTCAAATTTCGCTATGTGGTCGGCGGAAACGCCAGGGGACTCCGGGCTAAGACCGGTACCTTCGCGGCAGACAGCATCACTTTGGGGGACGACCACGTCCCTTATGAGACGATCATCGATACCGTCACCCGCGGGAACCGCGTGATCATCGCGCTGGCCCCCGAGTTTGCCCCCTCCGCAAAGTTAGCCAAGCGCTTGAACGAAGGCGGGCTGTTGGTGCTCGAGCCCCGGGGCGTCGGCGCCAGAGCCCTGGAAATGGCGATCGACCGTGAGTGTTCGACACGCGAGGCGGAAAGGCTGCATCGGACGCTTGAGGCGCAGGGTCAAGAACACCTCATCCGAACCGAGAGGTGCCCAGTTTGCGACTCGACCGTCGACCTGTCCGGCCTCGAGACCACCCAATACGTATATTGCCGATTTTGCGAGAGCATCTTTTCCGCCGACCGGTCGCACGTGACCAGCGGGGAGCAATACCGGATCTGTGACGACTGCGGCATGTTTGACCGCATACAGGCATATCCCGAGTTCTATTTCTATTTCTTGCTGATCGTGTACGGGTTCTCGTTCAAGAAGCGGTTCTTGTGTGATTCCTGTGCCCATCGTCTGTTCCTGAAGGCGCTGGGTCTCAATCTGCTGTTTCTCATAGGCATACCGACAGCGATCTGGGTCAAGATCAAGTCCATGGTGGGCCGCGAGGACCGTTTTGCCGCTCTACCGGAGGCCAATGCGCTCGCGCGAGCCGGGCGGCCTCGGGAAGCCTCGCTCGGGTACGACGCGATCCTCCGGAACCAGCCCAATCACCCCGCCATACTGAGGAACCAGGCCCTCGGCCACCTCAAGGCGGGCGACGAAACCGCGGCCACCGACTTGCTGCGGCGTTCGCTGGCCTCCTGCAATCAGTATCTTCCGGTAGTGCGCATGCTACGATAACGTCGCTGCGGCCGCGATGTCATACAGGGATTGAGTAATGCGAGTGAGCAAATGTGTACGATGCGAGCGCTTCCCGTGCGCTGACGTGCGGCACGATAGCTACGTGGTTCCCACCATCGACGTCAAGCCGCGCGACATTTCCATTGTCATGATCTCCGAGGCAGCGCCTGAGAATGCCGCGGACTACTATTACGGCCGCGGCAAACCGCTGTTTGCCCAAACCACCATCCAGGCATTCAATGACGCCGGCGCGGATGTGGCCTCCATACGGGACATTCTCGAGTTGGGTGTGTACCTCACCACAGCCGTCAAGTGCGGCAAGACGGGATACGGCATCAAAGCAGGCACCATCAAGGAATGCTCGCTGCTGTTGGAAGAGGAGCTTGCGCTTTTCCCGAACGCGCGCGTCTACCTGTTGATGGGTGATGTGGCCATCAAAGCCCTCAACTACATCGCGAAGAGGGCCGGTGAGCCACGGGCCGTTCCCCCCGGGTCGACCTATAAGATTCGCGGCAAGAAGTACACCTTCCAGGGAAAGAGGGTATTCCCGTCGTACCTTCAGGCCGGCCCGAGCTTCTTCATCGAGAAGAGCAAGCGGCGAATGATTGCGGAAGACATTGCGGCGGCATTGAGGCTCGTGAAATAGCCAGGGAAGG
>JBDHFY010000142.1:0-13539 GCA_039590195.1 Gemmatimonadota bacterium | reverse complement strand
GGATGATGCTGATGGGTGGAGCCTCGGATCTCATCGTGCTCTTCCTCGGCTTAGAGCTGATGTCCGTGTGCGTGTACGTTCTTGCGGGCATCGATCGGCGCAGCGTGTTTGGCGCGGAAGCGGCTCTGAAGTACTTCCTCTTGGGGGCCTTTGCGTCGGGGTTTCTGCTCTACGGCATCGCCCTGCTCTACGGCGCCACGGGGACGACCAATCTCACGTTGATCGATTTCCAGACCACCAGTCTCGGACTCCGGTCGAACGTGATGTTCCTGGCTGGCATCGCGATGTTTCTCGTGGGCTTCGGGTTCAAAATCGCTGCGGTACCGTTCCACATGTGGACGCCCGACGTCTATGACGGCGCGCCCACGCCCATCACCGCGTTTATGGCGAGCGCCGTGAAAGCCGCAGCATTTGCCGGACTCGTGCGCGTACTCGTCCATGCCCTCGGCGACGCGGTCGCGGCCTGGCAGGACGTCGTGTGGTGGCTCGCCGCGATTACGATGGTTGCCGGCAATTTGATGGCGCTAGCGCAGCACCAGATCAAGCGCATGTTGGCGTACAGCTCAATTGGCCACGCCGGTTACTTGCTGGCTGCCATGGTGGGTGGGACCGAAACGGGGGCCGGCGCCTTCCTTTTCTATGCGCTCGTGTACACGCTGATGACCGTCGGGGCATTTGCTGTGGTAGCGGCTGTCGGCCGAGACGGCGAACGCAGGTTGCGGATCGACGATTTCGCCGGCCTCGGCCGCGCCCGACCGTGGCTGGCCTTTGCCATGGCCGTGTTCATGCTCGCTCTGCTGGGCTTTCCGGGGACGGCTGGTTTCATTGGGAAGTGGTACGTGCTCTCTGCCATCATCGAAGCGGACCAGTGGACCTTGGGTATCGTGTTGGTGGGGGCAAGCGTGGTGTCGGCTGGGTACTATCTCCCGGTCATCATGGAGATGTACATGAAACCACCCCGCACGGAGACGGTCCACCGGGATGCCGCGGTCGTTGGGGCAGCACGGTGGGTTGTGGGTGTCGCCGCGTCGCTGCTCCTCCTCTTCGGATTCTGGCCCAACGCGCCGCTGGACTTGGCGCGTAGCAGCTCCAGCGATCTCAAGCCTCCCGTTGAGTTCACCATGGATCGGACTGAACGCTGAGGGCATGCCTGGTCGATGATGGCTGGTTTCCGAGGCTGATGTGAAGGTACCCAAAGCAATATTCCGCGAATACGATATCCGAGGCCTCGTCGACGAGGAACTCACGCCGGAGCTCGCTCATGCCATCGGGCGTGCCGTCGCGACCTATGCCCGGGCGCGCACGGATCGCGCGCCGCGTCTCGCCGTCGGTCGCGACAATCGTCCGAGCAGTCGACTCCTCGGCCGCGCCGTATGCGATGGCATGGCGGCCGCCGGGGCGACGGCCGTAGACGTCGGCGAGCTACCGACTCCCGCGCTGTATCTAGCGCTCCATGTGCTTTCGGTGGATGGAGGCGTCCAGGTCACGGGATCCCACAACCCGCCCGAATTCAATGGGTTCAAAACGGTCGTGGTGGGCGAGACCCTGTACGGCAAAGAGATTCTCGAGCTCAAACGACTCATTGAAACGGGCGAAACCGGCGACGCGGGTGGCGCGCTCGAAACCGACACCACGATCCTGGAGCGCTACGCGGCAGCGATCGTGGAGCGAAACGGCCCCATGACGCGGCCGGTGCGGGTTGCGGTGGATTGCGGAAACGGGGTCACGAGTCTCGTCGCAGAATCGATTCTCTCGCGCATTGGCGCCGATGTCGTCCCGCTGTTCTGTGAGTCCGACGGTTCGTTTCCCAATCACCATCCAGATCCGACCGTGCCGGGGAATCTCGCCGATCTACAGGAGGCTGTGCGTCGGACTAAGGCGGAGTTGGGCATAGCGTTCGATGGAGATGGGGACCGGATCGGAGCCGTGGACGAGTGTGGGGAGATCGTCTTCGGCGACCGATTGCTGGCCTTGTATGGACGCGACCTCGTTTACCGGATGGGCAAGGATCATCCAGTCATCTTCGATGTCAAGTGCTCGGATGTTCTCCAGGGCGACCTCCAGCGTTCCGCGCTCCGCCCGGTCATGTGGAAGACCGGACACTCGCTCATCAAGGCCAAGATGAAGGAAATGGATGCACCGCTTGCGGGCGAGATGAGCGGTCACATGTTTTTTGGAGGAGATTACTACGGGTTTGACGATGCGCTCTTTGGCGCAGCCAGGCTCCTCGCGTACGTCGCCCGCGAAGGCGGCCCACTCTCGACCTTGCTAGCAGATCTTCCAAAGCCGTTCTCCACGCCGGAGCTCCGCATCGACTGTCCCGACGAGCTTAAATTCAAAGTCGTCGAACGGGCCGCCGAATTTTTCGCTGGACGGTACGATGTGCTGACGCTCGATGGAGTTCGTATCTCCTTCTCAGACGGCTGGGGGTTGCTCCGTGCGTCCAACACCCAGCCAGTTCTCGTAATGCGATTCGAGGCATCATCTCAGGATGCCCTCACTGCGCACCGCGCAGAGGTCGAGCAATGGCTCGACGGCGAGGGCATCTCGACGTGATACCGTGAGCGCGCGGGGCCGGTGGCTGCGCGCGGTCGTCATCGGGCTTTTGGCGGCCCTGGTCGTCGGCCGTTGGCTTGCTGTCAGTACGGCGGATCGTCTCTGGGCGGAAGCGCTTGGTGTGGCAAGGAGCCACGGCTGGCTAGCGGGACTCAAGCTGCGATTGTTCCTGGGCGCGTTCGGCGGAGCCGTGGTCTGGTGTGTGGGCAACCTCTTTCTGGTTTATCGTTCGATCGGCTCCGTGCACGTTCCTCGACGTCTTGGCAATCTCGAAATCGTTGAGGCCGTGCCCCTCAAGTTCCTCCGACTTGGTGCGATCGTGCTGGGCCTGGCCATCGCCCTCTCCATCAGCCAGACCGCAGGCTCGTGGTGGCACACCCGCGTGCTGGCGAATGCCGCCACGCCCCTGGGTGTGCTGGATCCGCTCCTCCACCGTGACACGTCCTACTATCTCTTCACCCTGCCGTGGCAGCGTGCATTTCATGGTTACGCAACGCTGCTTGCGGCCGTGATCCTCGGAGTATCGGTGCTCCTTTACGCGGCCATGGGTGCCGTGCGATGGAATAAGCGTCACGTGATGGTGAGCGACTTGGCGCGGCTACATCTGGGCGGCCTGTTGGCGGCGTTTGCTCTTGTGCTCGTCTGGGGGTATCGCCTCGAGCCCGCCGAGTATGTAGCTGGTGTGCACGGCGTGCTGTACGACTCCATTCTTACCGACGTTCGCATCCCCACGGCGAACGTGCTCACGGCCATGGGGCTCCTGGCGGCGTTGGTGTCGTTCCTTTGGGTGTGGGTGGACCGAATTAGTCTGGTCGCGTTCGGTTGGATTGCCCTGACTGTGTTTTCCCTCATCGGACACTACGTCGTACCTGCAGTGGCGACGGGCGTGCGGACAGACGACGAGCTGCGCTCTGCCACACTCACCCGCGCGCAGCAGGGCTTTTTGCAGGACGCGTACGGGTTGGGGACTCGGGATACAACGTTACGGTTGGATGGGGCGTCAGAGCCAAGGGCGCTCATCGATGACTTCGAGGAGCTGGCGGCTGCGCCGGTATGGGACAGCTTTGCCCTGACGGTGCTCCTCAATCGAGTGGCCAACGAGCGACCCTATTTTCGGATCCACAACGTTTCGCTGGGACACTACCGATCCTCGGATGGACGGTCGGTACCGGTCTTCGTTGGAGTGCGTGAAGTCGACCTCAACGCGGCCAGGCAGCTCGACGCCAACATGAGCTGGGAACAGGTCCACCTGGTGCCTTATGGCCGTGCCATGGGTGTGGTGGCGGTGCGAGCAGACCGGGTTTCGGAGGACGGCTTGCCCGTCTTTGTGCCGGATCTCCGCCGGCCGGATTCGGCTGTTGCCGAGGTGACCGATCTGGCCCTGGCGCATGGCGAGATCGTCTTTGGACCGACGATGACGGAGTTCGCCATTGCACCGCAGGCGGTCTCGCAAGACGTGATCGGGGTCCGGTTGGGTGGCCTGGTGCGACGTTTGGCGCTGGCTTGGAAGCTCCAAAGCCCGAAGTTGCTCACGTCACCATCGGTGTCGGACAGCTCCATCGTGCTTTGGTATCGGTCTGTGGTCGAGCGTCTCGAGCGATACGCACCCTTTGCGCAGTTCGGTACCCCTTATCCGGTAATTGCTGCTGGGAGTGTGTACTGGCTGTCTCCAGGTTACGTAACATCGGAGACGTTCCCACTGTCGCGACGAACCGAGTGGTTGGGTCGCCCAGTCCGCTACCTCCGGGCAGGCTTGACCGGTGTCGTGAACGCACGGACGGGGGAGACGTCCGTTGTCGCCATTCGTGGACCAGACCCGTTGACCGCTGCGTGGGCCGAGGCGGCTCCGGACATCGTGAGCGCACCTGAAGCGCTCCCTGCAGAGCTACGCACCCATGTGCGGTATCCGGCAGAGTTGTTCACCGCGCAGCTTGCCTTGCTCCAAGGGAAGAGTCCGCCACGCCGGTTTGATGCCGTGGGGTTGTTGGGAACCCAGGTACCGCCCGTCGACCCGAGTGCAGAACCGTTTTGGTGGCTCGGGCCATCTTCCGCCGACACGAGCGTTCGACTCCGGATTCGCTCCGTGCTTCAGGGAGGGGAACCGCAGGCCTTGACCGGCCTTGTGGAAGGAAACATGTGGGAAAACCAGCCTTCCCTGCGGGTCCTTCCGTTTCCAGAGACTTACGAACTGCCGAATCCCTCACGGATATCCGCTCGATTCGCAGCGGAACAGCGGAGCGACGAAGGGATTTCGGGGCCGCTGAAGACTGTGCCGGTGGCGAATGGGTTGCTGTCCATGCAATCGGTTTACCTTCCGCCTGACGGCGCACGCGGGCCACCTCGGCTGGCGGAGGTGTTTGTGAGCTGGGGCGGTGCGGTGGGCCGTGGCCCGACCCTCGACGCTGCGCTGACTCAGGTGCGTGAGGCCACCCCGTCGTCGCTTCGGCAAGCCGGTCAGTGGACTGCGGCTCGAAGATGGTTTGAGCGCCTCGATGCAGCGCGGCGTTCAGGCGACTGGACCGCGTTTGGGCGGGCCTACGATGAGTTGAGGCGTCTCCTTGGTGTCGTCGAAGACTCGTCACGGTAGGCCACGGGATGGTGGGTTGCTCCGGTTTCAGCGGCGGACTACCTTCCACGCCCGATGAACGCGCTTCCCGGTACGATCGTCGTCGCTCTCGGCGGGAACGCGCTAGCCCCTCCAGGCGAACGCGTCACGGTCTACGATCAATTTCGCCATACCCGGGAATCGCTAGGGGTTGTGGTGGAACTCGCCCGGCAAGGGTGGCGCATTGCCATAGTGCACGGCAACGGGCCACAAGTGGGCAACGCGCTCGAGCGGAACGAGCTTGCGAGAGAGAGCGTACCGCCTCTTCCCCTTGGAGTGTTGGTGGCGTCGACGGCGGGGTGGATCGGCTACATGATTCAACAGTCGCTCCAAAACGCGCTCAAGCGCGGGGGTATTGAACGCCACGTCTTGACGGTGATCACGCAGACGGAAATCGACCGGGCAGATCGCACACTCTCGGATCCACTAAAACCCATCGGGCTTCCACTGAACCCTGAGCGCGCGGAGCGACTTCGGCAACAAGGTGACGTAGTAGGCGAGGACGGCGGCGGGCGCGTGCGTCGCCTGGTGCCGAGCCCGAGACCGATTGACATCGTGGAAGCGGATGCGGTGAGACAACTGATCAACGACGGCAAGATCGTGGTGGCAGCAGGTGGTGGCGGAATGCCTGTTTACAGGGATCCGGGTGTCGGATGGGAAGGCGTCGAAGCCGTCGTGGACAAAGACCGTACGGCAGCGATTCTTGCCCACCGACTCGGTGCGGCGACGTTGCTGTTGTTGACAGATGTGGATGGAGTGTATCGGGATTGGGGAACCGACCACGCTCGGCGGATTGCGCGCCTGACGGTAGAGGAAGCGCATGCACTTCTTGACAGTGGTGCATTGGCGCGCGGAAGCATGGCGCCGAAAGTCGAAGCGGCGGTCGCTTTTGTGCAGGAAGGCGGGGTCCGAGCGATCGTCGCTCACCTCACGCAAGGATTGCGGGCCCTGCAGGGTGAAACAGGAACGACAGTCACGGGAGATGAGGAGTGAACTTGCATGAATATCAGGCACGTGGGCTGCTGAAGGCGGCTGGAGTGCCGGTTCCGGATGGAGATGTGGCGTCCCAACCGGACGAGGTCGAGGCAATCGCGAATCGTCTGGGTGGGGCGTGCGTGGTGAAGGCGCAGGTGCACGCTGGTGGGCGGGGCAAGGCGGGAGGAGTGAAGCTCGCGGACAGCCCTACTGAAGCCCGAGAGGCGGCGACGAAAATTCTGGGGATGAAGATCAAGGGGCTCACGGTGGAAAAAGTGTTGGTCGTTCCGATGACCGACATTGCAACGGAAAGCTACGTTGGCATCATCGTCGATCGGGAAAGTCAGCGCCCCGTCCTCATGGTCAGTCCCGCGGGCGGGGTAGACATTGAGGAGGTGGCAGCGTCCACACCGGAGAAGATCTATCGCCGAGTCATCGATCCGCGGTTTGGATTGCTACCGTTCCAGGCCACGAGCCTGGCGTTCAAGCTGTACACAGAAGTCAGGCAGGTGCGCCAGGCGGCAACCATCATGCAGCAGCTCTACCGCGCATTTGCCGACGCCGGGGCTTCGCTGGCGGAGATCAATCCCCTGGTGAGCACAGGGGACGGAAAGGTGCTTGCGCTCGACGCCAAGATCAGCGTGGACGACAACGAGCTTGAGCACAAGCCGGAGATCGCTGCCCTGCGCGATGTTTCCTCCGAAGCACATTCCGAGGTGGAAGCGCGGGAGGGTGGTCTTTCCTTTATCAAGCTCGCGGGAGACGTGGGCTGCTGTGTGAATGGTGCTGGTCTGGCGATGGCCACGATGGACCTCGTGAAGTTTCACGGCGGAGAACCAGCGAACTTCCTGGACATCGGTGGCAGCAGCAGCCCTGAGAAGGTCGTTACGGCGCTCCGGATCATCACGGAGGACCCGAACGTGAAGAGTATTCTCTTCAATATCTTCGGCGGTATTACGCGGTGCGATGATGTAGCCAACGGAATTGTGGCGGCCACGGACCAGTTCTCGGTCGGCCGACCCCTGGTTATTCGCCTCACAGGTACTAACGAGGAGCTGGCGGTCAAGATTCTCGAGGATGCGGGTTTCACGGCCCTCACCGATATGGACGAGGCGGTGCAGCAGGCAGTGAAGTTGGCGCGGGAGGCGGCATGAGCATCTTTGTTGATAGTGATACGCGACTCGTGGTGCAGGGCATCACCGGCCGTGACGGATCATTCCACACCCAGCAGATGCTTGAATACGGCACACAGGTTGTTGCGGGTGTGACGCCCGGGAAGGGTGGGCAGCAGTTTGATGGGGAAGTACCGATTTTCGACTCGGTGGCGCAAGCCGTCGCCCAGGCCGAGGCGAACGCGTCCGTCATCTACGTGCCGGCCCGCTTTGCCGTTGACGCCGTCTACGAGGCCGCAGATGCGGGTGTGGGTCTGATCGTGTGTGTGACCGAAGGTGTACCGGTGCTGGCGATGACCAAGGTGATGACCTTTCTCCGGGAACGAGGGGTACGTTTAATCGGCCCCAACTGTCCAGGCGCGATCTCGCCTGGTCGCTCCAAGGTCGGCATCATCCCAGGGCAAATCTGTAAGGAAGGCAGAGTGGGCGTGGTATCGCGAAGTGGCACGCTGACCTACGAAATCATCCACCAGCTCTCGCAGCACGGGTTCGGTCAATCAACTTGCGTGGGTATCGGTGGCGACCCCATCATCGGAACGAACTTCATCGATTGCCTGAGCGCCTTTGAGGCTGATGAGGAGACGGAAGCTATCGTGATGATCGGAGAAATTGGGGGCACGGACGAGCAGCAGGCAGCGCAATATGTCACCGATCACGTCACCAAACCGGTGGCCGGGTTCATCGCGGGGCAGACCGCTCCGCCGGGCCGACGGATGGGGCACGCCGGCGCGATCATTTCCGGGTCCAGCGGCACGGCAGCAGAAAAGATCCAGGCGTTCGAGCAGGCCGGCATTGCTGTCATGAAGAGGCCCCTGGATGTGGTTCCGCTGTTGAAGGAGCGTCTCTGAACCGGTGAAACTCGCAGATTTGCTGCCCCTGGAGCGGATCGTCATACCGCTTCCGGCACGCACGCTCCATGATTCCGCCGAGCAGCTCATCGGGGCGTTCGTGGAGACTGGGCTGGCTTGTGATGCGGCGAAGCTCCTCGAACGCATCGGCGATACGCCGCCGGGAGAAGCCGTGACGGTCGGACGGGAAGCGTTCATTCTCCCCTGTCGCTCGGACACCGTGAACGATGTGGGTGCTGGGCTGGGGGTCGCGCCGGACCCGGTCAACTTGGCGTACGACTCTTCCAAGTCGGCTCGGATCGTCGTGGTCGTCGTCGCGCCCTACAAGGAATCGTCCAATTTCCTGCAGGCGGTGAGTGCCTTCGCTCAGGCCCTCAGTCGCAAAGAAGTGGTGGCGGCGATCCTGGCGGCCTCCGGGGCGGCCGAGGTCATCCGCGTGCCGGATTTCTTGGACATGAAGCTCCCGGGCTACCTCACGGTGGGAGATGTTATGAATCCCCGGCGGGTCCTCGCCCATCCCGATGCCACCCTCGCGGAGGCGGCCAGGTTGATGGTGGCCAATCGGCTCCCGGCCCTCCCCGTGACTTCGGAGGGGGGAGAAGTCCTGGGATTGGTGACGCATCGTGACATTCTCCGCATCGCGCTACCCACGTACCTCAAGCGGATCAGCAGCGAATTGTCGGCCCCGAAGCCTCCCCGGGGCTCGGCCGCGGTCGATCCGCGAATGCTAGAGGTGCGTGACGTGATGGACCGAAGCGTGTTGTGCGTCTCGGAGGGACAAACACTTGCCGACGTCGCGAATATGGTCGTCAGCAAGGAGACCGAACTATTTCCCGTCGTGCGCGAAGGTGTGCTGGCTGGGCTGTTGACCCGCTCCGATCTCGTGCGTCGACTCTTTGGACCCTAACTGAAGAAACGCCATGTTGACGTTGGCCATTCTCAAGCCGGATGCCGTGCAGAGCGGCAAGGCGGGAAAGATCCTCGCCCATCTCGAAGCCGAGGGCTTCGTGGTGCGGGCGGCGCGCATGGTGAGCTTGTCCGAAGCCGAAGCGAAGGCGTTCTACGCCGTCCACCGGGAGCGACCATTCTTCGAGCCGCTGGTGCGCTTCATGACGTCGGGACCCTGTGTGCCGCTGGCCGTGGAGCGGGACGATGCGGTGAGCTATCTGCGCGAGATCATCGGCGCCACGGACCCGGCGGAGGCCGCCGAAGGGACCGTCCGGCGGCTGTACGCCGAGTCCAAGGAGCGGAACGCCATCCACGCCTCGGATTCGCCGGAGAATGCGACTCGCGAAGTGCATTTCTTCTTTCCCGAGGCGGAGCTGGCCCGGAACGGCGGGTAGGCTCGTTGACGGAAGTGTTGGCCACGGCTACATTTACGCGCTATGTTGCGCTTCGAACTCCGGGCGTTGGATCGGGCGCCGACCAAGCTTTCTGGTGCCATCCCGACCGACGAGGCCATATTCGAAGACCTGAATTTTGAGCTCGCTGCTCCGGTCCGCGTAACGGGTCGTCTCTCGAGCGCCGGCCCCGGCCGGTATTATTGGCGGGGTGGGATCCAGGCCACGGTCCAGACGGAGTGTCGCCGCTGTCTGGCGGCGGTCCAGCGAAATGTGGACCAGGAGGTCGACGTCCTGTTTACTGACGAACAGGACGCCAGCGATCCGTCGGAGTACGTGATTCCTGAGAGGTCTCCGGTCCTCGAACTGGGTGAAGCGGTGCGGGAGGAGCTCATCCTCGCGGTTCCGGAGTACATCCTCTGTCGCAACGATTGCGCTGGCATCTGTCCACAGTGCGGCGCTGATCTGAACCCTGGGGCGTGTGAGTGTGATCGGCCCCCCGACTCTCGGTGGGCGGCCCTGGAGGCACTCAAGCGGTTCAACCGTGCGCACGGTGCGGGGACCCGCGCCGGCCACATCGGGTGTGTCCAACCTGCGGTTACTATAGCGGCTCTAAGCGTCTCGAGGTCGAGGAAGCCTGACGTGATCGCGGCCGCGTTCGGGGCGTCCGGAGGAGACCATGCTCCCAACGTCCCGGTCGCTGGGGCGGTTGCCGCGATCCAAGAGTTGCGGTTGCCCTTTGACCTCATTTTGGTCGGACCGCAATGGGTGGGCAGTTCCTGCGATGTGATCGTTCGCGGCGGTTTTGGGGGCAATATCGCGCTTGAGTCCTGCGAGTCAGTCGCCGGATGGTCCGTGAGCCTGCTTGAGCGTGAGCCGGAGGAAACCGTGCTCCAGGGGGAAGCTATGCGGCGGGTGCACAGGATCTTGGATCACGCGAAGTTGGGTGGAGCCGCTCTGCTGGCCGTGCGCAGCGGATCGCATGCGTGCCACGGCCGATCCTTTACCAACGTGATCGAGAACGCGGGGAACAGGGTGACAGCATGAGGCGCCCCGCCGTGGAGTTGGTTGGGACCGGCCGCTACATGCCAAGCAAGGTCCTCACGAACGAGGACCTGACCAAGATCGTCGATACCTCCGACGAGTGGATCCGAGAGCGAACGGGAATTCGTGAGCGACGGATCACCACGGATGAGGAAACCGTGGCCTGCATGTCCAAACATGCGTGCACACAGGTGTTGGAGGAGGCCGGGGTCGACGTGCTCGACGTCGACACGATCGTGATGGCGACGGCGACGCCCGACCGGCTGCTGCCCGGATCAGCCTGTGACCTTCAGGCCGTCCTCGGCGCGAAGAACGCCGCCGCCTTCGACGTAACCGCAGCTTGTAGCGGGTTTGTGTATGCTCTGACGGTCGCCGAGGCATTGGTTGTTGCCGGGTCGGCGCAGCACGCGCTCGTCATTGGGGCTGAGCGCCTGTCGACCATCACCAACTACAAAGACCGGACAACTTGTGTCTTGTTCGGTGATGGGGCTGGTGCCACGCTCGTAAGGGCGGTGAAGAACGGCAATCGAGGCATTCTGTCCAGCTACCTGAAATCAGACGGCAGTCTGGCGGAGCTCTTGTACCGTCCGGGCGGGGGCGGAGTTCGCCCACCGGATGAAGCGATGCTGACTGATGGTTCCTATTACATCACGATGGCGGGGCGTGAGGTTTTCAAGGCAGCGGTGCGGGCCATGGTCGACGCGTGCCACCAGGCGCTGGACAGGGCCGGCCTCACGAAGGACGACGTGGATGTCATGATTCCGCACCAAGCCAACATTCGGATCATCGAAGCCACCGCGAAACACGCGGGCATTCCTATGGACAAGGTGTACGTCAACATTGACCGGTACGGCAACACTTCGGCGGCGTCTATCCCCATTGCGTTGGATGAGGGTGTCCGCGAGGGACGGATTGGACCGGGCTCGCACGTATTGATGGTGGCGTTCGGTGGCGGGTTCACGTGGGCAAGTATGGTCGTGAAATGGTGAAGGCCGCCCTGGTCTTTCCGGGCCAGGGAGCACAGCGGGTTGGGATGGGTAAGGACTTGGCCGACCGGTTTCCGGCGGCCTGCGAAATCTTTGAGGCTGTAGACGACGCACTCGGTGTGTCGCTCTCCCACCTGATGTGGGAGGGGCCGGAGGAAGAGCTGACCCTTACTCACAATGCCCAGCCGGCGATCCTGGCACATTCCGTGGCCGTCCATGCGGTCGTCCGACCGGTGCTCGACCCTCAAGCAGGGGCGGGCCATTCGCTCGGCGAATACAGCGCCTACACGGCGGCGGACTCCCTCTCAGTGGCCGACGCGGCCCGCCTCGTGCGCCGCAGGGGTGAGTTGATGTTGGAGGCGGGCCGATCACGGGCTGGAACCATGGCGGCAGTGCTCGGACTGTCCACCCAGAGCGTGGAGGCTGCCTGCCGCGACGCGAGCATCAACGGACAGGTGGCCGTGCCCGCCAATATCAATGCCCCTGACCAGACCGTCATCTCCGGTGACCCCGGAGCTGTGTCTCGGGCGGGGGAACGTTGCCGGGAACTCGGAGCCAAGCGGGTCCTTCCCCTCAAAGTGAGCGGCGCGTTCCACTCGCCGCTCATGGAGCCCGCGCGGCAGGGACTGGAGCGCGAACTCGACCGGACCGATTTTCTGGACCCGGCTTTTCCCATTGTCGCCAACGCCCGAGCCGCTGCTGTGTGTGACCGTGAATCGGCCCTCGGGCTTCTCCGAGAACAGCTTACGGCTCCAGTCCAGTGGGTCAGGTGCATGCAACAGATCTCGGCCTCGACCGGGAAACAGACCGCCTTCGTGGAACTCGGTCCCGGCAAAGTGCTGGCGGGGTTGTTGAAAAAGATCCTGCCCGGGGTTCGAGCGGTGAGCCTTGGCGAGGCCGATGACGTTGTGGCGTACATGGAGGAAGCTGCGTGACAGTCGATGTGGGGAGCGTAACGGCATCGGTCAGTCGTGGTCTTCAGGGTACGTCCTCTTTCTGTTCTCGGACCTCCGAGGCTACATTATGGCTCGGGTCGACATGGTCGTATGGCCCGGTCGTCTCCTTCCTCGCATCTGAATCCGAGGTTCGCATGAACTGGCTGAGCGAGCGGTCGGCGTGAACATCGATCTCACTGGCAAGGTCGCGCTGGTGACGGGCGCTTCCCGAGGCATCGGGAAGGCGATCGGGACGCGGCTTGCCGGTGCGGGAGCCAAGGTGGCTGTGGCAGATGTGTTGGATATCGCCGAGATCCAGAATGCGGCCGCGGATATCGGTGGCGGTGCCGTCGCCGTTGAGGCGGACGTGACCGATCCAGCGCGGGTGGAAGCCGCCGTGTCCGAGGTCGAGGAACAGCTCGGGCCAATCGACGTGCTCGTCAACAACGCGGGGATCACGCGGGACGGCTTGCTGCTTCGGATGTCCGATGCTGATTGGACGATGGTGCTGGATGTCAATCTCAAGGGGGCGTTCAACGCCACCAAGGCGGTGGCCCGGCGCATGATGAAGCGTCGCACCGGCCGCATCATCAACATCGCGAGCGTCGTCGGCATCACGGGGAACCGCGGCCAAGCGAACTATTCCGCCTCGAAGGCAGGCCTGATCGGATTCACCAAGTCCATTGCAAAGGAACTGGCTTCCCGCAACGTGCTCGTGAATGCGGTGGCGCCCGGGTTCATCGACACGGCGATGACGCAGGCGCTGAGCGAAGATGTTCGAGGGGCTCTGCTGCAGCAGGTACCACTGGGCCGGTTGGGGAGTGCCGAGGACGTGGCAAACGTCGTACTCTTTTTGTCGTCCGACCTCGCGGGTTATGTCACGGGACAGGTCGTAGTGGTGGACGGCGGCATGGTTATGTAATCCCTCACCCTCAAACCGAGGAAGGTCATGAACGACATTAGCGAGCTCGAGGAGAAAGTCCGAGACATTATCGTTGAGGAGCTAGGGGTCGAGCGTGAGAAGTTGACGGACGAGGCTAGCTTCATGGAAGACCTCGGTGCGGACAGCCTCGACACC
>JBDHFY010000141.1:0-10944 GCA_039590195.1 Gemmatimonadota bacterium | reverse complement strand
GTGTACGGATGCTCGCCCTCCCACTCACCCGGCATGCCACCCCACACGAGCATGTTGTACGGCGGGCTCTCGCCAGGCCCCGCAAGACGTTGATTCACCTGTGAGACCGCCTGGAGCAACATCGGAACCCGTTTGAAATCCAGAAACCGACCGACAAACAAAGCGAGAGGCTTGAGACCGCCTTCTTCCGTTTTGAACCGCTCGAGATCGGTTTCCGTGTAGCGGATGGTCCCGGGCGCTCCTGTCTCGTCCCACCCCTGCGGTTCCTCTACAAGGATCCTTCGGAGAAAGGTCAGTTTCCGATCGTCGCTCCAGTCCGCGGGTCGAAAGACGGACACGTCCACACCATTGGGAATTATCGTGACGTCAGACTCGTCGATGGAAAGCCGTGCCGAGCCACGTCCGCTAACGTCCAGACTGTTCGCGAAGAAGTGTTGCATGCGTTGGCTGGCGTCCGCCATGACACCGCGTGTCACCTCGTGCAATTCCTGGGGTGACCCCGCCTCGCCTCCGAGCACCTCCAGATTCTCCATCATCTTGACCTCGGTGCCGTGCAGGTGGGCCGCCTTGGGCGCCGCCTCGAGAACTTGGCCCGCCGCAACATGCATGTGATGGAGATGATGGGAGATGATGGAGATGCAGAACGTCGGGCTCGAACTCCCCACTCACCCGTTGAAACACCTTCCTCCAGCACCGAATGAGCGCGCGGCACTCGGCGCTCGTTACCCGGTAAAACACGCGGTCCGGCACGCCCGGCTTGTCCTCGTAACTCGGGTGGAAGGGAACCTCCCAGGACTCCGCAATGGGATTCTCCCCGCGTCGGAATCCCTCCCAGGCTGCTGTATAATCGACCGTGGTGAGCGGTAGCCCCTGGTAGAACGTGTGGGCGTCGTGCTGGGGGTCGCCGTCGGACAGAGAGCCGGTCACCAGATGGACGCGATGGCCGAGCTCGATCAGGGCGCGTGACAGGTAACGGACAACTTGAGCACTTCCGCCCCGGGGATAGAAGGCGAGGCCCATGAGAATATTGAGTGGTGGATCGGTAGGACCCCGACCCCGGGAGCCGGCTCCCGAAACCGCGGGCATCAGCTGCCGAGGAGCAGTGACTTACTCATTGTGCGCCTGAGTAGCCACCAGCTCACCGCCAGAGCGATCCCCGTCCAAAACAGACCCCACACGAGCGTCGGGACGCCCGTGAGCTCCGCCAGCATCCTGGCATCGGATCGGAGTTGCGGCCGGTCGAGGATATCGCTCTTGATGTCCAGGATGGCATAGAGGCAACTCGTGAGGCCGACAACCCTCAGTGCGATCGTTTGAATCTCGAGCGGCAGGTACTTGGCCATGCCGATGAGTGCAAGGCCAAAAAGCACGCCAAAGGCGAGACCGAACGGACTCCGGATGTACAGCACCGATACCGCAACGACGATCGCGCCGAGCGCCATCAGCGTGACCAAATGCCAGAACCGTCGCCCCTCGGCGATGAGCAGCAGCCCAACGCCCCATAACAGGCTGCCCAGATAACCCGCCGACAGTGTCAAGAAGCGACTCCCGCCGCCACAGTAGCATACGCCTCCCTGATTCGAAGTGATCTCGATACGTGTGATCGATCCACCAGTGAAGATGGCGGCGAGGCCATGACTGAGTTCGTGCAGGAACACCACGAAGATTTTCAGAGGATAGATGGCCGCCGTGTCCCACAAGAGCCACAACGCGACCATGTAGGCGACAAAGCCCGCGAGGAATCGTGCTCGATGCTGGGTCAGCTCGTCCATGAGTCGTGCGCTCGTTGTGTGACCGTTTCGAAGAACACCCTTTACATCCTTATTGACCGTTGCAGCTCCCCGGCGTGTCCCGAATCACTGGGGGCTCTCGTGCGACTCGGAGTATCGAGTGCCGTACTGTTCGTTTTCGTCCGAATCCGTCGGCAGCTCCTCCGGCGCGACGTCGAGGAATCGATCCAAACGCCTCAGCCCCTCCTTAATGGAGTCCAGTACTTCGGACGAAAGGGCTCCGGCGCTGACGTGACGGGACGTGATGCGCCCTTCACCGACGTCGAGCAGCATGCGAAGCGCGTCGCCGATGTACGCTTTCGGAAACGGGAGGTCGGCCTCCGGCTTGTAGTTGCACGGACCAAAGGGTGGGCTCTTGTCCGCCAGCAAGGTCCCGTAACGGCGCTGGATGGCATCGGCCCAGGTCAAGTGCTGGTACACGTCGGCGTCGAGCTGCTTGGGCGGCATATCGTCACCCAGCAGGGGCTTCGTGTCCAGCCACGCCGATCTCCACTCCATCAGTTGTGCTTCCTCGTACCGACCCTCTCGCCGTGCGGCCTCGGCCGACCGCTCGAGCTCCCGCGCGAGCAGCTCTCTGGCATCCGGCAGTCGCTCGGGCCTCCTGAGCCTCGGCCGGCGCCGGTAGAGGAAATACCAGGTGCCCGCAAGGGCTACGACGATCAGGATCATCCATTCCATGGAGAACCTCTATTCGCTCAGCCGGGGGATGCGCCTGAGAGCACCCCGTCGGGCGGCACCCGCTCAACACACCCCTTAATCATCGTGCGATTCCCCGCGGATGAGAAGGCAGTCCAGACGCACGAAAGCCGCCGAATATCGGCGGCTTTCGTGCGAGTGCCTTTTTACGGACCGCATCTCCTCAAAACAGCACCGCGAGCAGAATCAACGTCAATATAATGACGACGCCGATCAACACGACGAAGGTCAGAAGGAGCGTCGCCCACACCTTCCACCCGACCTTCCTCAGGAACTCGAAGACGCCGATCTCGATGATTCGCTTCAGCCACGAGAGCAATAGGTCAAAGATTTCTTTCATATCCCATCCTACGAGGGCTCGGGGACCGAGGTTTCGGCACTCCCGCCCCACATTATCGCGACAGCCCCCCTTACACCTCCCCAATCAACGCTACCGCCTCCTCAACTGTCATCCCTGCCCTGCCGACCAGGCCTGTCCAAAAGCCTCCTCCCCGAGCGCCCATCCGATACCCCACTGGCACTTTTTGCGCCTCTAAGAGTGAGGGACGTGAGAATGCGCCATCCGCCCCATTTCAGGACCACCATGAGAGGAAGGATCATGACCGCCACCATCCAGCAGACCAGTGACAGCGTCACCGCGCAACGTGATGCTCTCGTGGAGCGGTTGCTCCAGTCAACTTCAGGGATGTTCGACATCTTCACCGTCTACCTCGGCGACCGGCTCGGCTTCTATGACGCGTTGACCGACAACGGACCACTCACCTCAGCCGAATTGGCGGCACGCACCGGCACCCACGAACGCTATGCGCGGGAATGGCTCGAACAGCAAACGGTGGCGGGGATCGTGGTCGTGCAGGAAACCCAGGGCCCGGGCGAACAGCGGACGTTCTCCCTGCCTGCGGGACACGCCGAGGTGCTGGTGGACCGTGAGAGCCTCAACTACCTGGCGCCGCTCACCCAACTTGCGGCGGGAGCCGTTCGGCCATTACCGGCACTGGTGGACGCCTACCGCAGCGGTACCGGCGTACCCTACGAGGCTTACGGTGTCGATCTCCGTGAGGGGCAAGGCCGGATGAACCGCGCGATGTTCCTGTACCAACTCGGCCAGGAGTGGCTCCCGTCGATCGCCGACGTAGACGGCAGGCTCAAGGCTGACCCTCCGGGCCACATCGCCGATTTCGGGTGCGGCGTCGGCTGGTCGGGGATCGGGATGGCCCAAAGCTATCCCAACGTTCGGGTGGACGGGTTCGATCTCGATGCGCCGTCGGTCGAGCTCGCCAACAGCAATGCGATCGAAGCCGGCGTGGGAGAGCGCGTACGGTTCCAGGTGCGCGATGCCGGCGATCCGGAACTTGCAGGCCGGTATGACCTCGTCACCGCTTTCGAGTGCATCCACGACATGTCCGATCCGGTGTCCGCCCTCAGAACCATGCGTCGTCTGGCAAAAGATGACGGCACGGTGCTCGTCGTGGACGAGCGGGTGGGAGAAACCTTCACCCCGCAAGGAAACGAAGTAGAGGGGTTCATGTACGGTTGGAGCGTGTTGCACTGCCTGCCGGTGGGGATGACCGAGCAGCCCTCGGCGGGGACCGGCACCGTCATGCGCCCGGACATGCTGCGGAGTTATGCGCGGGCTGCCGGCTTCACCGATATTGAGATCCTCCCGATCGAGAACTACTTCTTCCGGTTCTATCGGTTAGTTCAGTGATGCCCTCCCCCTTTCCCACCCCCGCCGGGGCTTGGGCAGTAGGGCTTAGGCAGTGGCTTTGGAAAACCCAAGCCCTAAGCCCTAAGCCCCAGGTGGGTGGAGAGGGGGGGAACTAAGCCCTCATTCGTATCGCAACGCCTCAATCGGATTGAGTGCCGCGGCCTTGCGGGCCGGGTAGAACCCGAAGAAGATGCCGACGCTCGCAGAGAACGCGAGCGCAATGATTACTGTCGCCGGAGAGATGACAGTACTCCAACCCATGAGCCTGCCAAGGATCGCCGCTCCACAAAAACCGATCCCGATACCGATCATCCCTCCGAGGGCACTCATGACCACGCTCTCGACCAGAAACTGTGTAAGCACGTCAGAGCCCCGGGCGCCGATCGCCATGCGAATGCCGATTTCCCGTGTGCGCTCCGTTACTGACACGAGCATGATATTCATGATGCCGATCCCGCCCACGACGAGCGAGATACCCGCGATCGCCGCCAGCAAGAGCGTCATCACCTCGGTGGTCCCCTGTGCAGCTTCAGCCAGATCCGTCTGGTTGCGAACGGTGAAGTCATCGTCTTCCCAGTCGGCCAGCTTGTGCGCATCGCGCATAATCACACCGATCTCGCTCTGCGCATCCGGAATGTCCGCGGGGGAGAACGTGCTTGCGAGAATCTGCGCGATGAACGTCCTGCCACTCAGCCGCATCTGAACCGTGGTGTAAGGTGCGAGGATTACGTCGTCCTGGTCCGTCCCGTCGGCGCTTTGCCCCTTCTCGCTGAGCACGCCGATAATCTGAAACGGCACGTCGCGGAGCCGGATCTGCTGGCCGACGGGATCCTCGCCGGGAAAGAGGTTGTCGGCGATCGTCTTGCCGATCACGGCGACCTTGCGCATCGAGCGCAAGTCGTTCTGGTCGAAGAACTGACCTGAACTCACAGACCAGTCCCGGATGATTTGGTAATCGGTGGCGACACCGTACACGGCCGTGCGCCAGTTTCCCTCGCCGCCGATCACCTGGGTCGGCGCCACGATAACCGGCGAGACGGCGGAGAGCATGATGCTTTCCCGAGCCAATGTCTCCGCATCCTCCACCTTGAGTCGATTGAAGCTACCCGCCCCCTGGTTGACACCGCCCTGACTGCTCGAACCGGCAGTGATCACGATCATGTTGGTGCCCAGATTGTCGATCTGCTGTTGAATCCGGGATTGCGCTCCCTCACCGATCGCGACCATGACGATGACCGCGCCGACCCCGATGATGATGCCGAGCATCGTCAACAGGGTTCGCATCTTGTTCTTCAAGATGCTCTCGGTGGCCACTTTGATCAGGTTGGAGCCTTTCATGTCATCCTACCGGTTCGACTTCTTCGAAGTGTTGGAGGTCCATTCTGGCCCTACGGCGGTCGTACGCAGGCTCGTCTCGGATGATGAGGCCGTCACGTAGCTCGACAATACGGCTGGTGTACATGGCGATGTCGGGCTCGTGTGTCACGAGGATGATCGTGATGCCTTGGGAATTGAGTTCCTGAAACAACGCCAGCACGTCGATGGACGTTCGGCTGTCCAGGTTACCGGTCGGCTCGTCCGCGAGCAGAATCGAGGGTCTGGTCACCAAGGCTCGCGCGATGGCCACCCGCTGTTGTTGACCGCCAGACAGCTCGCTTGGCTCGTGATCGATCCGGTCGCCGAGGCCCACGCGCTCCAGCGTCTCGGCAGCGAGCTTTCGAGTGTTCAACTTCCTTCCGCTTCTATCGTACAGCAACGGCAGCTCCACGTTGTCGAGTGCCGTGGTGCGTGCCAGGAGGTTGAACCCCTGGAACACGAACCCAATCTTTTGATTGCGAATGTCGGCCAGCTGGTTCCCACCGGCACCGTCAATGCGGCATCCATCGAGGTGATACGTGCCCGCTGTCGGGTAGTCGAGGCAGCCAAGGACGTTCATCAGAGTGGACTTTCCCGAGCCGGAGGCGCCCATGATGGCTATCATCTCTCCGCGCTCCACGGTCAGGTCGACACCGCGCAACGCATGCACTTCGGTCTTGCCAGTGGCGTATACCTTGCTGATACCGTCAATGTCAATCACGATGTTCTGCTTCATCTCAACCGCCTCCACACTCAAAAGCCCGGCCCGGGCGGTCCGCGCCGTTCCTGCTGTTGGCCCTGGAACGGATTCACCGACGCGCTTTGCGAGCTTTGCATGACTCCGGCGATGATCTGCATATCCGGTTCGAGGTCCTCTCCCTGCACCTCGGTGGACTGACCATCGGAGATACCCGTGCGCACCCGCGCGACGGCCAGCTCTCCCTCGCCATCGACGTACCACAGCATGGCAGCGTCAGGCGAGGGTTGCTCGCTGCGGCCGCGACCGTCGCGCCCCCGACCGGCGACTCCACTTCCAGGACCCGCAACCGCCTCACCTGAGGCCGTCCGCTCCAGTTCCCTGCGCTCCCGTAGCTCCGCCATCATCTCCTCAGACGGCCGGAAGCGGAGGGCGGCGTTCGCGACCTTCATGACGTCGGCCGCACTCTCGACGAGAAAATCCACCGTGGCCGTCATCCCCGGCAGGAGCCTCCTGTCATCATTGTCCACATCGATGACCACGGTGTAGTTGACGACATTTTCCTGTGTCGTGGACTGCAAGCGCACCTGGCGCACCGTCCCGGTGAACGCTTCATCGGGATAGGCCTGCACCGTGAAGCGCGCCGTCTGACCCTCTTCGATCGACCCAATGTCACTCTCGTCCACGGAAGCCAGGATCTGCATGCGTGAAAGATCATTGGCGATGAGGAAGAGTTGCGGCGCGGAGAAACTGGCTGCCACTGTCTGCCCGACATCCACGTTGCGCTCGATGACCGTGCCGGAAATCGGTGCGAACACCGTCGCATATGACAGATTCTGCTTCGCCCGTTCCAGGCTGATCTCCGCCGACTTCGTGGATGCACGCGCGATATCGAGATCGTACTGCGCCTGGTTGAACTCGACCTCGGCGACAATTTGTTTGTCGTACAGCTCGCGCGCCCGCTCGAATTCACGCTCGGCCTGTCTCAGTTGAGCCTCGTTTCGCTCCAGAGTCGTCTGGGCGTCACGAACCGCGATACCCAACAACGTCGTGTCGAGCAGCGCGACCACCTGCCCCGCCGTCACGCGGTCATTGAAGTCCACAAAGATCTTGGAGATGATGCCAGACACCTGCGTGCCGACCTGCACGGTCATGACCGCGTCCAACTTGCCGGTGCTGGACACGACCGCCTCCAAGTCGCCGCGTTCGAGCGTGACAAAACGATACGGACTGCCCCGCTCACCGCCGCTCAGGTTCAAGTACCCAAGGGAGGTACTGGCAATCAACAGCACGGTGACAATCAGAACGGTCTTTCTCATGGTCTCATCCCAACGCTTCCGGACATCGCCTCATGAATCTTCATGTTGAGCCGCGGCCTCAGCCCGTCCGCGCCCTCTCGCCACAGAGGACGGCTTCACCCACCCGTTGTTAAGTCCTCGTCGGCGGGAGGGACGCCAGGGAGCCATGGAACAGGCTGTTGGCAAGCGATGGGCACTCTACCGGCTCCGCTCCCGGCGAAAGCCGGATTCTCACCATCATGGCCGCCGAAACTCCGGGGGATGCCTCGCCGGGCCGGAGGGAGAGGCAGCAGGAGGCGCCACTGTCCTCGCGCGACCTGCATGGCTAAGTGATTATAAGACAATATCTTAGACATACCTTCGGCCATCGTTGAAACTTTCAGCGAGATCTGGCGTAGAAGACCTACATAGGTAGCACTACTACTTTAGTCGAGGCTTTCATGGCCAGAAAATCGCTGGGCAACACAACGGTCAGGGTCCTCCACGCCATTTCGACCGGGGTCCGCTACGGGTTTGACATCATGGACGTCACGGGGCTTCCGAGCGGCACCGTCTATCCCGCGTTGAGCCGGCTCGACCGCCTGGGGCATGTCACCACGCACTGGGAACATCCTGCGCTGGCACAGCGAGAGAAGCGTCCGCCGCGGAAGTACTACGCCATTAGCCACGCCGGAAAACAGGCGTTGCTGGAGGCCACGCGTCAGATCAAGGCGCTCGAGGAAGTGCTGGCGAGCGAGGCGCACGAACCCAAGACGGTGGGTCCGCAACCGTGACGCACGAGTCAAAGCAGCATCGCGTCGTGCTAGCGCTCTGCCTGTCGCTGATTCGTGCGGCAGCGAGGATTGCACCGCCATCGATACGCAGTGAGTGGGGAGCTGAGTGGGAGGCCGAGGTTGTCCACCGCTGGATCAAGGATGGTACGGACGGCCGAAGCGCGCGCAGCCAGTTGCGGCTCCTCACGCGAAGCACGGGCGCATTCGTTCATGCATTGTGGCTTCGTCGTCACGAGTGGAGATTCGACATGCTCAAGCAGGACCTTCGTTATGCTCTCCGCGGTTTGATCAAGCAACCGGTGTTTACGGCGGTGGTCGTGCTCACGATCGGGCTCGGCATTGGCGCCAACGCGGCCATTTTCAGCGTGGTCAGAGGCGTCATCCTCCAGCCGCTCCCCTATCCCAACCCCGACGAGTTGGTCATGGTCTGGGAGCACAACATTCCTCGGGGCCGCAGTCAAAACGTGGTGTCACCCGCCAACTTCCTTGCCTGGCGGGAAAGGAACACCGTCTTCGTAGACCTTGCAGCCATGGTGGAGTTCAGTGCAACCCTCACAGGAGAGGTGGAACCCGAGCGCATCGGAGCCGTCCGGACATCCACAAGCTTCTTTTCCATGCTGGGCGTGAACGCACACATCGGACGAGTCTTTCTTCCCCAGGAGGAGAAGTTGGACGCCGAGCCGGTCGCCATGCTCGGGCACGGTTTCTGGCGACGTCGCTTCGGAGAAGACCCGGATGTCATCGGACGTTCGATCATTCTCAATGGAACGACCGTCACGGTGGTGGGCGTGCTTCCGCCGGGTTTCGGATTCGCCATGCCGATGACGTTCAACTCGACCGGTAGTCAGGATGTCTGGATGCCTCAACCGTTCGGCCCCCGATCGCGTGAGGCCAGGGGCCGGTGGATACAGGTGTTGGGGCGCCTCAAACCCGACGTGACGCTCGCTCAGGCACAAGGCCACATGACCGCCATGGCGCGGGGCCTCGAACAGGTTTTCCCGGACGCCCAATCCGGCTGGACCGTCAACGTGGTTCCCCTCCACCGGCAAATCGTCGGCGACGTGGCATCTGCCCTGTGGATCATTCTGGGCGCGGTGACGCTCGTGCTGCTCATTGCGTGTGCCAACGTGGCCAACCTGCTCTTGTCACGGTCCGCAACCCGAGCGCCAGAGATGGCGCTTCGAACGGCCCTGGGAGCGAGCCGCGCGCGACTCATCCGCCAGTTGCTCACCGAAAGCGGCTTCCTCGCCCTTGCCGGTGGAGGTCTAGGCATGCTCCTCGCTTTTGGCGCCGTGAAGATGTTGCTGGCCATCGGCCCCGAGAACCTTCCTCGGCTGGACGCGGTGGGCGCGGACCACAACGTCGCGCTTTACACCGTGGGCGTTACGATTCTCACTGGGTTGTTGTTCAGCGTAGTCCCCGCAATGCGCTCGTCGAACCAAGAGCTGACGAGAACGCTCAACGAGGGAAGTTCACGGAGCGGCGGTTCCGTACGTCATCAGCGCACGCGGAGCGGCCTCGTCGTGACTGAGATGGCGTTGTCCCTAGTCCTGTTGGTCGGTGCGGGTTTGACGGTGCGAAGCTTCGTCGAGCTCATCGACGTGGGCGTCGGGTTCGAAACCGAAGACGTCATTTCGGCACAGATCCACCTGCCGGGGTCGAGCTATTCGGAAACGCATCAGCGTACACGGTTCTTTGACGATCTCGTGGAACGCGTAAGAGGTCTTCCGGGCGTTACCGCAGCAAGCGCGGTCACGTGGTTGCCGCTGGCCGGCCCCGGCACCGGCACGAGTTTCTGGGTGAACGATCGCCCGATTCCCGAGCCCGGGGAGATTCCCGTGGCCGACATCCGGTGGGTGGACCAGGCGTACCACCGTACGCTGGGGATTCCGCTCCTGGATGGCAGGCTCTTTGACGAACGCGATCGTGCCGACGGGCCGTTGAACGTTCTCGCATCCGAGAAGCTCGCTCGGGAGTTTTGGCCCAACACGAGCGCCATCGGGAAGACGATCTCCATGCCGTGGGGCGATACCCTCGTGGCAACCGTCGTCGGCGTCGTCGGCGACGTCCGGCACAACGGTCCCTCCATAGACCCTCGAATGACGCTCTACTGGGAGCACCGGCAGTTCCAGCCCTTCAACTTCATGTCCCTCGTGGTACGCGCTGACGGCAACCACACGAGCTTGATGGCGACGATCCGCACGGAGGTACAACGCATCGATCCGGATCTACCCGTGTTCCGAGTCCGATCGATGGACTCCTATCTCGAAGAGACCATGGCTCAGAGCCGTTTTGCCATGCTCACCCTCGGTCTCTTTGCGGCGATCGCGGTCGTCCTAGCCGCCGTCGGCATCTATGGCGTCATGTCGTATGCCGTAAGTCAGCAAACCCACGAGATCGGTATCCGTATGGCACTCGGCGCAGGCAACGGAGATGTGGTGGGGCTCGTGATCCGCAACGGCATGATGCTAACCGGCATCGCGGTCGGTATCGGCACAGGAGGCGCGCTGGCGCTCGCCCGCCTCATGGAGGGCATGGTGTTCGGGATCAGCACGAGTGACCCCCTCACCTTCATTGGTGTGAGCTCATTTCTGGCTGCCGTCGCCCTGCTCGCGTGCTTCCTGCC
>JBDHFY010000140.1:0-16323 GCA_039590195.1 Gemmatimonadota bacterium | reverse complement strand
CAACCAGGAGGAAAAGCTCGAAGAGATCCTGTCGGGATTTCTGGATCTCGGCGTTACCGGAGCCACGGTGATCAAGAGCGAGGGGATGGGCCGGGTCCTGGCGAACGGTGTGCCTGTGATCGCCGGTCTCCAAACTCTCATGTCGCGATCTCGTCCTCAGAACGTCACGATCTTTTCCGTCATCAAGTCGAAACAGACGCTGGAAGCGGCGATCGACATGGTGCAATCGATTTGTGGAGACTTTGGTGAGCCGTCAACAGGAATCGTGTTCACAGTTCCGGTGGAGCGCGTGATCGGGTTGGCACCGGAGCTGCAATCCGACAATAAGTGAGGGAGCCGCCCCACCGACGACTCCACCATGGCGATCGGTGTTAGCAACACGATTTCACGGCTCACATGCCCCAGAGCGCCACAACCGGGTTAACTTGTGCGGGAACCCTGGGTGCGGCCGTCGTCCCGGCGGGTGAGCGCCCCATGCCTTCGTTTACGGGTTGAATCGGAGTGACGGAATGGAATGGCCTGCCGTCGTAACCGCCATCTCTACAGCCGCGATTGCGGTTGTCATGCTTGGCATAGGGGTGGTCATCCTGTCGCTGGTCGGTCACATGAAGCGGGTTACCGGCGCTGTCGGTAGGTTCGTGGAAACACTGGAGCGGAGCACACAACCCGCCATCGAGTCAGTAAGATCCACCATCGAACAGGCCAACCAAGTCGTCCGGAACGTGGGTAAGGAGGTCGATGGTTTCGTCGAGACCTCGCGAGATCTGCGGAACCGCGTCCACCGAGCCGCGGAAGCCACGGAAGAACGGCTACTGGATCTGGAAGCTCTCCTGGACGTGGTTCAGGACGAACTCGAAGAGACGGTGCTGGATGTGGGGGCCGCGCTTCGCACGACGCGGCGGGGATCGTCCATTCTACGGTCCATGAAGCGTGCGTTTCTGGGTCGGGGCCGGAGGCGATAGAGCGTGACCGGATGCCAGTGGGCCGTGGCGGTTGTCGCGGCCCTGCTTGCCGTGGTTATCTTGCCCACGGCGGCGCACGCCTGGACGCCCGGGACACATATCTTCCTCGGCGAGAGCGTGCTCGCCAATCTCGATCAGCTCCCGTCATCGGTTGCTGCACTGCTACGGGCGTTTCCGCAGGATTTTCTCTATGGTAACATTGCGGCCGATACGTCCATCGCCAAGAAGTACGCGCCGGTGGGCCGGCATTGTCATGCCTGGCACGTGGGCCAAGAGATATACGATCTGGCCGATGGAGACGCGCTCCGGGCATTCGGCCTCGGATATCTCTCTCACCTCGCTGCGGACACAGTCGCTCACAATTTTTTCGTGCCTCGCCAGCTCGTGGTCACATCCAGCACGATTGCCCTCGGTCATTCGTACTGGGAGAGCCGTTTCGAAACCCATCTTGGCGAGCCGTACGCCCGAACGGCCATGGAGATCATCCGGTTCGGACACGACAGCGCGGACGCCCACCTGGACCGCATTCTCTCCCCCACAATCTTCTCCGTGCGAACCGGACGACGCCTTTTTCGGGGCATGGTCGGCTTGACAGAAACGCAGAGTTGGCAACGGGCGTTTCGGGTCTTGGCAGAGGCGAGCCGGTGGGATCTCAGCGACGCACAAGTCGAGATGCACATGGGCGTCGCATTCCAGTACATCATGGAAGTCCTCGTCTCTGGGAACGGGGCCGCGGCGGCGCAGAGACTGGATCCCTCGGGCGAAGCCTCGTTACGCCTGGCGAAGCGCATGCGACTCGATGTCTTGAAGAGTCTGGTGTCGCCGCCCGTGCAGGAACTCGTGACGATGGCGGACGAGCATTTCAGCCTCCCCGAATCGGCGCTTCCCTATTGGGAGAGTTCGGCGGCGCAACGCCCGTGGCGCGGGCGCCAGATCACGGCGCAGGAATCCTCCCGTTCTTGACCTCGGCTATCGGAGGCGTTTCTCGAGAAGACCTTGCACTCTCCGCGGATCCGCCTTGCCTCCAGACTCCTTCATCACCCGCCCCATCAGGAATCCCATCAGCTTCGATTCACCACCCAGCCATTTCGCAACCTCGTCGGGATATCGCTCCAGCACCGTGTCGATCCACTGCGACAGCTGGTCTTCGTCAGCGACTTGCAGAAGCCCCATGCGGTCCGCCACTGCACGGGGTTCGCCGTCGCACTTCGTGAGCTCGGAGAACACGTGCTTGGCCGCTTGATTGCTCAACGTCCCATCTGCAACGAGGCCGATGAGCGTTGCCAGGCGCGCCGGCCCCACGCGAAACACACCGCCGCTCTCCTTCAAGTCCTGCAACACCGAGCCCATCACCCAATGGGCAGCCGCCCTCGCTTCCACGCCAGCGGCGATCACACTCTCATAATACTGAGCGACTTCTCTGGTACCGGCTAACACCTCGGCGTCGTACGCTCGAATCCCGTATTGCTCGTGAAAACGTTGCTGTAACGCGGCAGGCAGTTCCGGCATGTCGTCGCGCTCTCTTGCCAACCATGTTTCCTCGATGCCAAGCGGTGGGAGGTCGGGTTCCGGGAAGTAGCGGTAGTCATGGCTTTCTTCCTTTCCCCGCATTCTCCGAAGCTCACCTGTGGCCGCCGAGAACGTTACGAGTTCGATCCGCTCCCCCCGCGACAAAGCCTCGATCTGCGCACAGCGCAATTGCTCTAATGCTCGCTCCACAGCCGCAAAGGAATTCATGTTCTTGACCTCTTGCTTCACGCCCAACTCCCTCTCACCCGCTCGACGCACGGAAAGATTCGCGTCGACGCGCAGTCTGCCTGCTTCCATGCTGCAATCGGAGACCCCCACGTATTGGAGAATCTGTTTCAACACTCCGAGGTACCCTCGTGCCTCCGTAGGCGACCGGAGGTCGGGCTCACTCACAATCTCGACCAACGGAATTCCAGAACGGTTAAAGTCGATAGCGGTCTTGTCGACAAAACGATCATGCACGGACTTGCCGGCGTCTTCTTCGAGGTGCAGGCGAGTGATCCCCACCGCTACGGAGCCACGGTCCGGCGATACAATCTCGAGTCGCCCGCCTGTGGCGAGCGGGCGGTCGAACTGGGAGATCTGATATCCCTTCGGCAGATCGGGGTAGAAATAGTGTTTGCGGGCAAACCAACTCTGCACGTGCACGTTGAAGTCCAACGCGAGCGCAGCTCGCACAGCGAGCCGCACCGCCTCGCGATTGGCGATCGGAAGTGCTCCGGGCAGACCGAGACAGACGGGACAGGTGTTCGTGTTCGGCTGATCGCCAAACGCAGTCGAGCACCCGCAGAACATCTTGGTTCTTGTGTTCAACTGCACGTGGACTTCGAGTCCGATGACGGTTTCCCAGCTCAGCGCACTTCCTCCGTTGATTCCAGGAGTGATTCCAAAACGTCGGCGACGTCGAGGAGCAGCTCCTCCCGAAACGCCGGGGCAATGAGCTGGCCACCGATCGGCAACGCCTCGGCACGGCCGATCGGCAAGGAGAGAGCCGGCAGGCCCGCCAGGTTCGCCGAGCAGACGAAGACGTCCTGCAAGTACATGGCAACGGGATCGTCGAGGCGTTCCCCAGCTTTGAACGCCGTAGTCGGCGTGGTCGGAGTAAAGAGAAGATCGATGCCGTCATCGAAGACATGCTGGAAGTCTCGCGCAATCAGGCCACGTGTGACGAGGGCCCTGCGGTAATAGGCTTCATAGTAGCCCGATGACAAGACGTAGGTCCCGATAATGATCCGGCGCCGTACTTCTGGGCCGAATCCCGTCCCCCGCGTCTCGTGGTACAATGCGGCGACGTCACCCTGTGGATCGCCTCCGCGGAATCCGAACCGCACCCCGTCATACCTTGCGAGATTGGAGCTCGCCTCCGCCGGCGCGATTATGTAATAGCACGGCACCGCACGGTGCGTGTGAGGCAGCGACACACGACGAACCTGGGCGCCGTCGTCTCGCATGGCTGCTACGCATCGGTCGCAGGCCGTGCGTATGCTCGGATTGAGGCTCTTGGGGAAGTACTCTTCGGGAACCCCGACCACGACTCCGCTCAAGTCTCTGCGTTCGAGATGGGCATCGACGGGAAGGTCGTCGACGCAGGTGGCATCATTGGGATCGCTTCCGGAGATGACTGCAAACACCGACGCCGCATCCCGAACCGTGCGGCTCAACACGCCGATCTGGTCCAATGAGCTTCCGAACGCCACGAGGCCGAAGCGGCTGACTCGACCGTAGCTCGGCTTCAGCCCGACGACGCCACAAAACGCAGCGGGTTGCCGCACGGAACCGCCGGTCTCTGAGCCCAAGGCGACATCGACCGCCTCGGTGGCAACCAACGCTGCCGAACCGCCCGATGATCCTCCGGGCACTCGCTCCGGATGGGTAGGGTGACGTGTGCGCCCGAACGCGGAGTGCTCGGTTGACGAGCCCATGGCAAACTCGTCCAAGTTTGCCTTGCACACCATCAGCGCTCCAGCAGCTTTCAATCTGCTTACCGCTGTGGCTTCGTAGGGCGATTGGTATCCTGCCAGGATGCGGGAGGCGCAGGTGGTAGGGTACTCGAGGGTGCAGATGTTGTCCTTGACGGCAACCGTCGTCGCCGCCAAGGGTCCTGTATTCTTGGCCCGGGCGACGTCAACCGCCTGGCGCATAACGACTTGTCGGTCGAAGGCAACGGATCCATTGAGGCCGGACGCCTCGGTTTCTTCGATGCGGGTTGCCGTCGCGTCCGCGACCTTCTGCGGATCCTTCACCCCTACGGCTCCATTGCTTCCAGCTTTGGCACGACGAAGAACCCGTCCTGCAACGCCGGCGCGAAATCCTCCAACGGTCGAACCAACGGCACCGACTCGAGTTCGTCGGATCGAAGCGGAGATGTAGGCGGTCCCGGCCGGAATTCCGATCCCTGCTCACTCGAGTCATCGTCGGGATCCACCACCTCTTCCAGCAGGGCAATGTATCTCAGAATGGAGGCGATCTGCTCGGTGAGTTGTGGCAGTGCTTCATCCGTCACAGCGAGGGACGCCAGACGGGCTATCCGCTCGATTTCTTCGCGCGTGACACTCATGCCGGGTCCCAGTCGCGCTGAAGCCCCGCATAGGCGACCAGCAGTTGCTTGACACCTACGTCCTCATCATCGAATTCGACGACCGCCTTGAGCGCCCGACCAGTCCCGGTCAATGCCCGGATGGTTCCCGAGCCGAACGTGCGGTGCTGCACTCGTTCACCCTTGACGTACCGCGGGGCGTCCTGCGACTCCATTTCCGGTGCTCCAACCATCGATCCGACGGCGATCTTTTGGGCCGGCCGGCGGTACAGATCGCCTCCGAACACCCCGCTGCTGCGACGTTCCTCGACGATCTGGGGCGGGATGTCCTCCAGAAAGCGGGACGCCTGGCCCGGCATGAGTTGCCCGCCGCGGCGCCGGGCCCGGGCCCAGGACATATAGAGTCGATCCGCCGCCCGCGTAACGCCGACATAGGCAAGCCTTCGCTCTTCTTCGGCTCCACCCGGAGTCTCCATGGACCGGCTCAACGGAAACAGCCCGTCCTCGAGACCGGTGATAGCCACGATGGGCCATTCCAGCCCTTTGGCCGTGTGCACCGTCATGAGGTTCACCCCTTCGGGATCGCCACTTTGGACTTCGGCCGACGTCGTGAGCGCCGCCGTGGTCAGGAATCGTTCCAGCGGTGTGTTCGGATCGTCCGCATCGATCTCCTCGGACCACTCCGCGGCACTCGCCACGAGTTCCTTGACGTTCTCGATGCGCTCCATACCTTCGACCCCCTCGCGGGAGAGAAACGACTCATAATCAATCGCTTCGATGACCCGTTCGACAGCGACCGCAGGAGCAGTCTCGGCGAGGGTGTCGCTCAGGCGCGAGATCAACTCGGCGAACTCTGTGAACGCCTGTATCACCCGTGGACGCAGATCCCGAATGCGATCCGCAATCGCCGCCGTCTCGAGTAGCGGTCGCCGCCATTGCCTCGCCGTTTCCTGAAGGACGCCGAGGCTTGCGACACCGAGTCCCCGCTTCGGAACGTTTACCGCCCTGAGAAAGGCTTCGTCGTCCACCGGGTTGATCAGCAATCGCAGATACGCCACCAGGTCGCGCACTTCCCGGCGCGCGTAAAAGCTAATGGAGCCCACCACCCTGTAGGGAATCGCCGCCCGACGAAAAGCATCCTCGAACGCGCGCGATTGGGCATTGGTTCTGTACAGGACAGCCATCTCCGAGTACGAATAGTGATCGGTCGCGGAGCGCTCCCGCAGCTCCCTGGCAATCCATTCGGCTTCGTCGCGCTCATCTGCCGTCGTGACAATCGCAAGAGGCTCTCCGCCGGTTCGCGATGTGAAGAGCGTCTTCCCGAGCCTTTCCGCATTGTCGGCGATCACACCGTTGGCGGCGTCGAGAATGACCTGTGTGGAGCGATAGTTCTCCTCGAGACGGTACGTGATTGCGTCAGGAAAATCGTGCTCGAAGTCGAGCATGTTGCGGATATCGGCACCGCGCCACCCGTAGATCGACTGGTCATCGTCACCTACGACGCAGAGGTCACGATGCACTCCGCTCAGGCGTCGCACGAACAGGTATTGTGGACGGTTCGTGTCCTGGAATTCGTCGACCAAGATGGATCGGAATCGCTTTTGGTACACCGCCAGGCGATGCGGTTGTGTGCGGAAGAGGGTGAGCGGATGGATCAGCAAATCGTCGAAGTCCATCGCGTTCTGGGTCGCGAGCGCTTCGGTGAGGGCGTGGTAGATCTCTCCCGACACCTGCTCGACGTCGTCGGTGGCGTTGGCGGCGAGCTCATCGGCGGACACGAGGCGGTTCTTAGCCGCCGAGATGATGGCGCGGATTACACGGGGTGGGAACGTCCGCGTGGGATACTTACCGTGTTCCAGGAGGCGTTTGATCAACGAAAGCTGATCGTCGTCGTCGTAAATCGTGAACTGTGGCGTGAAACCCAACAGGTGAGCCTCGCGCCGGAGAAGTCGTGCCGAGAGCGAATGGAAGGTCCCGATCCATAGGCCCCCCGGCTCGCGCCCGAGCAGGTCAGCCACGCGTCGACGCATCTCGCCCGCCGCTCGATTCGTGAACGTCGCAGCCAAAATGCGTTCGGGAGGAATGCCCTGAGTCTCGATGAGATGCGCGATGCGCGCGGTGAGTACTCGAGTTTTTCCCGAGCCCGCACCGGCCAAGACCAATGAGGGCCCACCTGCGTGCTCGATGGCCTCGCGTTGTCGCTCGTTGACCGGTAGCAGGGTCACGCAGCCGGTTCCGCAGGAAGCTCAGCTACAAACAGCGCACCTTCCTCGGTCGGCTCGAAGCGCAACTGCCCGCCATGAACGTCCTCGACGATTCGGTGTGCCAGCGCGAGCCCAATCCCCCATCCACCCGACTTGGTGCTCACTCCCGGTTCGAAGAGGTTGGTGCGGACTTCCATACCGACTCCGGGGCCGTCATCCTCGACGCCGACTCGCACCATATCCAACTCACGGCGGACCGTGATGGCGATGTGACCGCCGCGCCCGCTCAACGCGTCGATGGAGTTTCGCACGAGCGCTTCCAGCGCCCATTCGATGAGGACGGGATCGCCAGTGACCATGGGACCCGCCGACGGAGCCCGCACAGTCACAACGATTTTGTTGGCATGTCTCGGGAGGCGAGGCTCGAAATAGGCGGCGACCCTGGCGGCCAGCGCACCCACGCCGATCCGCTCGCGCCGGCCCGCCCGACCGATGCGCTCGAACCGCTGAGCCACTCGCTCCAGGCGGTCCAGGTCGGCGCGAAGGTGACGCGCGATCTCGGGCGGGTCCGCCAGCTCGTCTCTCAGCCGCTCGATCCACGCCGCGGCGCTCATCAACGGCGTGCCAAGTTGGTGCGCCGACTCCCGGGCCATGGCGACCCAGAGTCGGTCCCGATGCCGGTGGGCGGCCGCCCGATATGCCCACAGACCTGTCGTGACGGCGATCCCCAGGACGGACAACTGAAAGATGCTCAACCAGGTCAGCCGCCGTCCGGACGCTGTCACGTCAAAGTGAATCTGCATATCACCGGGCGCTGGGACGGGGGCGGTCGCCCGGTCGAGTTCGGCAGCGTATTCGACGATGCGAGGATCGTCGCGCAATGGCTGGCACGGATCCGGCTCCAACGGCAAGTTGGCGCAAGCCGTGACTGCGCCCGAACTGTCCGTCACGATGAGCGGCAGGCCGGTATTGGTGATCTGTTGAACGAGTGACAGCAGGATCTCAGTGCGGGTTCCAGGAGACGTGTCATTAAGTGCAGCAACCACCGTCCCGAAGATTCGGGAGGATTGGCGGGCCTCCGAGCGCAGGTGGTTGAGAATGTTCCAAGCCTGCCATAACGAAACGCCGCCGAGCACAATGGCGAGAACCAGCACGATCTCCGGCGCCACCCTCCGGATGCGCCGGAGTCTGTTACCTGACACGTAGTTCAAGACGCTCCGCTCCCACACACGGGACTAGCGCCTCAGGAATCCTGACACTTCCGTCTTCCTGCTGGTTGTTCTCCAGCAGTGCGATGATGGTGCGTGGCAGCGCCACTCCTGACGCATTCAGCGTGTGTACGAAATTTGGCTTGGCACCGGCTCGCGGTCGATACCGAATGTTTGCACGCCGTGCCTGAAAATCCGTGAACGTGCTTGCGCTGGATACTTCCAACCACCCCCCGACCCCCGGCGCCCAGACCTCGAGATCGTACGTCTTGGCACTGGCGAACCCGAGGTCTCCGGTGGCGAGCACCACGACCCGATAGGGAAGTTCCAGCCGCTGCAGGACGGTCTCGGCATGGCTCAGGAGGCGCTCGTGCTCCGCCGCCGATTCCTGCGGCGTCGAGAACCGCACGAGTTCCACCTTGTCGAACTGGTGCACTCTCATCACGCCGCGCGTGTCCTTGCCGTGCGCTCCCGCCTCCCGACGAAAACACGGCGTATAGGCCGCGTATCCAAACGGGAGATCCTCCGCGTGCAGCATCTCGTTCCGGTGCAGGTTCGTGACCGGCACTTCGGCCGTGGGGCACAGGTACAGCCCGTCCTCGGTCACGTACATGTTGTTTTCGAGGTCGGGTAGCTGGGCGGTACCGTAGGCACTGTCTGCATTGATCAACGCGGGTGGCCACACCTCCGTATACCCGTGTTCCCTCACGTGCAGCTCGAGCATGAAGTTGATGAGGCCGCGGACCAGGCGCGCGCCAAGTCCGATGAACACGGGAAAGCCGCTACCGGTGATTTTGGCGCCCCGGTCGAGGTCCAAGATGTCGAGCCGTTGCCCCAGCTCCCAGTGCGGCAGCGGCGTGAAGGAGAAATCCCGCGGCGTTCCCCACGAACGCTCGATTACGTTAGCAGATGCATCACCGTCGGGGACATCGTCGAGGGGCACATTCGGAATTCGCAGGAGCGTGTCTCGTATTTCTTGGTCTACGTTCTTGACCTCTTTGTCCAGCGCCTTGATGGCATTGCTTACTTTCTTGAGCTTGGCCAAGATCTCGTCCGCGTCGGCCCGCTCCTTCTTGAGCCGCGCCACCTCTCCGGAGGCCGCATTGCGCTCCGCTTTCAGTGACTCCACCTGTTGCAGCAAGCTCCGTCGCCGCGTATCCAACTCGAGAAGGGCCTGCAGCGAGCTACCCAGCGTTGGGTCGCGTCGCGCGAGCGAGGCTTTCAGATCGTCCGGCGCTTCTCGAACCCTCTTGATGTCAATCACTGTCGTTATTGATCAGGAAGGCCTGTTTGGAGCCCACGGTATCCACAATTCACGTTGATCAGGGCCTCGAGTGTGATCCGTCGCTGCTGCAGATCGATGGCGAGCACACGGAATTTCCCGTACCGCGGAAGCGCTCCCAAGAAGAACGGACAGGGAACGATACCACCGCGGATGGGCCGCGAGCGCACGACGAATACCGAATCGACGTGCACCACGAGCGCACTGTCGGTGACATATCCGTCCTCCGGGGCGACGTCCGCGTCGTCAAAGGAACCCTCGGCAAAGCGCACCCCGGCATTGGATCCCAGCCCAAGAGCACCAGTTGGAAAGATCCGACTTTCGCCTGACGGGTCGATGTCAAACGCGAAGTCGAAAGGTGCTGCCCGGTCGGTGCGGGTCTTTGTCATGTTGGGAATGTCGTAGCCGCTGGGAAGCACGATATCCGTCCCGCTCAAGCCGTCGAGCGCTAGGGTATCGACGAAGTTGACGACCGTCGCGGGCGGAAGGCCCAGGGGATCACCACAGGCCGACAAAAGCACTGCGAGAACCGCTACCGAGCCAAAGCGGATGAAGGACAAAGACCTGCCGCACATCAGTGGTGGCAGAAGATTAGCCGCGGCTCCAAACCCGGTCAACCCACACGGCTCGCTTGACTTCGATGTGGNNGACGTTGTTGATGCGCTGGTGCAGCGCGAAGGGGTAAACACCGTCATCGTGCTCGGCCGGGACGGTCTGCCAATCGTCTCTGTGGCCCGAAACGGCGTCGATGCCGACGGCCTTGCGGCCCTCGTGCCGTCCCTCGTCAACGCGTGCACGGAACTTGGCCACGCGGCGGCGTGTGGGGATTTCACGACCGGCGTGGTTGAGTATGGGGCCGGGCTCGCGATCATCTGCGTCGTCACGCCTGAGACCTTGCTCGCTCTCCTCGTCGATCCCAACACCAATATCGGCCCTCTGCTGTACGAGCTGCACCAGCATCGACCCAACATCGCCGGCTTGCTGTGAGGCGCGGTGCCGGAAACACATCTCCTCGTCGTTGACGACGAGCCGCATGTGGCACGGGTCATTCAGCACGCGTGCGAAGCGGATGGCTATCGGGTGAGCGCCACCCGATCCCTGCAGGGAGCCCGGACGATTCTCGGCTCCGGGATCGACATTGACCTCATTCTCCTGGACCCAACGCTCCCCGACGGTTCGGGCCTCGATTTTCTCCGCGAGCTTCGCCAAGCCGAGCACACCGAAGACATTCCCGTGGTCATCCTCACCGGGGCCGGGCGGGACGACTTACGCACGAAGGCCGGCGACCTCGGAGCGGAGTACGTGGCCAAGCCATTCAGCCCATCCAAGCTCGAGCGCTTCGTAGCAGAGATCCTCGGAGAGACCGGTACACAATGAGTCGCTGGGCAGCCGTACTGGCTGGAGGATCGGGGACCCGGTTCTGGCCTCTGTCCGGCGCGGCGACGCCCAAACAACTGCTGCCCCTCGTCGGCGACGAGCCGCTCCTGCGCACGACGATCACTCGACTGCAGGGGTTGATCCCTCCGGCCCGCACCCTTGTCATCACGAGTCGGGATCTGGTTGACGCCATCAGGCAGATTCTGCCAGAGCTTCCGGGTGAGAATTTCCTCGCTGAACCGCGAGCGGCGTCCACCGGGCCCGCGCTCGCTTGGGCGACGGTGGTGGCCGCGCAGCGAGATTCCCATGCAAGCCTGCTCTCGCTCCACGCCGATTGGCACGTCGCTGACCCAGCCGCGTTTCGGGAGACCGCAGCACACGCGCTCGAGGTGGCCGAGCATCACGACGCCCTTGTCACGGTCGGCATCGCTCCCCGACGCCCGGACCCGGGGTACGGGTACATCGAGCCGGGGGAGCCCGTCGCTCGGAGGGCCTTCGCCGTCAAAGCGTTCAGAGAGAAGCCCGACCGGCCGACAGCCAAACGCCTCGTGGCCGCCGGGGCTCTGTGGAACAGCGGTCTGTTTGCCTGGACAGCCGTCCGATTCCTCGAAGAGACGCGGACCGTTGCCCCGGAGATCGCTCCTCACCTGGCGAACCTCGAACGCGGCGCCGTGGAAGCGTTCTATGAGGTCGTAACACCCATACCGGTCGACATGTCGCACTTCGAGCGCAGCGACCGGGTGATAGTGGTTCCCGGAGATTTTCCCTGGGATGACGTCGGGACGTGGGCTGCGCTCGCCCGGGTACGTCAGTGCGATGATCAGGGGAACGTGCTCGTGGGCTCGGCGGTACAACGGGAGGCGTCGGATTGCGTGGCCTGGGCGGAAGATGGGTCAATTGTGCTGTTCGGGGTGAGAGACCTCGTGGCAGTCCATGCCAACGGCGTGACCCTGGTCACGACGAAGGAGCGGGCAGCCAACCTCAAAGAGTTGCTTGCCTCCCTTCCCGATGCGATCAGGCGTCCGGAGAGCCGCGGGGATTAGACGGAGGTACCACAAGTGAGGCCACACGTTGTCATCCTATGCTCCGTTGTGGCCTTCCCACCGCTCACGGCTGAGCCACTTCTATCCAGCCAGCAAACAGGCATCGGTGGGGCCGACCCGGCCGATTTTGCCGATCACGCAACCGTCATGGGGGTAAACGCCGCCCTCGGCGGAATAACCGCCGGGCTCTTTCGCATACTCAATCACGGCTCGTTTGTCGAGGGATTCGTCCAGGGAGCTTTGGGAGGTGGACTCGTCTACGCCGGCAAGCGAATTGCCGGCGGGCAATTCGCTGGTGCTGGGCTGCTTGGGAGGGAGCTCGCATCGGTCGGCAACTCTATCGTGTTCAATGCCGCCGATGGACGGGGAGCGTTTGACCGACTGCTCGTGCCCCTTGGTCCTCTTCCCGTCCGCCTCATCGTGTCGCCAGGCGCCCGAAGACCGGTGTGGCCAAAAGTGGATCTCGTGTCTTTCGCCTCGTTGACTTTCGGACTCGTTTCCTCGGCACGTTCGCTGGACATCGGGGAGAGTCTGTCGAGTGGAGCGGCGGTCTTTCGCGTGAAGGATGAGCAGATTGCGCCAGGCCGAACCCCGCTGCCGGTGGCGAACACGGATGGAGTGCGACAGGGCACGACCGTGGGCGGCACGATCTTCCTGAATGAAAGATCAATGGGCGATCCGATCACCCTCGCTCATGAGCGCATCCATGTCATTCAGTTTGACTTCGTGCTGGCTGCGTGGAGCGACCGCAGCGACAGCTGGCTCGTTCCTCGTGTCGACCGGTACGTGAAGGTCAATAGCGTCGCCGCCACCCTGGGCTTGGTGAACCAGACGTTCTTCCTCCCCGATGAGCGGGAGAACCTTCCCTGGGAGTTCGAGGCGAGGTTCTTTTCGGAACGATAGCTTTGCCCCCACGACCCGCCACGCCCCGCTCGGGGGTTGTCCTACCCCGACTGGGACGCCATCCTGACGGCGTCACGAATTCGCATCTGAATCTGCACCGGACCGACATATGCCCGATCTCTTTCTCAAGGATCCACCAGGGGGATCCAAATGGTTCCCGTTCCAGGATTCGCGGCCGATCTGCGAACTGCGGGCCGGTGCCTGGCTGATCCGAGAGCGCTGGGAGGCAATCGCGGAAGGCGAGACCCACGGGATCTTCACAGAGGACTACCTTCACGCGTTCGTCGAGGACGGGCGCCCCTCGCCGGGGCCCGTGCGGCCCGTCGATGGCCCGGCGGTGGTGGGGCGTTCGGACTTTGTACCCACCGGCGTGCCTCCCGAGTTCCCGGACCAGCCGACTCTCCTCGTGAACGATGGGGAAACCGTTGGGTGGTGGCTACCTCCGGATATCACGTGGAGCCCCAACGAAACCCCAGATTGGGAACCCGTTGAGCTCGACGGCATCTTGCTGCACGGCGCATATGATCTGGTCACCGCACTAGAGCACTTCCTGGTGGCGGATGTGGCGGATTTCGTTGCCGAGGGCGGCGAGGAGTTGCCCGAGGGTAGCGTGGTGCTGGGAGATCCCGCCGACGTGATCCTGCTCGGTGCGCGCGTCGAGCCCGGAGTGACGTTCGACGTCCGGGAAGGCGCCGTCGTGGTCGAGCAACACGCTTATATCAAGGGCGGGACGCGGTTCGAGGGACCCGTCTACGTTGGCCCCGGCACACTGGTGCTCGGTGGGCCGATCCGGTGGTCGGCGTTCGGCCCGCAGTGCAAGGTGCGGGGCGAGATCGCGGCGTGCACGTTCCTGGGATATGCCAACAAGGCTCACGACGGCTTTCTCGGCCATTCCGTGATCGGCCGCTGGGTCAACCTGGGAGCCAACACGGTGACATCAGACCTCAAGAACACGTACGGCCCCGTTCATCTCGAGGTCGACGGTGCTCGCATCGAAACCGAACGAAAGAACCTCGGCAGCTTGATCGGGGACCACGCGAAGACCGCTATCGGTACGCTGCTCGGTACCGGAACGAAGATCGGCGTGGGCTGCAGTGTCTTCGGCGTCACGAGACCCCCGCGATACCTGCCGCCCTTTGCCTGGGGTCCCGACGGTGACGTCATGAGAAAGGACGGTTTCCTATCCGTTGCGGAGCGTGTACTTCCGCGCCGCGACGTCGCCGTGACGCCCGAGATCCGCGCGATGCTCGAGGCGATCTACGATCATGCGGTGCGTGCGTGAGGATTGCGGTTCTCGGCTCGGGCAGCAAGGGCAACGCCATCGCGGTGACGGCGGCTGAAACCACTTTGTTGTTGGACGCCGGCTTCGGACTTCGCTCGCTCGCGGGGCGGGCTCGCAAGGCGGGAGTGAACCTGACTGGTCTGGTGGGGGTGGTGCTCACCCATGAGCACCACGATCATGCCCGCGGGGCGGCACCGCTGGCTCGCAAATCGGCATGTCCCGTGTACGCTTCCCGCGGAACCCTAGCAGCCCTGGCCCCCGCGTTGGACAACGTCACTCGCGTCGCGATCGATCCTCGACAACCCGTCTCCATCGGCCCGTTCACGATAACCGCGTGCCGCACGAGTCACGACGCTGCGGAGCCGTTGGCCCTGGCCGTGGTTGGGGAGGACGGCGCCAAGATCGGGCTCGCTTACGATCTCGGACACCCAACGACCGCCGTCCGACAACTGCTGCAGGATTCCACCTGCTTGATCGTGGAGGCCAATCATGATGAGGCCATGCTTCGCTCCAGCTCGTACCCACCGGTCCTCCGCGAGCGAATAGCGGGTCCCGCGGGCCACCTCTCGAATCGAGTCGCAGCCCGGTTTCTGGCCGGACTGCATCACGACGGCCTGCGGTCCGTCATCCTCGCGCACCTCAGCGAGGAGTGCAATGGAGCCGATCTGGCGGTCGCAGAGGTTCGTTCCGCGTTGGAGGAAGTCGGGTTCGACGGAAGATTGATGGCGGCCAGGCAAGCAGAGCCGCTTGCACCGGTCACGGTGTCAGACGATCCCGGGCAACTGGAGTTCTGGGCGGTCGGTTAGCCCATGGGAATCGGTTCGCGTTCGGTTACCCGTACCAAGTTCGGTTCCCACGTACGCATCATCTGGCAGAAGGCGTGGGCAATGACGCCCTCAAACTCCACGCCTGAACGCTCCTCGATGTAGGCGAGTACCTGCTCGGGAGGCCAGGCATCCCGGTACGGCCGTTTGGTGCGTAGCGCGTCGTACACATCACACACATGGACAAACTTGCTCCCGTAGTGACAATCCCGCGGGTACGCGAACGTGGGATATCCTTGTCCATTGATCATGATGTGGTGTTCGTATGCCACGACCGACGCCATGTCGAGGTCCTGCTCGGTGGCGATGATGATCCGGGCTCCTTCAACCGTGTGCGACTTGATGATGGTCCGTTCCTCTTCGGAGAGCTTGCCCGGCTTGTTTAGGATCTCGAGCGGAATCACGACCTTGCCGATGTCGTGAAGCAATCCAGCGACGCCGAACGCCTGGATGTCGCGGGCCCCGAGACTCATCCATTCGGCGAGCGCCATGGTCAAAACGCTCACGTTCAGTGAATGGGTGGTGGTGTACTCGTCGTACTCTCGGATCTTGAGAAGCGGGAGCATCATGCGCTGCTGGCCGTGCATGGCAATGGAAAGCGACCGCACGACCGCCTGCGCCTCTGTCAGCGGTAACTGGTGGCCCGCCGTCACTTCTTCGTGCATCCACCGCAACGTCTCCGCCTCTTCGCCAAGCGTGAAATCGAGGGTCGCGGTTTCGATTGGCTTCTGCGTCTTGTCCTGATCCTTGAGGCCGACGGTGCCGAACCGTATGCCACTGGGCCGCGTCTGCCGGACCTCACTGGTATCGAAGCCCTTCTGCGTGAGTCTGCGCAGCAGGTCATCCACGAAAGCTTCCAGGTCTCCACGTGTCGCCGTCGCATCAAACTCGAGGCGCTGCACGCCGATCCCGGCCAGCCGCTTCGACCACTCCCAGTCCTCGAGTCCACGGAGGGGAGTCTTTCCGAAGACGACCTGGTCACCAAGGAACGAAAAAAGCGCCTTGGGGTTCGCGGCGAGGAGGTCGATGAGCGCTTGGTAGAGATCATCGAGGGCGCGCCCGCGGGTGGCGTGGCCGTCCGGGTACAGCGCAAACGTCGCCATGGCGTGCGCGAACGAGTGCAAGAAGTTCGAGGCTTCAGTCACGGTTGGCCTTCGGCTTCTTCTGTTTGG